>JANRMB010000027.1:0-12755 GCA_033761985.1 Candidatus Sumerlaeia bacterium | reverse complement strand
GGAGATCGTCTCCACAAAGGAGGATGGGGTGCTATTGGGATTGGGTGATGCGAACGCCTGGGCAAATGCGGTGGAGGGAATCTGCAGCTTGGAGACCTGGAAGAAGCGGGGCGAAAGGGCGGAACGCAACCGATTGAGGTTTGCCTTGGAGCGGATGGTGGGAAGGGTGGAAGAAGTATATGGGGAGTTGCGCAAGGGGGAGAAGTGAAGGATTTTGGAATAAATTTCCAGTTTTGTAAAAATCCCTCACCATTCCTTGTACACTGGAAATTAGGGGTTGCAAATGGGAAAATGCCTAGTTTACAACCCCGAGCCTTGTTTCGGGGTGGGCATTCCCCCCTTTATTTGGGTGGGCGATGAACGCTCCCGCACTCAGCACGATCAACATCCCCGAGAGCGAGTGATTTATGTACGTTGAAGTCATCAAAACAATCGTCAAGCACGGACAGGCAGAAGCAGCCCGGCGCACTCTGGACAAATGGATTGCAGCGGCGCGTAAGTCCCCCGGGCACATATGGGCAAGCTACTTCAGCCCCGAGGACTGTTCCTCCGAAGCCATGGAAAGTTTCAGCATCGAAGATCCCGAACGCACCTTCTTCGTCACCATGGCATGGGAAAGCAACGACGCCGTAACCGAGTTTGTGCGCAAATATCACTCTGGTCCGGGAAGCCTGCTCCCCGGTCAGGATGTGTACGTCAGCGGTCACTTCCAGGAATAACCATCGGTTACATTCCTCATTCTTCTTAGCGAGTTCCCCATGGAAACCTTTCTTCACCCGGTGCGGCCATTCCTGAATTTGGCGTTGTGCCGGGTGATGGTGTTTTTAGGGGTTCTCTGCTTGGCGAGTAGGACAGGTTTTGCCGAGGAGCGGGGATACCGGGAGATTGTTTCCCAGTCGCGGGTAGCCGAATCTGCCGGCTCTGAAGCGAGCAGCCCACGCATCGCTCGGCCCGATGAAGTGGTGGCGCTGGTGGGTGAACAGTTGATCACCCGACGTGATTTGGGATTCTGGTTGTTTGAAACGCGGTTGCTTTACCCGGAAACACGCAACGTACCGAACGATGCCCTGCTTCCCGATGTTCTTCGCCAAGCGGTGGAAGAGGAACTTCTCTACACGGGACTTTGGGACCCTACAAAAGAAGACTCGGAAGAGTTGATCCGCAAGGAGTTCGAGTTTACCTACGCCAAGTTTGAGGAATTGGCGGAAGGAAAGGAACGGCTCGCGTTTCGGTTGGAAGAGGCGGGAATCGCCGATTCAGATTTTCGCCCCTGGTTGCAGGAACGGGTGGAGCGTGAGTTGTTGATTCAGGGGGCAATTTCCGATTTGGCGTTGCAGGAGGATTCCGAGCTTTTTGTGGAATCGGCCAACAGCCCCATTATCGCCTACAAGCTTCGGGAGATCCACGTGCGCGTGGCCAACGCCCGTCCAAATCAAAAGCCCACGGAAGCGGAATTTCAGGAGGCACACGCCAAGATTCGTCAAATCTACCTGCACTTGGCGGATGAAATGCCCTTCGCAAAAGCCGCCCGCCTGTTCAGTGAGGATGAAGCCACCGCGTTGCAGGGGGGACAGTTGGGGTGGTTTGAGAAAAACCAACTTGGGGAGGATTTGCTCAAGGAATTGGCCCGAACCGCAAAAGGGGGAGTTACGCAACCGATCCGATTCCCCAACGGGCTCAGTATTTACTTGCTGGAAGACCAACGCACGGAGTTTCAGGGGCGGCTGATTGAGGTCAAGGAACTCATCAAAGAACGGCTTCTCAAAGAGTATGTTCAACGGGCGGAAATCCAGACCCAGCCGGGATACGCCTTGACATTTGAACTGGAGTTGAAAGACTGACCAATAATAGATTTCGGTCAAAGACTGCGGATTCGGAACTGAGGGCTCCGCGTTCTTTCTTTCATAGGTACGCTGAATGAAGCTGGGTGCGAGGATCAGCAAAGTATTCGGGCTACAAAAAGTGGACTTCTCAAACCAGGAGGCGTTGGATGCCGCCCTGAACGAAGCCATTTCTGCCTGCATGGAAAAAATCAAACCGGACGCCACCACGTCTCCGGATACGTTCAAGCCTGTGCTTCGGTTGCTGGAACAATCCACCGAAGCCAAGGTGGATCCCCTCTATATTCTCGGCAAAGCCCTCGAGAAAATGGGTCCCCAACCGCATCTGAAAAAACTGCTGCGGGAAACCCTGATGCAAACTGCGCACATCAGCCGCGAAGCACTTCCTGCCTTGGCCCGTTACGCCGAACAGGACACCTACAATATCTCCTTATGGCGGCGCGTAATCGACGATTTCACCTTCTACGAAAAACGCAAATCCGCCGCCCGCATGAAAATGGCCTACATCATCAACGTGGCGCCATGTTTCCCCGATGGCAAGGAATCGAATTGGTTCGACATGGAGACCGAGGAAGAGGCTCAAACGCTTCTGGAAACCGTGTATCAGGAGTTGTTGATTCAGTTCAAACCCGAGTGGACGAAGCTGGATCTCAGCCTGAAATGCGCGGAGGTTCTGGGTAAGTTCCGGCCTGAGGATGACCATGCCGCCTTTGCGATTGCGCTGATTTTTGCCGGGCAAAAAGAGGTGCTCCGCACACGCCTTCCGCTGGTGGAAATTGCCTGGGAAATTGATCCAGAAAATCACCTCCTCAAACGCTACGTGGGTTTGGCATGGGCTCAGTTCCATCGCGAGGAACGGGGACAGGATGCTTTCACAATTCTCCAAGAAGTGTTCTCCACCGATCCGGATGATCCCCAAGTGGAGGCAACCTTGGTGGAATTGGCTGCTGTGCTGGATCTGAAACCTGAAGACAAAATTGGTTTCCTGAAAGGTCTCTCAGAGTCCCATCCAAAAAATACCGCCTACAAGATTGAATTCACCAAGGCGCTGGCGCACCATAACATTAACGATTCCAGCATACTCCGGCACATTACTGAGGCCATGGCCTATGCGCCGATGGATACTGAGCTTCAATATCTGCAAGCAATGGTGTTGCTCAATCAACAGCATAATGCCGTTCAGGCGATTGGGATTTTGGAGCGTCTTCACCAAAGGGACACAGAGAACCCACAAATTGCCCGAGCTCTGGCGGAGTGCTATGCGGGTATCGGCCGGAAGGATGAGCGCGCTCTGCAACTGTACAAGGAAGCAATTTCCTCCGGGACACAGGACCACACACTCATTCGCCTTTACTTGGAGCATGAACTTTCTGGTGAACCCTCCGAGGAACGCCTGATTGAACTCATGCCCTACGTGATGCAAATCAATCCCGATACCAAACTCCCGCTGGTGCTGGATATCATCCGGGAAAAGAAATCAAATCTTCTGGAGTTGGCTGGATTGCTTTCACAAACTACCGGTTTGGAAGAAGCGCTGTTGCTTCAGCACATGGGGAAAATGCTGGCGGAAAATCTTACGCGTTCCACAGTGCGGCAAGTGATTTCCCTCCCTCCCGCGCAATCGATCAAAACATTGGGAGCAGCCCTTTCCATTGTCCCCGATTCAAATTTGTTGGCGATGCAACTTGTAAAAACTCGTCTCAGTATGAAGATGGAAGACCAGCGCACTCTGGATTTGTTGGCTCAAGTATGCCGCGCGGAACCCGACGAGTTGGAGCTTCGTCTTCGGCGTGCGGAAATTTTGGAAAAATTGGGGCAGAAGAAACTTGCCCTGTCCCTCTATCAGGAATTGTACGAGCGCAAAACAACTATCTCCAGCCGGACTTCCTCCTCCACCGGAATCAACTTTGATTGGGAGCAAACGCGGGAGAGTTTGGTGGAACGGATTTTTCATCTCACCCTCGCTTTGGATCAGGTGGATCAGGATGATCTGGCCTTCATCTATCAATATCTTCAAGCACCCGATGCCAGCATGGAGTTGCTGATTGAACTCGCGCGGAAACCCTTGGGGCGCTATACACACCCCAGTCAACAGGTGGTGCTGGAGAAGGCCAAAATCATCAGCCCCGACGATGAAATCATTTCCCGCAATCTGGCTTGCGTGCGGTTGACATTAGGAAACTGCTCCTATTTTGAGCAACGCTGGGATAAGATCAAACCCGAGGAACGAGAGAAGACGATCTCCGAATTGACCAATCGATTGATTGCCCTTCGGCGACTCAATCCGGACTTCGTACTTGCGGAGAATGCGGGAGAAACACTCGCGCGTTGTATGAAATCTTATACCGACCACAAAAAGGATTCCCTGCAGGAACTCATCGCCGATTATTGTGGTTCCTAGCATCAATTCATGAAGAGTGTCCCCCTGGAAAAACCGGAAGTTTTGGTGGATTGCCGCATGCTCGAAAATTCGGGCATCGGAGTATTGTTGCGCCAACTCCTCCGCTGCTGGTCGGCTGAGACTCCCCCTTTTACACTGAAGCTTCTTGGTAACCGGAAAGTGCTTGCCAAACACGCACCCATTAACCTCGATGCCGAGTTCATCACTTTCACTGCCCCCGTCTATGGCCCCGGTGCTTTGTTTTCAGGAAATCCACACAAACGCGGGCAACTGTATGTCTCCCCCCACTACTCTGTCCCCCTGTTTGGGTTACGAATGAAATCAGTGGTAATGATTCAGGATTTACTGCACATCACCCAACCCACCAAACCGGGGACGAGGCTCTATATGAAGACCATGCTCGCCTTGCTTCGGAAGCGTGCCACACTGGTTGTCACTCCTTCACGGCATACCAAAGTACAACTTCAAACGCTGCACGGGTTTCAGGCTCATCGAGTGCTCACTCATCCACTGGGACCGGGTCTTGCCGAGGAGTTTCCCTCTGTCCCCAATACCGAAGTGGAGGAGGCTCCCCTTCACTTCAAAGCACCTCAACGCTATTGGTTGACCGCCGGCATTGACAAACCTCACAAGAACTTTGATTCACTGCTCGGCGCCTATCAAAAGGTGGCGATGAACGGGGACACTCCCCCCCTGCTGATGGCTGGATTGGATGAACGCGGTCGTTCCCGGATTGCCCGCAAAGTGCATCAGTTCGGAATTGCCGAGCGAGTCACTCTTGTACCACGCCTTCCGGATACTGAATTCCGCCTGTTGTTTCAGCAGGCAAGTGCGCTGCTATTCCCCTCCTTGGAAGAAGGGTTCGGATTCCCCCTTGTGGAAGCGCTGCGCTTGGGTGTCCCCGTACTGTGCGCGGATCTTCCACCGATGAATGATCTAGCTGGGGGCTGCGCCACTCTATTTGATCCCGATGAACCCGGTTCTCTGGAGCAGGCACTTAAGAGAATGAAATCACCGGATATGCAACGGGTTCAATGGGGGACGGAGCATTCGCAGCAGTGGCGGTGGAGTAAATTCACCGAACAGTTGAATGAGACGATTCATCGGGCATTGGTGGAATTCTAAAGATAAAGCGTGAAGCGTAACACCGGATTGGGGCCCACCCACCACAATCTGGAATTCAAACGCCCCAAGTCAAGGCGCGCAAACCGAGGGACGAAGCGGAGCGTACCACTTGTACGCGACCGAGCCCGAGCGTGAAGCGTAACACCGAATTGGGCCGTTTCAATTCCAGATTACTTGCCGAGGCAGAAGGTGGAAAAAATCTGATCCAATATCTCCTCATCCACCCCATCACGCCCAGTGATTAAATCCAACTGAGCAATTGCTTCCATCAAATCCACCAGAACAAATTCCGGACTGATGTTTCTGCTCAAGTCCTGTGTCCCTCTTTTCAAGCACTCGATCGATTCCTCCACCGCGTGGCGATGCCGGCGATTGGTGATCAAAACAGATTCTGATTCCCCCTCTGTCCCCACAATCGAGAGCAGAATCTGCTGCTCCAAGTCCGGCACGCCCTGACGCGTACGAGCTGAGATTCGCAGCGTTGAAAGATGACCCTCCAATGTGGGAAGTGTTGAAACGGACTCAAATAATTGATCGGCTTTATTGATGACAACCAAATGCCTCTTCCCGGCACAGAGTTGGTACTCCTCAAGGGGAAGATTGGGATCGGTGGGATCCTGAAGGAAAAGGATCAGATCGGCCTTTTCCAGTTCTTCCCGCGTGCGTTCGATGCCGATACGCTCAACCTCTTCGGTAGCTTCCCGCAGGCCGGCAGTATCCACTAGTAAAACGGGGACACCCTCCAAATCAATCTCTGCTTCCAGTGTATCGCGAGTTGTACCGGGATGGGGAGTCACAATCGCGCGTTCCCGCCCGAGCAGGGCATTAAACAAGGAGGACTTCCCGGCGTTGGGTTTTCCGGCGAGGAGAACACGCGCCCCCTCGCGGGTTACAATACCACGATTGGCAGACTGGGCCCATTTGGTGAGCTCACAAGTAATAGTGGACAACTCCTGCACCAGCCGTTGAGTGACACTGAGGCCCAGTCCCTCTTCAGGAAAATCAACATAGGCTTCCAACTCCGCCACCACCTGCACCAAGCGCCCACGCAACCGAAGGAATTGGTTACTCAACCCACCATTCAACTGTTGCAATGCAAGGCGCGACCCTTGGGCAGTGCGGGAGGAAATTAAATCACAAATAGCCTCCGCTTGGGAAAGATCCAGTTTCCCGTTAAGATAGGCGCGCTGGGTAAACTCCCCCGGGGTGGCAAGTCGCGCACCCAAGCGCTGGATTGCGGAAAGCATCTCGGCGCAAATGAGCGGAGAACCGTGCAGATGAAACTCGATGCAATCTTCACCGGTATAGCTGTGGGGGGCCACCCACTTGACCAGTAGGCACTCATCGAGTCTTTCCTGCGTATCGGGATGATAGAGTGTCCCCAAGGTCATCATTCCGGGGACAGTGGAGTCAATCGAGTGTCCCCGGTGCCGAGGACGGAAGAGTTTACCTGCAATGCCATGGGCCTCTTTGCCGGAAAGCCGCAGGATTGCGATGGCCCCCATCCCCGCAGGGGTGGCACGGGCAACGATGGTATCGCGATCACTGGTGAGCCCTAGTGTTCGGCTCATGGTGCAGCCTTTCGGTTTTAGAGAGTTTGCAGCAATTGGGTCATGGGCCCGGGACCTGTCCCCCGTTCGCAGACCATGCCGCCCACAAAACGGATCTCACTTTGCACAAGAGGGACAATTGGTGAACCATCAAAGCTACCGACAAATCCGCCAGCCTCCTGAACCAGCATCATCCCAGGGAGGTGATCCCAAAGGAGGTCACCATCGCGATCAGAACGCGTCTGGCGTACGTAGGCATCCAAGTCACCTGTAGCCACAGCTAAATACTTTGCCTGACTATCGATTTTGATCTGCGTGTAGCCGGCGTTGGCAAACCGTTCGGCCAAACCATCGCCATGCTCCAGAGACATGCCAAGTTTCAATTCCCCATTTGTTGTACGTTTCTGAGCATCCACGCGGTGGAAGGGGAGTTGATCCAGTGGCGTTTCCGGACTCTCCAACGAGGCGATCCAAGTGCCGTGGCCCTTCAGGGCAAAAGCAAGGGAACGCGAGAATCCATGGAGGGTGGATTCCTGATGGGGAATGGCCATGGCTCCAAACAGCGGAACATCCTTCCAAAAAAAGGCGAGAGCAATCGCGTAGTACCGCCCCTTCAGGTAGCCTTTGGTTCCATCGATGGGGTCGAAAACCCATGTGCAAGTGGAACCACGTTCCTGAACATGGTTGAGTGCCGCTCCCAAGGTGTGACCATAGAACTGGCGGGAAACGGCAGATGCTTCCTGAAAAGTTTGTTCCATGAACTCGGGTGATTCCTCGGAAATCAGTCCGTCTTCAGGGAATTGGGTGGAGAGGAGTTCCTGCAACTGTGTTTGGTGAAGGAGATCGGCGATGCTTACGGGGGAATTGTCTTCCTTGGTCCAAACCTTGGCATTTTGCCGATAGGCCTCCGCTCCAACCGCCTGGGTGCGCATCAGTGCAAGGGCAGCTTTGATTCGTTCGGTGATAGCGGGTTCAACGGAGTCGAGTACATCGTTGAGAGTGGCCATGAAGAAACATCCTGATAATTTTGCTCTCTTCATTTGGTGAACCCCTTGACCGGGGCACAAGTGGAAGTTATACAGCAGCCTTACAAGGTGTAGATGAATGTTGATTATTGCAAAACAATCCAAAACTCAAATTGATGAAGCCGGATTGATTCTTCGGAATAAGAGTTCCCATACAGAAGTACAAATTGCCCATGCGCGAAATACCCTCAAGGATTTGCGGGGGTTTCATATTTATCCTTTGAATACGTTTCAGGCTCTTCTTCGAAAACGTGTAAAATTATTGGACTCCCAAGGTATTGTGGTTCAGCGACTCAAACGCGAGCAGTCAATTATTGATAAGCTCAATCGATTCCCCACCATGAGATTGAGTAAGATGCAGGATATCGGCGGCTTACGAGCAATTCTTGATACAGAGGAGAAAGTCCTATTATTACGCGATCAATACATCAAAAGTAAATTCCCCCATAAGCTCATGAAACAGAATGATTATATCATGGAACCCAAAGATGATGGATATAGGGGAATCCACTTGATCTATGAATACCATAATTCCAAAGCTCCTTTGTATAACGGAATTCAGTTGGAACTACAGTTGAGAACAAAGCTCCAGCATTATTGGGCTACTGCCGTTGAAATTGTTGCAACTTATTTTGTTGGAGAAAATCTCAAACAGGGAAGGGCATCGCAGGAATGGAAACAATTCTTTCTTCTAACAAGTAAGGCTATCATGTTGATGGAAGGAGCCAACTCCTCGGCAAATTCAACAAATACCGATTCAGAATCTATTAAAACCGAACTTCTCTCCCTTGATTACCAGTTTGGATTTCTGGCAAAATTGGATCAAATTAAGTCAGCAACTGATCTGATTGGCTCACAAAATAAACAAGCAGTTTTGAATCTTGTAATCCTTAATCATGAAAACTCCCTTACCCAGATTTTTTCCTATATAAAGTCAGAAGAGGATATTGCCATGGAGGATTATGGCAAGGCTGAAGCAAAAATTAGCTCAGGTATGGAAATGGACGCTGTACTTGTTAGAACCGATTCCATAGAACTCCTCAAAAAAGCCTACCCGAATTATTTCTCGAATATCAGCAACTTCCGCAACTTGATCCGGGAATTCATTTCTCAACCCGAGGTTTGAAGCTTGACCGGGGCACAAGTGGAAGCACACAACCAACACACTATTCCTCCGGAGCATTAGTCACCCCCTATGATCACCAGCATGACCGGTTTCGGCGCGGCCCAGCGCGACACCCCCCAGGGGCGCTTGAGTGTGGAAATCCGTAGCGTCAATAATCGCTTTCTGGAGCTTAACGTCCGAATGGCATCACAGTTTTCCGCCTTGGATGTGGAATTTCGGAACATGGTAAAGGGCAGTTTGAGCAGAGGAAAAGTGGATGTAACAATTCGCTTCGATGCTTTGGAGACCGCCGTATCGCCCGTGCGGATTAACACCACTCTCCTCAAGAGCCTGATTGAACAGCTTCAGCCGCTCTCTCAAGCCCCCATAATGCCGGAACGACTCCTCAGCGTCCCCGGGGTGATGCTTTCTGACACAACGGGTGAAACCGAGGAAACCCTGGTGGAAGAGCTGAAGTCTGCCGTGGGCGATGCCCTTGCTGCGCTTCAGGCTTCGCGTCAGGCCGAGGGTCACAAACTCGCCGAAGCCCTTATCCAACACCATGCAACGATGGTTGATCACCTGAAGATCATCGATTCCCAAAAGCATGAGGTGGTTCCCCGCTTCCGGGAAAAACTGCTTCAGCGTATTGAGGAACTCTTGAACGATCGCCGCTCCATTCTGGAGCCCGGAAGATTGGAACTCGAGGTGGCGCTGTTTGCAGACAAAGCTGATATCACCGAGGAGATCCAACGCTTCACGGCTCATCTTCAGACTCTGAGGGATTACCTGACCACCCCGAAATTGATTCAGGGGAAAGCCCTGGAATTTCTGAGTCAGGAGCTCCTACGGGAAGTGAATACCCTCGGCTCCAAATGCCGCGATCTCGTGTTGGCCCAAACTGTGATAGCACTGAAACAGGAACTCGAATCCCTGAGAGAGAATTTGGCGAATGTTGAATAACCCCGAACAAAGTTCCCTCAACGCCCAGTGGAAGGCTTTGGATCTTTCCACTCTGAAGGCCGTTTTCATCGATGCCGATGATACGCTTTGGGAGAATAACCTGTTCTTCCTTCAATGCGAGGAATGGCTCTGCAACGAAGGTCGCAAACTGGGCTACACGGATCGGGCGGTAGTCTCCATCATGAACCGCCATGAAATGCGCAACATCCGCAACTTTGGTTACGGGTATGATTGCTTCGAACGATCGCTTCTGCAAACGCTGCGTTGGTTGTGTCAACAGTCTGGCCAGAAACAAAAGCTGGGGCCGCTTACCGCCAAAGCCCTCCGGTGGACGGCGTTCCTTCGTCAGCACCCCATTATCTTCCTACCCGGAGTGGGTCACGTTCTCCCCCACCTTGGCAATCACTACAAAACAATCATCGTCACCAAGGGCGATCAACAGGATCAAATGAGCAAGGTGAACCGGAGCGGGCTGCTCAAACACCTTCACGGGGCGGAGGTTGTGCCGCACAAATACCCCGGGAACTACCAAATCCTGCTGGATAAATACGGTCTGGCCCCCCACGAGGTGGTGATGATCGGCAACTCCCCCGCCAGCGATATCAACAACCCCAAACGGCTTGGGATTCAGACCATCTTCATTCCCCACAAAAAAACCTGGAGCATGGAACAGGAACCGATTCTCCCCGGGTATCCGGAAACGCTTGTGGTTCCGCATTTTGGTGCACTTGCGGATTTATTCAAACTCCCCTTGTAACCTTTGGTAATTCTCCACTAAGCAAACGCCCGACGTTACCTATTTTTGGAGAATTATATGAAGAAGTCCTTTATTGCCCTCGCCACCACGATGGCAATCCACCCCGTTTTGGGTATTGCTCAGGCTCCGGTGAACTTGGGGGAGATCAATCCCTCCACCGCGGTGGGAAGCAACCCCGGGTTCTTCACCTCCCTCCCCAACGACCGTGTGGTATTTTTTGCCAACGAAGATAGCGACGGAACATTCGACGTTTTCGGAACGGACGGTACGCCTCAGGGAACCCAGAAGTTGAAGGAAACCGCCGTTGTTCCGGCGGAAAACTTTCTCGCCTTCAGCTTCGGACGTCTTGGTGATCGAGTCCTTTTCCCCGTTTCTGGTGTAAATGGTCTCGAGATTTGGTCCACGGATGGAACGCTTCAAAACACGGTTCGGCTCGCCGAAACAAACATCGCCGCCGGAGAAAATGCACCTGCCGGCCCAAATCAAATTTCTGCCAACCCTGCGGACTTCCGATTCTTTTCCCTCTTTAACTTTACAAGCGATGCGGGCGGCCTTGTAACACAGGAGCTGCTGTTCACCGCAGGCACTAACGCCACCGGAGTGGAACTCTGGAGAACCGGCGGTACCCCACAAACCACCAACTTGGTGGCGGACATGAATCCTGGAACCGCGGGTTCATTTCCCAACTTCCTTGGGGCTTTCGGCGCAGGCTTCTCTACCGATCCTGCCGTCTATATTGCCGCCACCACCGCCACGCAGGGGCGAGAAATGTTCCTGAGCGATGGCACATCCCAAGGCACCGTATTTCTGGGGGATTTGGAACCGGGGTCGGTGGGCGTCTTCGATCTTCCGGAAAATGACCAGAAAGCCTTTGAAATTGCAGCGCTGAACGCCGGAACCTTCTTCCTGGAAAACAATACCCCGCAGCCCGATGTTTTCCCCCTCTTCACCACCGCCAACGGCTATGAACTCTGGGCTTCACAGGGGACGGCGCAAACCACTGTTTTACTCGGGAATATCAACCCGGGAGATGGCTCCTCCATTGTGAGTGAGTCGGGGGATTTTGCCTTTGAGTTCGACTACGTTACCAACTTTACCAACCTCCGCTCGGTTTTGGTTTTTGCCGCGACCGATGGAGCAAACGGGGTGGAACTTTGGCGCACCAACGGCACCCCCTCCGGGACCTTCCTCCTGAAGGATTTCGTCACCGCACCCGGCGTCAGCGGCTTTGGTGATCAACTCCTGTCGCTGAACCAAGTGAACAACAATGCTGTGTTCTTGGTGAATGCCCCCGTCAGTGGCTTGGAACTCTGGGTAACCAACGGAAGCCAAGGGGGAACCAACCTCCTAAAGGATATCATCCCCGGCACGGGAACACCCTTCCAGCCGAACTTCTTTGGTTTGGCCCCTATTTCCATTTCCAACCCGACAACTTTTATTCCCTCGCGGTTACTCTTTTTGGCCACCACACCAGCAGAGGGAACGGAACTTTGGACAACCGACGGCACCACTGCAAACACCGTGATCCTGAAAGATCTCAGCCCCGGCGCGGCGAGTTCATTCCCCGTTGATACCATCCTCGCTTCCCAACCCGTTCTTGAATTCTTCAATGCCAACAAAATCGCTCTGTTGGCAGATTCCACCGCCAACGGAATCGAACTCTTCATCACCAACGGAACCCCCAACAACCTCGACCTCTTGGCCGAGATCAATACCAGCGGAGATGCCTTCCCCGATTTGGAATCTCTGGAGAGCGTCCCCTTTGTTTCGGATTCCGTAACACCCGTCAGTCAGTATCTCTTCGCTGCCCGCCAATCCACCACCGGTCGCGAGCTTTGGATTACCGACGGTACTACCCAGAATACCAAACTAGTGAAGGACATCAATCCCGGCGCCACCGATGGGCTGGTTGAGGGTGAGGGATACCTTGTTGGCTTGAGAAACGCCACCGCTTTTGACGATAACCAGTTTTGGTTTATCGGAAAAAC
>JANRMB010000026.1:0-4050 GCA_033761985.1 Candidatus Sumerlaeia bacterium | reverse complement strand
GGCTTCCGGAACCACCAGAGCCCCCAGCCGGAAGGAAAATCATAATTGCCAAGCTTAGCGTCATGACGCCGTGCAGCACCAGAGAGATCACCCAACTTGTGCGGGAGTCCTCACTCGTATGAAAGGCAACAGAATGATGAGAAGAATGCATCCTCATGGTAGCCGCTACTCCTCCACATCCGTCATAATACCGATACTAGTAAAGCCGGAAGCCCTCAAATCAGCGATAATCTCCGCCACTGTTTCCCACGGAACTGCTCGGTCTGCTGCCAGAGTAATGGGCCGAGGCTCCTTCTCATCACTCGCCCCTTTTGCCTTTAAGGCCTCCACCAAATCAGCCATGTCCGTGGGTTGCTGATCGAGAAAGACTTTGGGCGTTCCCTCGGACAGAGCAACCGACAAGCTGATGGGCTTGGCGTTCTTCATTGTTTCCGCCGCGCGAACCTTTGGAAGCTCCAGTTCCACCCCCTTATTAATGGCCGGTGCCACCACCATAAACGTCAGCAATAGCACGAACATAATGTCCAGCATGGACGTCATGTTGGGCTCTGTTTTCGGGGTGCTGGTTTGGCGACGACGTTTACGCATGGGAGAACACGATGAGTGGAAATGGAACGGGGGAGAGGATTAGGAACGGCGGATCAGGTGTTTTTGAAAGATCGTGGAAAGCTCGTAAGCAAAGCTCTCCATCTGACTGCTAAGGCGGGAGACGTTTGCCGCCAGAAAGTTGTACGCCCAAACGGCGGGAATTGCCACAACCAGCCCAAAAACCGTGGTCACAAGAGCCGTGGAAATCCCCGGCGCCAACGCCGAGAGATCCCCCGCACCTTCACGGCCAATCGCCTGAAACGAGGCCAACACCCCCCATACCGTACCAAATAACCCCAAAAACGGACCCAACGTGGAAGCCGTTGCCAAACTAATCAACCGGTCATCCAGCCGCCGAAGCTCCGAACTCATCGTCCGCTCCATCACACACTCCACACTATTCTGGCTGAATTGAATCTGCTGTTCCACAGACAAACCGTCCTTCCCAAATTGCTCCAACTCAATTTCATATTGGATGTAGGCCTCCGAGAGGAGGTTGGCCAACGGGCTGTTCGGGTATTGGCTCGCCAGCTCATAGATCTCTGGGAGTGACTTCTGGCCTTCAAAACAATCGGCCATAAAGGCATCTGTCTCCCGGCTTGCTGCAAGAATCTGCCGCATCTTTGTTACAATCAACGCCCCACTCCACACACTCATATACCCCAACCACACGAGGCACGCCATCCCCACGAGGTCGTTCAGCATAATCGCCTCAAAGATATTCACATCCAACCGAAGGAAGGCCAAAAGAATCATAGGTTCCAATGAACCCAGAAACACATGCGAAGAAAACACGAAGTTATACCACCGAAATCAAACAAAATGGCTCGGCATAGGTGATTGATGCGGACTCACTCGGTTACAATCGAACGTTTAAAGCAAATCCTGCTTTAAACCCAGAAGATCGAGCACCCGATCCAGATCGTCCAGCGTCCGATAGGAAATCTCCAATCGCCCACTTTTCGCTGTTCGAGGTTTAACCTGCACCTTACACCCCAGCAACACAGTCAGTTGCTCAGCAAGGTGCTCAACGTCAAGATTTTGTTGACTATTTTTTTCACCCTTTTCGGAGCGGAACGCCGGGGATTTCTTGTTCTCTTCAGGGCTTTCCACGCGCCCCTGTTGGTAATCGCGAGCCCGTTCCTCCGCCTGCCGCACCGTCATTTCCTTCTCCATAATCTCCTTGCGCAACGCCTCCTGCTGAAGGCGATGACCCAGCATCAACAGCGCCCGGGCATGACCCGCCGTGAGGCGGCCTTCTTCCAAATCAAGGAGTGTATTCTCTGATAACTTCAACAATCTCAATGAGTTAGCCACTGCTACACGTGATTTCCCCACTCGTTTGGCCACCTGATCCTGCGTGTAGTTGAACTGCTGGGCCAACTCCTGGTACGCCCGGGCTTCTTCCACGGGATTCAAATCATCCCGCTGGAGGTTTTCTATCAGGGCAAATTCCAGTTGCTGGTGATCCTTGGCTTCCACCACCCGCACGGGAACGGTGCCGAGTCCCAACCTCTGGCTCGCTCGCCAACGGCGCTCCCCCGCCAGGAGCAGGTACTTCCCGGGGAATTCCGGATCGGCACACACCAAAAGCGGCTGCAGCACACCGTGCTCACGAATGGAATCCGCTAATTCCGTGAGTTTTTCCTCATCAAACTGATGCCTCGGCTGGTACGGATTCGGTCGGAGTTGATCGATGGGGAGTTCCACGGGGAGCGCGGATGTTGCGGAGGGCTCAGAAGCGCTGGGTTCTTCCGGCGTTGTTTCCCAAGTACTGGCGAGGGGACTGCTGGAACCCAGCAGAGCGCCGAGACCTTTTCCGAGGGCGGATTTACGTTTGCTGCTCATAGGTGCCGGATGTGGCTCCTTTCGGGGTGTTCAGGAAGGGATTGGGAAGGAAACTCAGGACTTCTTTTTCCGTGCGGTCTTTTTGAGGGGATATTTCGCGGGGTAAAGACGGAAGAGAACCTCATCAGTCAGTGCCTCATAGGCACGGGCTCCGGCACCCCAGGGGTCGTATTGCAGAATTGTTTCTCCGTGGCTGGGGCATTCCGAGAGGCGAATGGTGCGGGGAATCATCGTATCAAAGACTCGTTCCCCCAAATGGCGGCGCAAATCGCTCACCACTTGCTGGGAAAGATTGGTGCGCAGATCGGTCATGGTGATCAGACAACCGAGAATCTGCAGTTTGGGGGCATGTTCACGGGTAATCGCCTCCAAGGTTTCCAGCAGCATGGAAAGCCCTTCCAAGGCGAGGTATTCGCACTGAATGGGGATCAGCACGTGGGTGGAGGCGGCGAGAATGTTGAGCGAGAGAATACCGAGCGACGGCGGGGCATCGATGACGATGAAGTCGTAGTTGGGGGAGATGGGGGCAAGATGTTGGCGCAGGGCGGCGTGGCGTTCAGGGAGTTGCAGGAGTTCCACATCGGCACGGATGAGGTTGATATTCCCGGGAAGGAGCGTGAGATGAGGGTTTGCGGGGATGGGTGCGGGGGAGAGTTCGGGGTGTAGTCCAAAGAGGAGATCGGTGCTGGTGCGGATTTCCTCCGAATAGCGGTCGAGCCCGAGGGCGGTGGCGGCATTCCCTTGGGGATCGAGATCGATGAGTAGCGTGCGATGCCCCCGGCGGGCGAGATCATCGGCAAGCGTGACGGCGGTGGTGGTTTTTCCCACGCCCCCTTTTTGGTTGATGACGGCCAGAATCGGAGTGGAAGTGGGGGAGGAGGTCTTGGGGGCAGTTGAAGCCATGAAGAATACGGAACTCCAGGAGCGGGAATGATGGAACAACGGGCGGAGTAAGTGACGGATCAGAGGGGTGTTTCACGTGAAACAATCGGAGTGTTGTCCTCATCCGTCATGGTTCTCAACAAATGACTCCACCACTCGTTCGGGTCAAGACCGGAGATGCATCGCTCTTCCCCCAAAATGCGGATTGATTCCGATTCCCGCCTCCTTTATCTTGTTTTCCACGTTTTGAAGGAGTTTCCACACCTTATGGACATCGCGTTTGAGCATCTCTACAAAGCCTATGGTTCGAAAGTCATCTTCGAAGATATCTCCCTTCATATCGATTGCGGTTCCCGTTGCGTTCTTCTTGGGGGCTCCGGAACCGGAAAATCCCAAATGCTCAAGCATATCGTGGGTCTTGTTCGACCCGATAAAGGGCGGGTCCTCATTGATGGAGAAGACATTACCGGCTATTCCGAGTCCAAACTGAGCGCCGTCCGCAAGCGCATCGGCTATATTTTTCAAAACGGCGGCATTTTGGATTCCCACACGGTGGAGCAAAACGTGGGCCTTCAACTCCGCGAACACTCCGGCAAAAAGGAAAAGGAAATTCTGGCGGAAGTCACCCGGGTGCTTGGGATTGTTGGACTTGCGGGAATGGAACAGCAAATGCCCTCCACCCTTTCCGGCGGTCAACGCAAGCGCGTGGCCATTGCCCGGGCCCTTACCATG
>JANRMB010000025.1:0-6831 GCA_033761985.1 Candidatus Sumerlaeia bacterium | reverse complement strand
GTTGGTGATGTTCACCTCGATGAGTTCGTTGATTTTCCCCTTCATGGGGTATTCTTCCAAGTACACGGCGGCGGCAATTCCCAGGGGAACGGCGGAAAGAATCACAATCCCCATCAACCACACGGAACCGATCAAACCGGCACGAAGACCTGCGTCCGCCGGGCGGCGGGAAGCGTAATTTGTCAGAAATGCCCAATCCAAACCGCTAAGCCCGATGTACAAAATCTGGCCGATCAACACCACCAGAAAGACCAGCGCCATGAAGGCACATACGGCACAGAGAAGACGAAAAAAGGAATCAATCCGGCGCTTTTTGGCGATGTTCGCCGCCATGGATTCGCGACTGGGGGAGAAGGTTCCGTTCCGGAGGGCGCTCATTACTCATATACCTCGCGGAAGTGTTTACGGATGCGGTTGGCCATCACATTCATGGCGAAGGTAATCACAAAAAGCACCATCGCTACGGCGTAAAGCGTGTAATAACTGGTTGTTCCGGCAGGAGTATCGCCCTTGCTGATCTGCACGATGTACGCCGTCATGGTTTGAATACTCACCGTGGGGTCGAGCGTGAGTTTCGGCGTGGAACCAGCGGCAATGGTCACCGCCATGGTTTCACCAATCGCTCGGGAAAGTGCGAGCACCACCGAGGAGGAAAGCCCCGAGGCGGCGGAAGGGAGTACTATCCCCAAAATTACCTGATAGGATTGCGCACCCAAGGCGTATCCCCCTTGACGGAGGCTGTTGGGAACCGCGCGAAGGGCATCCTCACTCAAGGAGGCCACCATCGGGAGAATCATGATCCCCACAACGATTCCCCCGCTCAACGCGTTGAACAACTCCATGTTTGGGAAAATCATCCGCAGCATGGGCGTAATAAAGGTGAGTGCAAAATATCCGTACACAACCGTGGGAATACCGGCCAAAACCTCCAACACAGGCTTCAGGAAATTCCGAACCCGGGGAGAGGCGTATTCCGACATGTAGATGGCGCTTCCAATTCCAAACGGGAGCGCCACCGCTGCCGCAATCACCACGATCAACATCGTTCCGAAGACTAATGGAAGAACACCGTAGGCTTCGGGTTTGAAGAGTGGGGCCCATTTGGTTCCGAACAAAAACTCTCCCCAACCCACTTTATTGAAGAAGGGAACCGATTGTGTCAGCAGAATCGCGATGATTCCCACCGTAACCAGAATGGAAAAGAACGCACTCAGGAAGAGGGCGTTTTCCACCACAAGATCAACTAGGGAACGTTCTGACTTAATTTTCTGTTTGGCCATGCTGAATCACCGGTGGTGGAAGGTCTGGTTGGATTATTCGTGGGCTGCTTCTTGAGCCAGAAGTTGCTCAATGCTCATCCCCACGTAACCCCCTTCGCGCTCAACAAAGGCAGTACCCAACACGCGGTCTGTATAGCGTTTCAGAACCAGTTCATAGGCTTTTTCGGGAAGAGGAATGTAGCCGACTTCCTGAACCAATTCCGCCCCATCGCGAAGATAGAATTGCACAAAAGCATCCACGGCGGGGTTTTGGGTGGAGGAATTCCGCACATAAATAAACAGCGGACGGGAAAGCGGCGCGTAGGTATTGGTCATCACGGTTTGCAACGAGGGCTCCACTGGGGCGAGATCGCCATGCTTCACCGGAAGGGCGCGCAATTTGTCGGTATTTTCGTTGAAGTAGGCGATTCCCAAAAAGCCGAGAGCGTACTTGTTTCCGGAAACACCTTGGACGGTCAGGTTATCATCTTCAGTGGCGGTATAGTCTGAACGGCAGGAACCGGATTTCCCCATGATGGCTTCTGTGAAGTAATCAAAGGTGCCTGAGTCTGTTCCGGCGCCAAAAAGTTGGAAGGGTTCATTGGGCCATGTGGGGCGAACATCACTCCACGTTTTCACGGTGCTGGTGGGTTCCCAAATTTGTTTGAGTTCTTCGGTGGTGATGTGATCCACCCAATCGTTCTGGGGGCTAACGATGATCGTCAAACCGTCATAAGCCACGGGGAGTTCGATAAATTCCACTCCGTTTGCGGTGGCTTTTTCAATTTCGGATTTGGAGATGGGGCGCGAGGCGTTATTGATATCAATCTCGCCCGCATCGAATTTTTTGAATCCACCACCCGTGCCGGAATAGGCCACAGAGATGCGCGTTTGGCGGTTTTGCTTTTGGAATTCCTCGGCCACGGCAGCGGTGATGGGGTACACCGTGCTGGAACCATCGATTGAGATACTTCCTGTAAGGCTGCTTTCCGAGGTGGACTGGCTTCCGGTGGAGGTTTCGTTGGAGCATCCGCAAAGGAGAAACAAAGTCGCCAAGGCCATGGTTGAACAAACGGAAAAGGAAGTAGACATCCACATAGGAAAAACTCACGCAAAGTGGGAATCAAGAACGGCGTAACAGTCCGGGACGGGTGGAAAATGTGTCAATTGCACAGTAGTACAACTAACTACCTTCTAACGAAAACGCTGAAAAATTATACGCGACGTCCAGAATAATCTTTATTCCAGCACAAGACCGCAGCGATTAAAGAGGGCTTTCACATGCCGGAGATACGGTTGCACATCAAACGTGGCCTCCAACTGGGGGAGGGTAAACCGTGAATTAATGGCGGGTTCCTCCATCAATTCCTCGGCAAACGTGCGTTCCCCATGCCAGCAGCGCATGGCAGCACCTTGAACGGCAGCGTAGGCGTCTTCGCGGGTGAGGCCCTGGTCCACAAGATAAAGCAGCATCTTTTGGGAGAAAATCAGCCCTTTGGTCACCATCAAGTTCTTCGCCATCCGCTCAGTATTGACGGTGAGATTCTCGATGATCTTCGTCATTTTTTGAAGCATGTAATCCAGCAAGATGCAGTTATCAGCAAGAATGACCCGTTCCACGCTGGAGTGGGAAATATCCCGCTCGCCCCAGAGCGCCACATTTTCCAAGGCGGGGATCACGTTTCCGCGGACGATCCGCGCCAATCCCGTAAGCTGTTCGCACTGAACAGGGTTGCGTTTGTGAGGCATGGCGCTGCTTCCCTTCTGGCCGGCGCGGAAGGGTTCCTCCAACTCACGGATTTCAGGACGTTGAAGCACGCGGATTTCCGTGGCGATTTTTTCAATACTTGCCGCCACCAAAGCCGCCGTGGTGCAGAAGGCGGCATGGCGGTCGCGCTGGAGTACCTGGGTGGATACCGGTGCGGGTTTCAGTCCCAGCCGGGCGCACACGCTTTCCTCCAACTCCAGTTCCGTATGGGCCAAAGTCCCCACGGCGCCGCTGATTTTCCCCACACTAATATCTTCCAGTGCCGCGGCAAAGCGAATGCGGTGACGCTTGAACTCCTCAAACCAAACCAACGCCTTCAGGCCCATGGTGGTGGGCTCGGCGTGCATCCCGTGCGTGCGGCCCATCATCGGGGTGTGTGCATGTTTGAGCGCCAACTTGCGGAGCGCTTCAATCATGGCTTCGATGTCTTTTTGAATCAATTCGCCCGCGCGCTTCACCCGCAAAGCCTGGGCAGTGTCCACCACGTCGCTACTGGTAAGCCCCATGTGAACGAAACGGGACGCGGGGCCAATTTCCTCGGCAAGCTGCGTGGTAAAGGCGATCACATCGTGCCGCACCACGTCCTCAATCTCTTCAATTCGAGCCACGTTGATGCGGCTTTTCTCATGAATCGCTTGGAGGTCTTCCGCAGGAATGCGCCCCTTTTCCCCGTAGTAATCGCATACGGCGAGTTCCACATCCAACCAACTTTGGAACTTCGCCTCCTCAGACCAAAGGTCTTTCATGGGGGAAAGGGCGTAACGATCAATCATTGGGAAGGGCGAACCTCGGTTTTGGGAATGGAAACGGAGCGCCAGATAAGACTGAGGGGTGCAGGCGGGTCAAAGGAAAGGCGAGCGGTCGGCGTTTTGAAAGTCGCCTATGTTGGTTGGTGCGTGCGTGAGGCAGCAAAGCGGACTTTTTTCAAGGCATTCTCACTTCAAGTCCAGCTAACCTCGAACTCTAAGGATTTGTCGTGATTAATTCTTGAATATACTAAGCTGGGAAAGTGAATGGAACTATAAAGTTTGTTCACGCAAAGACCGAAAAGGGACGCAAAGAGAATTTATTTTGCTTCGGTATTTTTTCGGTGGATAACCAAGTATTTTTAAATTGTCATTATTGATATTGGAGTTCTTTTTTCTGGGAAACTATTCGTATTGATCTTTGTGTCCCTTCGCGGTTCTTGGCGGTCTTTGCGTGAAATAATAATTTATCTTCGTCGATTACATACCAGACATAATTCTGTTGTGGAACATCTTTAAGTGTTCCATTTATTGTGGTTACGGTGTACTAGGGGTGGCCATTCGCTTATCTATAGCTAGATTATGTAGCTGCAATTCAGGCGCCTACATAATATGAATTCTCTGTGATTTATTCAGCTCTTCGCGCGGAAATAACTTTGAGGCTTTGCGCATTACAAAGAGATAAATTACCAACGTCCTTTGCGTTCCTATCAATCTAACTCCGAGTATATCCTACATCAGCCCAAACTGCTTGAAGTGGTGAGTAATATGAATGGCCTGCATGTGGGTTCGTTCCTTCAGGGCGACGGGGCCAAACATCGGGTCGGAGGTTTTGCGTTGCGGATTGGCATCCGCTTCGGAGGCAAAGCGGTTCATCGTCTCCAATAATTTTGCCTTCTCCTCCTCAAAACTGCCCACGGTTGGTGGCGTCAGTTCGTCCGGAGCTTTGACATTTTTGGGCATCGGCAGAGCAAAAATAATCTTCCGGAAAAGTCCAAAGCGAGCCAGTTTGGGTAGAAATCCCTTCACTGGTGGCAATGTCCGTTCCTCCAAGGCAACTTCCAGCACCACGCGCAGGTGGTGCAGCATCCGGGTGGCGTCCAACGTACCCCACTTACCTTTCGTTTCCGGGCGAAGTTGATCGAGTTTAGATTTGTATGTTTCGATGTTTTTTGTCGTAAGATCAGGGAGGCACATGAAGAAAGCTCTTTCGTTCGAAGTATTTTGCTGGAGACGTCAACGAACCATCATTCTTAATCGGTTGTCCTAACCAAAGCCAACAGTATTCCTATACAAAACTTTCCTGCCTTGTAAGGGCGGTTCGGCATCTATACGGAGTTTATCATGAAGCGAAACAACGGAATCTTATACGGTGCCATCCTCGGTGGGGTGGTCTTGGTTGCAGCTCTGGTTCTACTCTTGAGCGGGAAAGGCGGGGTTGAAGATCGCCGAGATTCCAAACCTGCTATGAACGTGAAACAGACGATTGTGGAAACAGCGGACGTTCCGGCCAAAACCAGTACTGAAGCCGTCGCTGTGGTTGACCCCTCAACGGTTGATCAACTCACTTCCGCAACGCAAAAAGTACAAGCGGCGGCGGCAGCCAAAGTGGAGGGCTTTCCGCCTGATCCCGTTTTTTCAGGTCCGCGTATTGTAGTAACCGGGCGATTGCTTACTCCCACCGGAGAAGGGATTGGCGGTGCGTTGTTGAATGAGAACAACTACATGGGGCGGATGATGGGGAATGAAAGGGAGGGAGAAGAAGTTTATGAGAGCCGCTCCCTTTCCGATGGAAGATTCCGCTTCGTGGCTCCCGCACGGATGTTCAACGTGGTGAATGTTACCGCAGAGGGTTTCGCCAGCGCTTCAAAATCTTTTGTGCATGCAAACCAATCGATGAACGAGGACTCGGTTTTTGAGTATGAGTTGGACTGGGTACTGAAAGTTTCTTCCACTCTGGAAGTGGCGGTGGTGGATGAAGCAGGAAACCCCGTTCCCGATACATTGGTGGAGTTAATTCTTCTACCAGAAAAAGCCAACCAGGATTTTGGAATGGGGTTGGACGCTCAGGTAGAAATCCCTTCGAAGCTGTTGGAGCAGAAAAGCGATTCCACCGGGAAGGTTTTCTTCAACGCTCAGGATGGCTCACGCGAGTATCTCCTTCAAGGGAAGCGTACCGGGTATCGTTCCTCCTCCACTAAAGTAGCGGCAAATACTTCCACCGTAACACTGACGATGAGAACCGGCGGCGGGGAAATTGGAGGTGTGGTTTTAAACTCCAAGGATCGCTCTCCCGTGGCGGGTGCAGAGGTTACGGTCATGGTGATGGAATCCGATCGAGCTGGACAATTCCCCATGGCTTCAGAATCTAAAGGCGAAACCGATTCAGATGGTCGTTTTCAAATCGAAAATCTTAACGCAGGGCCTTACATTCTTTCTGTTCGGCATCAAGATTACTCCCCCTACTTCAAACCGGAATATGCTACCCCCCTCGGCGAAGAAGAAGTCCGAGTTGATTTGGAAATTTTACTGAATAAAGGGTATACGGTAAGAGGTCAAATTTTGGAGTTGGCCACGGGCAAGCCGATCCCCGGAGTGCGTGTGGAACCCTTCCGCCAATTCTACGAAGCGCTGTTGGGTAAGGAGAAGTTTCCCACCTCGGTGACAGACGCCGAAGGGCGCTACAAAGTGGAGGGTGTCCCCAATATGATGGAGGGGATGATGATGATGCAGGTCGAGTTGGAAGGTTGGGCACTGGTTCGGGAAGAGAATCAGGATTTCAACTATCCCGGAGGAAACAACATGTTTATGGTGAATGTTTCCGGGGATGAAACAACAATTGAACACAACCTGCTGATGTCGAAAGAAGTCACAATATCGGGTCGTGTGGTTGATACAAATAAACAACCCATCGCTGGTGCGGCGGTAAAATACAGTCAGCAGAATTCCCTTCGTTTTCCGTCGCAATCGCTCAAGGGAAGTCTCAATGAGATCACAAATGCTCAGGGGCAGTTTCGGATTACAGTGTCCCCGCAATCGAGTGGGATTCTCTCCGCAG
>JANRMB010000024.1:0-7853 GCA_033761985.1 Candidatus Sumerlaeia bacterium | reverse complement strand
TGTCCCCCTGCGGGATTCCAAAACCGGTGCCATCATCGGCAACATCGGGATTCTTTCGGATATCACCACCCGGAAGCAAAGTGAGCAGAAGGATTTTGCGCGTCAACAACGGTTGAATCAGGCGGAAAAACTTGTAGCACTGGGTACACTTGTCTCCGGCGTCGCCCACGAAATCAACAACCCCAACAACTTCATCCGCCTCAACACACCGCTCCTGCAAAACGCCTGGACCGATGCCCTTCAGTACCTCGACCTCACCTATGAACACCGGGGTGATTTCTATCTTGCGGGAATCCCTTACAGCGAAATGCGCACGGAAATTCCGCAACTCCTCAAGGATGTGGAGGAGGGCTCTCTCCGCATCAAAAACATTGTTCAGGAACTCGGCAACTTCGCTCGAGGCTCTGCAGACGACAGTCGCCAGCAAGTGAATCTCAACAACCTTGTTCGCTCTGCCATGGTGCTTCTGCAGAACCCCATCAAAAACTCCACCAGCAAATTCCAGGTGGAACTCTACAGCCCGCTTCCGCTCGTTTTGGGGAACGCCCAGCGCTTGGAACAAGTGATCATCAACCTCATTCAAAACGCCTGCCAAGCGCTGCAGAATCGCGAACAGGGAGTCCGCATCTGGACAAATTGGAATGAGGAAACCCAGCATGTGGAGTTCCACGTACAGGACGAAGGTATCGGCATTCCCAAAGAGCTTCTTTCACAAATCGCCGATCCCTTTTTCACTACCAAACGCGATACCGGCGGCACCGGCCTCGGCCTAAGCATCAGCACCAACATCGTGCATGAACACGGTGGAACACTCGATTTTGACTCCGAACAATTCAAGGGGACACATGTCACCGTGCGCTTCCCTTGTTATCATCATCGCCGGGACGCCAGAGCCACTCCAGAACCTCTGTCCCCCTATGCAGAACCCTGACCCCACACCCAACCTTCAACCCTCAACCTCCTGCCCTTAACTCCACCCGAGACGAACCCATGAGCACCCTCCCCGAGCCGATGAACAACCCCGATTATCCTCTTCTCATCGTGGATGATGAAGAGAATACCCTGCGCAGTATGCGCCTCGTTCTCAAATCAGAAGGATACTCCAACATCCTGACGGAAAACGATAGCCGGCAAGTCCTTTCCCGTCTCGAAAAGGATCCCCTTGTCTCCACGATTCTTCTGGATTTGAGCATGCCCTTCATGACGGGTCATGAGTTGCTGGAGCAGATCCATTCACGCTTCTCCCATATTCCCGTTATCATTGTCACCGGCTCCAACAATTTGGAAACTGCCGTGGATTGCATGCGCAAAGGCGCGTTCGATTACATCGTGAAACCGGTGGATAAAAACCGCCTGCTCTCCAGTCTGCGCATCGCCTTGGAATTCAGCGAATTGCAATCCGTTAACCACAACCTCAAGGAACACCTCCTCAAACGAAACCTCACGCAACCCGAAGCCTTTGAGGAAATCGTCACGCAGGACGACCGCATGTTCCAGCTCTTCAAGTACTTGGAGAGCGTCGGCAAATCCACGCAGCCGGTATTGATCACCGGGGAAACAGGGGTCGGGAAGGAACTCTTCGCCCGTGCCATCCACCGGGTCAGTGGTCGCCGTGGGGAATTTGTTTCCGTCAACATCGCCGGCCTTGATGATGCCATGGTATCCGACTCGCTTTTTGGTCATACAAAAGGGGCATTCACCGGGGCCATTGCCGCACGCAAAGGCTTGGTGGAAACCGCAAGCAACGGTACGCTCTTCCTGGATGAAATTGGGGACATGCCCCTGCAAAGCCAGGTGAAGCTTCTACGCCTTTTGCAGGAAAAAGAATACTATGCCGTGGGAGCCGATAAGCCCAGTCGCAGTAATGCCCGGATCGTGGTGGCCACCCACCGCGACCTTCGCGAACAGCAAAAAGACAACACCTTCCGCACCGACCTCTTCTTCCGCCTTCGCACGCACCACATTCATATTCCACCCCTGCGCGAACGAGTGCGGGATATTCCCCTTCTGCTGGAATACTTCACGGAACAAGCCGCCCGCCAGCAGGGCATTCCCACTCCCGAGATTCCCTCTCAAGTAGTCCGCTATCTTCAGGGCTACGGATTTCCAGGAAACATCCGCGAACTGGAATCACTCGTCATCGATGCGGTGAGCAACTGCCGTGAAGGGGAACTTACCGTCGCGGCATTTGCCAACCGCATCCCAGAGGAAGCCCTCAGCGGGGGAACACCAAACGCCCAAAACGTGCGCAACCTCATGAACTTTGGCGATCGCCTCCCCACACTCAAAGAAGCGGATTGGATTCTTGTTACCGAGGCCATGGAGCGCGCGAACAACAACCAAACCATGGCAAGCCGGTTGTTGGGGATCACGCAGCAGGCGCTCAGCAAACGCATCAAGAACATGGAAGAGCAGCAGGGGCCGCTTTTCCCACGGAAAAAACCGTATTCCACAACCTAGATTGTTGATTGAACGTTTTATGTGTTAATCAAGTAGAATCAACGTTTTGTAACTTGTTCTACAATAAATGTTGTAAACCACCTACTTTCGATTCTGCATAAACCTATTGATTTCAATGCTTTGTGATTTTATCTTTCTGGTGATTTTTTTGCCATTAGGAAATCATGAAGAAAAATCTGGTACTCTCCCTCATCGCGATTGCTTCCCTTGGTGCTCTGGCCGGCGCACTCCTCCTCCCACGGGGTGGATCTTCTCCCGCTAGCACAACCGTACCGGAAATCGATTCCGCTGAGAACTCCGCGTCTGCATCAACAACAACTCCTACCGTTGTGGCAGAAGCAGCACCTGTGGAAGCAGCCCCACTCACATACCTTCCCGATTCCATCAGTCTTCGCCAGTCACCCGAACATTCCCTGCTTCGCGTCAAATCAACCACTCAAGTTGTGGATCGCCCGCTGCAAGGGCTTCGCAAGCTTGTGGAGAAAGACGAGCAGGGCGGATTCCTGAATCCCATCCTCTCTCCCGATGGCTTGCAAATTCTGCTCACGCGCCCAGGCTATCAAGGGCTCTACATCGTTTCTGCCCAAGGTGGAACACCAGAAAAGATCGCCGATGACAACGCGTTCTTCGCCAAGTGGACACCAGAGGGGCTGATTCAAGTGCGCAATCACGAGGGCGAAGTTCGCCTGTATGATATCGACGGCACACTGCTCAAAACCGGCAAATTTGATCCCAAGGCCCAGCCTGCTTTTTCTGAAGAAGACGTGATCTACGTTCGCAAAGAGGGCTCTTCCGCACCGGTTGCACTCACGGATTCCAACGATCGCTACATCGCTCCAGAAGTATGCCCCGACGGCGAGAAAGTCGCCTACTTGGGCATGTACTCCGGGCTCTATTTGGCCAATCCGGAAAAAGGGGAAGAACCCATCTTCTTGGGGAGTGGAGCAAACCCCCAATGGAATTCCAAAGGTACGGCACTTTTATACGAACAAACTCTTGACGATGGTCATGCGTTCGTGCAGGGTGATATATTTTATTACGATCTCAATTCGGGGACACAGTATAATCTGACCTCCCAGTTTCAAGAGATCGGGCTAAACCCCACCATTGGCCCCGACGGCCGGTCGGTGGCTTTTGAATCCGATGGATCCATCTACAGCGGCATCATCCCACAGTAGAGTGTCCCCATAACGGAGAAGAGGAACGAAGGAAACAAACACCACCATCTTTTGAGCGAGGTTACAGCTCCTATGAAACTCACAACACTTTTCAAAGCCGGTCTTCTTGCCGGTGCCATCGCCTTGGCAACACCCGGGCTTTCCTCTGCCCAGACCAAAGTCTATATCGACCCCGGTCACGGTGGTTCCGACCCCGGAGCAGTAAACTCCACCTTCGGTACACAGGAAGCTGCCCGTGTTCTTTATACCGGCCTCAAAACACGTGACCTCTTCAACGCAGACTCCGCCAACACCGCTGGCGGCGGCAACTGGAGCATCCGCATGAGCCGCACCACCAACGTGGACGTCAGCCTTTCCGCTCGTTCCGTTGACTCCAACAACTGGGGCTCTGCTCGTTTTGTTTCCATTCACCAAAACGCCTTCAACCAATCCGCCAACGGAACAGAAACATTCTCCTACGCCAGCGGAACCACTGGTGCTGCCCTTCGCGATCGTATTCAGGAAGAAGCCATCATCGCATGGGGTCTTGTAAACCGTGGCAGCAAGACAGCCAACTACGCTGTTCTTCGCGATACCACTGCTCCCGCCGCCCTCACTGAAATGGGCTTCATTGATTCCTCTGTGGATCACCCCAAATGCTCCTCCAACGTGGAATGCGATAAATACGCTCTCGCCATCCTTTACGGTCTGCAACGTAACTACGGCTTCGCCAAGTTCAATCCCAGCACACCTGCAACTGTTGTAACCGTTGATAACACCGATGCAGGCTTCACTGCTCCTTCCACCGCATGGTTCACTGGTACTTCCATTGCTGGATACCTCGGCACCAACTACCACACACGTGCTACACAAGCTATCAGCGATGCCGCCACATGGTCTGCTAACCTTCCCACATCCGGAAGCTACAAAGTGGAAGCCCGCTGGACAGCTGCAAGCAACCGTGCCGCCTCAGCTCCCTATGTGGTCTCTCACGCTGGAGGTAATACAACGGTCAACGTAAACCAGCAAGCAAACAACGGCGTATGGATCACTCTTGGTACATGGAACTTCAACGCTGGAACTGCTGTTCGTGTGTCCCTCTCCTGCTGGACAACCGCTGGCTTCTTCGTTGTTGCCGATGGCGTTCGTTTCACCAAGCAATAACTCATCAACAACCCTAAGGTTCTCCGTGGCGCCCTCTGATGTACAACTCAGGGGGCGCTTCTTTTTTTTACTAGGCCTTGCACTTTGGCTCCAATCCCAGCAGAATTCTCCCAAGATTTTATGTGGTCTTTTTCCCTCATGTGGAACTTCTCTGTCCCCCTTAAGCTTTCATCAATTCTCGCTCTTTCCACCGCCGTATTCTGTTCATCATCTGCACTGTTTGCACACGAGGCATTCATCCAACCGAGTGAAGCCACGGTGACTCCTTTGTCCCCAGAATCGCATCGTTTGAGCACCATCGTACCCTCGAAGGAATTCCTTCAAGAGGATGTTCTGGAACTCCTTCGATTGGCGAATGAAGCCACCGCTGCTGAGGATTATCAACGGGCTCGCCAAATCTACGAACAGTTAATTACTGTACAACCGGAACTCGGTCTTGCACGGATGGCCCGATTCCTGAAGCTCATTAACTCCCCTGAAGTCGATACCTTCGGCGATTCCCTTCTCAACCGCGAGGATGTTCCACTCGTTGCCCGGGCCAAGGCATTGATTGCCCTCCAGAAACCCTTGCTTGCCGTCAAAATTCTCGAAGACGCTGCAGCCAAGAATCCCCTCACGCTGGACGAATCCATTTCCCTCTCCACAGCCTATCGCCGGTTGAATCGCTTTGCGGAATCCGACTCCCTCATCGTCTCGCTTCTTCCCCAAGCCACTCCTGTTGATCGCACTGTGTTGGCCGATCACTTCTTTACTCGCTTGGGTGAACCCATCCCCACGGAGCTTACGTTACTCTTACCGGCTCTGGATTTGGGATACACTCAACTCTCCAACTCGCTTCCCAAAAATCGGGAGTTTCTGGATGCCTTGTTGTTTTCCGTTCAACACGGTGAAAGTTATTTTACATTTCGCAAACAACTGATGGAATCCCGCCCCATTCTGGGGCCCGTGTCTTTGCATCTTCTGTATCGACTTTATTTACAGGAAGGCCTGTTCGATGAAGCTGAGGCACTTTTGGCCGGTGCTGATCTTGATCCAACCGCAAACTCCTACCACGCACTTTTGATTCAAGAAAGGATCGACTACCTGGTGCAGTCGGGTCGTGGGGAACAAGCCGATGCTCTCCGTCCCCTTCTGCCCACAAATGGTGATCTTTCCGCGGGAAACCGTTGGGAAACATTTGTGCGCCTCGTGATTGAAGGCGATTTTGATCGTGCAAAGGAAGCCTATCCCACACCGGAGGAAATCTCCGCCAATTCCTCCGTCCCCTTTCTCCGGGCGCTTATCATCTACTCTGCCAACCAGGATGATATTTCTTCCACGCTACGCTACTATCACCGGCTCCCCTCAAACACCACGCGAGCCCAGCGCGTGGAGCTTCATGAAAAAGTATTCTCCCACCTCACCGATACCGTTCAACATCTGATGATTGAACAATCCATCCGTGAACTTTTTGCGTTTGATTCCGCCAAACGGATCGAGCTCGGTTTTGAAGGGGGACACGTGAACCCGATGCTCTGGTTGCTGGCTTCCGAGGCGGCGCTTCAAACACGTCTCAAACCCAACGAATTTGAAGCCTGGTATCAATACGTGCAAGCCCGCCCTGATGATTTGGAGGAATTGCAAGCGTTGGCCACTCAGGCACAAGCCATCGCTTTGGAACTTCATGCCGCTCCGGAAGAAGACCTCGTGAAATTCCAAATTCCAATTCTGGAACGCGAGCGCTTCTACAACCTCGCCGAACAGGCACTGCAACAACTAATTCGTTCTCAACCTTATGCCCCCGAGCCGCTGCAGCTTCTGATTCAACTCTACACGGGGACAGAGCAGCCTGAAAAAGCGCGCGCCGTTCCGCAACTCATCGCCGCGGATACCACCAACATTCGCCTGCTCAAAAATGCGGGCCTCGTTCTTTCCCTCGAAGGATATCCCGAGGATGCGCTCACCTATTACGACAAAGCTCTTACCCTCGCGCCTGGCCAGCCGGATATCCGCACCAATAGAGCCGCCGCGCTGACACGCCTCGGTCGCTGGGATGAAGCCATCGCCGAATACAAGGATATACTGGAGAACGGCTTTCAAGGAATCTCCTGGCATGGCCATGAGTATGTTCTCCGGCTGTATTCCACAGCGGAAACTCTTGGGAAGATTCCCGAGATGGAAGAGTACTTCGAAAAAGTAGCCCGGGATACATCCATCCCATGGCGATTGGAAATCTGCGATAACCTCGCCGCTCTCTATCTCAAACTAGGGAATCTGAACGCGGCGGAAAACTATGCCCGTTTGATTCTTGAAGAAACCACTGATCCCGAACTCCGGTTAAAGGTTTGGGAAAAGCTCATCGCGGAAGCACGCCAATCTGAACCAGAGCGAGTTCAGTCGTATCTCCTTGAAGCTTTGGAGGACCTGAAGAGCCATCCCAAGGAGTATGGCATTCTCACCCTGAGCAAAGCACGCCAGCTTTCTGATTCGGGCGAACTGGAACAAGCACTTACAATGCTTGTCAATCTTGCTACCACGCATCAAACCGCCGAAGCGTATGAAGCATATTTCTATGCAGCGCTTATCTGCCAGCAGAATGGCGACACCGAGTTGACACGCAGTTACTATCAAAAATTTCTGGAGACTCCCTCCGTAAACTTCCTCCTTCGCCGAACTGCAGAAAAAGAACTTACCACCCTTCCGGAATAAACATGCCTCACTCACCAACTTCCCGTTTTACTCCATCCACCTTTTGCATGGCATTCCTGTTTCTTTGCGTTTCTTCCTTGGGTGCTGAGGTTGTTTTCAAGGGGACGGTTACCCTTCCACCCGGCGCTCAGGAGTTGGAAATTCTCCGGCATGAGTCTCCCGCTCCAGCCCATGTTCCTCCAGCAAAGGGCGAACCTGTCCCCGTGACTCTGCTCCCGAATGGTACCGCAATTTTTCAGCTTTCTGTGGCGCCTTCTTCAACAACGGAATTCGAGTTCCTTGGCAAAACAGTTCTTCGTCAACGCTTTCCCTGGCCCCAACCCTCAGGCGTTCTCGCTCCTCAAGCGTTGTTTCGGCTTCAGCCCGGCGCCACATCCACGGGGA
>JANRMB010000023.1:0-12252 GCA_033761985.1 Candidatus Sumerlaeia bacterium | reverse complement strand
ATGCGTGCTCCCTCAATTCTTTATTTTGTGATTACGATTATGACTCGCAAAATAGTACAATAGTTTACGACAATACATCCTGTTACCCTAAGGAGGTAATTCTTCAGGCGCAACATGGAGATAATCTCCTTCTGAACTCGGGATTCAATTATTGGAGACTTCGGATTGACGAAACGACTATTCCTTAAACCAACATTAATACGAATTATTGAGAGCTAGATTTATAGTAACAAAAAAACTCCCCCTTGCATTTGGGGGAGTTTTTTTCTTGAACCTATTTCCTTCTACTCCCGAATTCTCCAACAGCTTGACCGCGAAAAAGTGGAAAAAGTCAGCAGCACGGAATTGGGTCGATTGCTCGAGCTCAACTCCTCGCAAGTGCGGAAGGATTTGGCTCATTTCGGTCAGTTTGGTGTCCCGGGTTTCGGCTACCCGGTGAAAGAACTCCGCCATAACATCAAAGTCATCTTGGGAACGGACAAAGAGGTCGGCGTTGCCCTGGTGGGGGTCGGCCACTTGGGAACCGCCCTGCTCTCCTACGGCGGGTTTACTCTTCAAGGTTTTCGGATTCTCTGCGCCTTTGATGTGCAGATCACGCAGGAGACCATCGGGACGGAACATGTGCGCGTGTATCACATGAACGAATTGGAAACGCGCATACGGCAACTGGGGCTCAACTTCGCGATTCTCACGGTTCCCTCCCATGCGGCGCAAACGGTGACGGATCGATTGGTGGAAGCGGGTATCACCGCCATCATGAACTTCGTCCCCACCCGCCTCCGCGTCCCTGAGCAGGTGAAGGTGCATTATGTGGATTTGGCGTTGGAAATGGAAACGTTGAGCTTCTTTCTGCAACAAAGCATGATGGAATAAAAACAACATCCCCCGGCTGTTGAGACCGGGGGATGTGATGAATTGTCGTGTATCAGTTGAGAAGTTAGGGGCCACTACGACGAAGTGTATTTCCAACACGATCATAAAATGGCTCACCAGCCACTAGAATTCCTTGGCCACCACCAGTTCTTACAATGTCTCCAACGCTAACGGTACCGTTCGTTGGGTCGTAATCTGCACCATCACGATTTGCAAGTGCGGATATACCAGCTGCTAGATCAACACCGCCATAGTTTTGAGCCAAATCTGGCCCTGCTGAAGCTAGGCGCCATGCTCCACCAGAAGTGAGAGCACGACCCGAGCGTGGTTGAGCCGGAGTACGAGGAATTCGCCCTGATGGCGAAAATGAAAATGCGTCGATATAATCATATGTGTCGTATTCGAGGGGATTTTCCGTACCACCATTAGCACTTAGTGCAGCACTCTTAACAGAAAATGCTTCTGGAAAAAGACTTGTTATATACGAAATAGGTGTTGTAATCCAAGTTTGTCGGGAACTTATTGCACATTGAGGTGCACCGGTTGCAGTCCTTACACCAAGCACGCTGTTTCCAGTAGTAGAAGTACTTCCTGGACATGTCGTGAGAGTCCCAGGGCCTAAAGCAAATGGAGGGTACTTGTTATTGTCGACATAATAGGACTCCAGTGCGGTAGCAAGCGTCCGCATATCAGAGACAGCGCGGGACACCTTCGCGCGGGTTTGTGCTTCAAGGAAGTTGGGAACTGCAATTGCGGCCAGAATGGCGATGATAGCCACAACGATGAGCAGTTCGATTAGTGTAAATGCTTTTTTCATAGAGCGAGAACCTCGTTAGAATTCTTTGATGGATATTGATTTAGGTGGGAAAAGTCAACGAGAATAATCACGGAATGATGCACCACTGCAACATTCCGTGTATTTTCTCACAACTTGGGCTGTAACTTCAAGTTAGCTCCAGTTAAACGTACCGGTTACGGGGTGCGGGTTGATACCATCGGTGTTTCGTTGAGTGCGGATGATATTCCCTGCGCTGATGGTACCGTTGGTTGCATCATAAGGAAGGAATGTGGCTGCCGTTCCATGGAATGGATTACGATCCGGTCCATAACCATAAATCAGCCATGCACCAGTCCATGGATTTGGATCTGTCCCCCATAAATTTGTAGGAAATCCATCCGGATTGGTCCCACCAGCCGCGGGTGATAGATAATAATTCCAATAAAAGTAGGCGTAACGCGACCCCACTCTAGTAGATACGGGATACAATGCGTTTGAAAAATAGTTTGGTCCGCCTTGAGTAACAAACGGATCCTCTGAGAGGGAAGTGATATAACTAATAGGAGTTGTCAAGTAACTCGGCATCCGAGCATGGAAGCCGCTGCCGGCAACGTTAGGCTCAGGCCCGTTTCCTATGTTCACATCCGCAGCCGGTGGATACTTATTGTTATCCACATAATAGGCCTCCAAAGCTGTAACTTGGGTCCTCATATCCGCTTTGTTGCGAGAAATTTTGGATCTCGTCTGAGCCTCCAAAAAGTTGGGGACCGCGATGGCAGCGAGAATGGCGATGATCGCCACCACGATGAGGAGTTCGATTAGGGTGAATGCTTTGACCATAGTGTTCAGATACCTCGAAAAGAATTATGGACGCTTACAAAGGTTTTTGTGTATTGTCAAGGAGGGATGATGCAGAAATGCAACGTTTAGCAATACTTCACATTCCCCCGATGAGCGCAGGAAAGGTGGCACCCCGTTAGGGTTGCAGGGGGCTGGGAAGAGAGCGCCCGCTGGGCGCAGAGTCGATTGGGTGTGTATCCCAACCCTGAAGGGCTCTAATCCCAAAGCCCGGGGTAAAGCGCAGCGCAACCCCGGGAAACGTTCACCCCACGCCAAGGACAAGCCCTGAAGGGGCGACATCCTGCTAGGGCAAACGCTTCACCGTGATGGTGCCCATGCAGGGCACGGAATCTGTGGGTACGGCTGAACCTGGGGTTGTGCTGCGCTGATCCCAGGCTGTGGGATCGCCCCCCTGCAGGGGGCTTTATCCGGGCTTAATGACCGGGTACAACATCTTGTTCATCCTTGTAAATCCTCATCCTTGGCATCCTTGACATCGATGTTAAAACATCTGCCTCGCGTATAGGCACCCCATTCGGGATTGCGACACTGGGGGTATTAGTCTCCCCCATTCTCTTATTTTTCGAATCCGAAGGCCAGACGGTTGACTCCTCTCTGTCTTATCGCGCACAAAAGCTTCCTATCATTTTTCGCCCCGGCATTCAAACTCATCATGGCCATTGAACCCCGTAAATACTTCTCCCCAGACCGCGTGGCTTTTTTGGAGACAGATCAAAAGGATTCCGCTCTCAAAGAGTTGGTGAGCCTTTTGGCAAAGTCCCCCCATGTGAAAGACCCCGTGGAGTTGCTGGCCAAAATCTACGAACGGGAAAAAACACTCTCCACCGGGGTTGGTCAGGGGTTGGCGCTCCCGCATGTGAAAATTGGCTCCATCGAAGACTTTGTTCTCTCCGTTGGGATCTCCCGGAAGGGGATCGAGTTTGATTCCCTCGATGGAAAACCCGCACACATATTGGTCATGATCGGTTGTCATGAGTCCCAAGCCGGGCAATACATGCAAATGCTGAGCAAACTGGTGCGCAGCCTCAAGGAGGCACCGTTCCGGCAAAGGTTGCTGGATTGCAAAACGCCCAAAGCGGTCTTCGATATTCTTACGGGCCCGGATGGCATCAACTAATGAGCCGTACCCGCGCCCATCTGGTGGTGGATGCCCGGCAGTTGCTTCCGCGCTCCACCGGGGTGGGCCATTACATTCGAGGCATCCTTTCAGGGCTTGATGAAGTTGCCGCCGAAGCAGGGATGCGCGTCTCCGTTCTGTACTATCCCAGCAGAAACGAGGAGTTGGAGCGGTTCTGGAGGGGGCTGAAATGGTGTCGACCCCATGCTGTGCGTGTGCATCCCGAGTCCCACCCCGCTTCGGATATCTGGCAGAATTCCGGGCTCAGCGGTTGGATGCAACAACTCAGAGGAACACATTTGTTTTCACCCGCTTTTGTGGGGCCCCTTATCAAATGGGGAACGTTCCGGACGATTGTTTGCCTGCATGACGCATTGGTTTGGGACTACCCGGAGAACTATCCCCGTGGGTTTGGAATGTATTTGCGAACGTTTGCCCGCCTCAGCGCTTGGGCAGCATGGCGCACCGTATGCCCTTCACCCGGTGCCCGGGAACAACTTCTGGGTCATGGGGTGGCTGATCCACTCATCGTCCCCTACGGATTGGATCACGGTATCTTTCACCCCGGGATTACCACCACAACTCTTCGCCCCATTCCCCAATCAGCACCCATCCGCATCGCGTTTCTGGCCTCCTTTGAGCGGCGCAAAAACCACGAACTCCTTTTCGAAGCGCTGCGAATTGCCGAGCGCAACGGACGAAAGTTCCATCTTCTTCTAGTGCATAACGCCACAAAGCAAGAGGAGCGGTCGCTGCTTCCCAAGGCTGAGGGTTTGAGTATTGAGTTGGTTCGACCAGTCCATCAGGGAGAGATTGCCGATGTTTTTCGGGAATGCCATTTCAGCGTTTTGCCAAGCCTGAGCGAAGGCTTCGGCGCCCCCGCCTTGGAATCCATGGCGTGCGGCTGCCCGGTGATTCTCAGCGCCACAAACTGGTTTCGTTACCTCAGCGCCAACGGCGAACGGGCGTGGCTGGCCGACCCCTACGATCCGGAAAAATGGGCCGAAACAATCGAGGCCCTTCTGCAAAATCCCGCACAAACCAAAGAAAAAACCGAACAGGCACTCAAGTTTAGTCGAGAGTTTACTTGGGCAAACTCCGCCCGCGAATTGATGCGGATTTGCCTCTCGTCCTCGGCGATACGGTAAGCACGCCAAACCAGCACAAGTTCTTCAGCAGTGGAAGCATCCCCAGAAGGAACTTGTCCACCCCTTCTAGCAACGCCTGGAAAAACCGAAACAGCACTGTGTTGGTGACGGCAAAAGAAAAGACAAACCCAAAGAATCCTAGAAAATACCATCGGGAAAAACCGATGCGAAACGGCTTTTGAGCTTGAAACGCCCGACCCACCACTTGGAATTCCCGGGGGGAAAAGTATGTGGTGATTTCCTTCCAGATGCCGGGGGCCTGCAACCGCCTGTAGAGGTTGACAAACGGGTTCCGGCGCATGGGCTCAATAAACGCAGCGCGCCCGGTGGGGTGAATCACCCGGGCAAGCTCCTTGGAGGCTTCCGCGATGGGCGTATGAATCAATACGCTTTTAGTGAATAAACGGTCGAAACATTCGGAGACAAACGGCAGCGCCTGTGCCTCTGCCACCACACACTCCACCCGGCCTTCAAAGCCACTCTCCATCAATTGGCGCCGCGCCTTTTTGCAGCGCTCCAAGCTGATGTCCACAATTACCACCCGAGCGCCACGTTCCAAAAACTCCTGAGCTGAAAGCCCCACTCCCCCACCGAGATCCATCAGCCACATCCCTCTGAGCGGCTCAAGCTGGCGCAAGGCATAGACAAAATCGATTGAGCGATACAACTGGCGTTCGGTCTCCCAATGGAGCAATTCCTCCTGGGTGGAGATGTTGCGCGTGTTGGCCACAGCGTTCCAATGCTCGCGGTTTTTTCGCCAGCGATCGGCTTGTGATGGGGTCATGATGCACGGAACTCCCGTCGAGTGGGGTGTTTTTTGGGTAAGCGCTTCACAAGATGCTTGATTTTGTCCCTGAAGTCATTACATTACTTCAGCTTCGCCGGAGGTCAGGTTGAAAGCGTCGGAATACCCTCACTACCACAACCTGCATAAACGTTGCCCGGCTGGAGTTTTATCGCGTTATGGGCTATCGTGATCCCAAACATTTCTTCGATCGTGAACTTTCCTGGCTGGCGTTCAACCAACGTGTTTTGGAAGAGGCGCTGGATACGGGAACGCCGTTGCTGGAGCGCCTGAAATTTCTGGGGATCACCGCGAGCAACCTCGACGAGTTTTTTATGGTTCGGGTGAGCGGCGTGCAGGAACAAGCACAATCCAACGTGCGGATCACCAGCCAAGCGGGCTATTCCCCCATGCAGTTGTATGCCTTGTTACACAAACAGGCCAAGGAACAGATGGGGAAAATGTACGAGTGCCTGAACAAGGAAATCATTCCGGCATTGGAAGAGGAGAAAATCTCCTTTGTGGAGCCGGCAACTCTTGCGAAGAAAACAGCGAAGGACTTCCGCGACCGATTCTACCATGAAATCTTCCCCGCGCTGACGCCCCTGGCTGTGGACGCCGGACACCCCTTCCCCCGCGTGAAGGGTTTGTCTCTCAACATTCTGGTAGAACTCGAAAGCACCACCCAAATTCGTAACCGAGGGCATCAAACCCTCATCGCAACGGTGCAGGTTCCGAGCAATATCAGCCGTGTGATTGAGGTGGGTAACAATAAGGAGTTCGCCAAGTTCATCCTTCTGGAACAACTGATTGAGGAACATCTGGACATGCTCTTCCCCGGGATGACGGTGAAGAGTTCCTCCGTTTTCCGTGTTACCCGTGATGCGGATATTGAATACAAGGAAATCGATGCGGAAGACTTGCTCACACACATTGAGGAGGAGATTCGCGAACGGGAACGGGGTCATGCCGTTCGGTTGGAATTGGATGCCAACGCCTCGGAATTTCATGAACAATTCCTGAGCTCGGTTCTGGGGCTTACTCCCCAACAGGTGTACCGAATCCCCGGCCCCATCGCCTTGAACCAAATCACCTGGCCGGTGTTGAGCATTCCCGGAAGGGAACAACTCCGCGAACCCGGCTACTCCGCCAGCACGCGGAAAGGCTTCACCATTCCGGGAAGTATCTTCAGCAAAATCCGCAAGGGTGATATCCTGATGCACCACCCGTATGAGTCCTTCTCCCCGGTGGTGGACTTCATTCGCGAGGCGGCCTCCGATCCCAAAGTTCTGGCCATCAAACAGACGCTCTACCGCACCAGCGGCGATTCCCCCATCATTCGGGCCCTGATTGAAGCCGCCGAAAACGGCAAACAAGTAGCGGCATTGGTGGAACTCAAAGCCCGGTTCGACGAAGAAAACAACATCGTGTGGGCGCGCAAGCTCGAGGAAGCCGGTGTGCACATTGTTTATGGTCTCGTGGGGTTGAAAACTCACTGTAAAGCCGCCATGGTGGTGCGCATGGAAAACGGCAAAATCCGCCGCTATGTTCACCTTTCCACCGGCAACTACAATCCCTCCACAGCGAAAATCTACACCGATGCCGGGTTGTTTACCTGCGACATCGACATCTGCGAGGACGCTACGGCGCTCTTCAACCTCCTGACCGGTTACTCCGCCGATCCGGAATGGCAGAAACTCATCGTTGCTCCAGACGATCTCCGACCCAGCGTCATCAAGCTGATTCAGGAACAAGCGGCACTGGCGGATTGTGGCAAACCCGCACGCATCCGGGCCAAAATGAACTCCTTGGTGGATACGGAAATCATCGTTGAACTTTACAAGGCCAGCAAGGAAGGGGTGAAAATTGATCTCTGCGTGCGGGGTGTTTGCTGCCTTCGCCCGGGAGTTCCGGGGTTGAGCGAAAACATCACCGTCTATTCCATCGTCGACCGCTTTTTGGAACACAGTCGCTGCTTCATCTTTGGTGCTGATGACGAAACGGCGAAGGTCTATCTCTCCTCCGCCGACTGGATGGATCGCAACATGGACCGCCGCGTGGAAGTGATGTTCCCCGTGGAAGACCCCGCCAACAAGCGTCGCGTGATTGAGGAAGTCTTCGGATTTTCCGCCCTTGATAACAGCAAAGCGCGCTACCTGGGGAGCGATGGAGTGTACCGCAAACGGATGCTGCAACCCGGCGAACGCCCCTTCCGCAGCCAGGAAATGCTGATGAACTTGGAACTCTACGGAGAGCCCATATCCTCATCCCGCATTCGCGGTAATGCTGAAGACCAACTCGCGGAACAACTCGTTGCTGCCATGACCGGTAAGACCCTTGCCAACGGAAATGGGAAGAAAAAATCCCGCGTCGGGAAGGAAGAAACCACAGCTATTCCTTCAGAACGTGCCGCACAGCCCTCAGGGACGACAGAAGACACCTGTAACGAAGAGGGACCAGTCAACTAATCCGATAAGGATGGAGTGGGGCCGCTTGTTCAGTGGCCTCACTCCTCCACGAGTTGCTCCAGTTCTGAAATGTATTCGCGGAGTTTTGGATCCTCGGGGTAGAGAATTCCCTCGAGGTCAATAAACGCCATGCGAGGAGCACCGACGCGAGCCCACTCAAGCGCCTCCTTGTATTCCCCTTCCCGCTTCAACACACTTACCGTCATGCGGAGCGCGGCACCGGCGTCGTCCTCCATGTAGTGCGTCCAGTTCCAATCCTCTTTTTCGGGATTTATGTCATAAATCTGCGGACGCTGTTGAAGAACGAGCTCGCTGCTTTTCTTCAGGTCATCGAGCATCATCTGGTGAAGCGCAGCGTTGGGTGATTGATCAAAAGCCTCGGCGGGGTTTTCGTGCTCGATGTAGTTGATTTCTTTCAAAATACCGCGAGCGCGGTAGAGATAAAGCTGGAAAGCCTCGGGATTGTGTCCGATTCCCTCTGTAATAAACTGGCGGGCTTCCTCGAACTTCCCGAGATTGCTCAGCCAATAGGCGCCGATGAGGTATCCACGGATGTTATGGGGATCGCTCAACGTCATCACCCGGTACCACGGAAGAAGTTCTGTTCCGGTGCTATGCTGGTGGGGAATCGAGGGATCCTGCCATGGGCGGATTTGCCGTTCCAAGTGGCCGATGACCCCCCGGAAGTCATCCTCTGCTGTGGGGATTAACGTCGGCGTACCGCTATGGTCGTCCTCTTCTTCATGCTCATCACCAGCCACTCCGCGGGCTTCCTTCTCATGAGCATCGTACTCGCTGGTTTCCTCCTGAACGGTACGGGCAACATTCATGTGGGCGGAATAGGCAATCCCACCGTGCAGATAGCGCTCGGTTTTTAGAAACACGATATCGCTCATACTGGCCCGGAGTTCACCAAACAATTGCGCCACGGAGGAGGAGTTGCGCTCCACGCGGGCTTGTTCATCGCGACTGCGCCCCGCGGCATAGGAGTTGGGATCCACACTCATGGGGACAGTGACCGTGGCGAGAAGTAACCCGGAGCTTGCAACAAGAAGAAATGTGCGATTCATCAGTGTCCCCTTTCAACAATCAGAGTGACCGGCGATCGAAGAGTGCGATGGAAAACCCAAGGCAACTTCCGATCAGTAGCAGAGCATAAACCAAGCAGGCGAGAAAAACCGCGGGGGACACAGGATCAATTCCATCGGTGTATCGCGTCCACAAATTCAACACAGTAAAGTCTGGTATCAGATGATAAACAGGACGAAGAAACCCAATCGGAAACTGGGCATTCAGCAAGCCCGAAATCTTTCCACCAAAGAACGTGATGATGGTGACCAGAATAAAGCCCACAGCCTGGGGAAGAACCAGCGAGCCCAACAACGAAAGCGCCGACAACGCGAACAGGGACAGTGACTGTAGCAGAAGTGTTTGCAGAAGCAGCAGCGAGGACATTTCCTCCAGCTTGGGTGTTGGTATCCAGACGAGTAAAAACAATCCCAGCATCGCCACGCTGCCGAACAATCCCGAGGCAAACCATTTCCCCAGAATATAGGTGCTTCGCTGCACCGGCTTCGCCAGAATCGGATAAATGGTGCGGTTTTCAATATCCGCCGGAATACCGCGTGCGGCCAGAATAATCACCATAAAGTGGGCGGCATATCCGCAATAGGTGAGGCCAAGGTTCAACACAAACGTGGCGGTGGAGGGATTCTCAATGCCCACCAAACGGATTGCCAGAGCCACCAACAAAAAGAAAAACGCCACGATGAAAAACGCATAGAATTCCTTGCGGCGCAGTCCCTCCAACCACACGCACCACACCAACTCACGCATCCCATGGAACGGGGACAGGGGAAGAACTTGAGTCGTCATAGTGCTTTCCTCCGGAAGGTAAGCAGCGTGAAAGAGAAGAACAACGCCGTGTAGAAGAAACCATACAGGGTGACACCCAAAAGCGTCATCATATCCACCGGAGGCCACTTATCGGCATGCACCGCTTTTTCACTCAGGTCGAACAATACCAACTGGGGGACGGCATAATTGAAGATGATCAACACAACGCGCCCAAAGGCATCGGTGAATTCGTACAACGTGGTTGCCATGGAGGAGAACAACGAGGCGAAAGCATACAGCAGCGTGGAAATCGTCATCGCCGCATCCAAATTCATCAACATGCTCAACCAAAAACTCAACGTGCAGAGCAGCAGAAGCATCACGAGTTGCAGCCACAAGTATTGGAGAAACAACACCACCGGAATACTACCATTCAAATACAGAACACCAGCCACATACACACTCATCAGGAGAAGAAAAGAGATGATTGCCGCAGCCATCACACCGCAGAGTTTCCCCAAAAGAAATTGGGCTCGGCTGATGGGTTTTGCCAAGAGCGGATAAATGGTGCGGTTTTCAAATTCTCGCGGAAGTTGCCGGGCGCTCAACACAATCACTGTCACCGCAGAAGCAACGCTCATGATCCGCAACGCCACCTCACGGTAGAACTTTTCCAAATCCTGAAGGTTGAAGAAATCAACGCTCATAATAGCACCGATGAAAATCAACGACACCAAAATGATGGCGTAGATTTCCTTTCGGCGAAGTGCCTCAATCAGCACAGACTTGGCGATGAGATAAATGGGGAAGAGTCGCATGATGCCCCCTTCACCCCTGCGCGCTGGAGCGGACAAGTTCGATGAAGTACTCCTCCAGCGAACGCGTTTTGGAGGAAGTGGAAAGAATCGAGGCGGAGACCGCATTCAAGGCCGCCAGCGTTTGAGCATACAACGCCACATCATGAATCAACAGTCGGAATTGTTCGCCCTGGGCTTCGGGGTGTTGGTTCGCAACCACCTCGGGAACGGGGACACCGGCGGGAAGGCGAAACACCAACTCAAACTGGTTCAACGGCTTCATCAACTCCTCCACCGTTGCCTGTGTCACCACGCGGCCCTTGTGAATCATAATCACGCGGTCGCAGAGGGACTCCACCTCGCTCAATTCATGGGAACTGAAAAAAATTGTCCGCCCCTGACGCTTGAGTTCGAGCAACACGTCGCGGAGATCGTAGCGCCCCACGGGATCCAATCCGGAAGACAATTCGTCGAAGATCAACGCTTCGGGTTCCGCGATAATCGCCTGGGCAATCCCCAACCGTTGCTGCATCCCTTTGGAGAAGTTCTTCAGAAGAATGTTCTCCTTATCCCCAAGCCCGACCCGTTGAAGCGTTCGCGGAATGCGCTGGCGAAGTTCCGCGCTGGAAAGCCCGTGCAGTCCCCCATACAACTGAAGCAACTCCCCCGCTTTCATGAACGGATAGTACAGCGCCACTTCAGGCAGATAACCGATGCGCTGGCGGGAGGATGCATCCTGCGATGTTTTTCCAAAAACGCGAACCGTGCCGCTGGTGGGGAACACAAACCCCATCAGTGCTTTCATGGTTGTGGATTTACCGGCTCCGTTGGCGCCAATAAACCCGACGCATTCACCCGGGTTGACGTGAAAACTGATTCCGTGCACCGCCCGGTGTTTTTTGGCGCCCTTGCCATAATCCACCACGAGATCCTGAACTTCCAGAACGGGGGTTTGTTGAGTCATCTGATTGCCATACCATCCTGACACTGAACTTCCCTTACGGAATGATTTCAGCGGGAATGCGGCGTGTTCCTCAAGTGAAATCCCGGGGAGCTGGGAAAGGAGCACGAGCGTCTCGCTCGTTTGAATTCAAAAGGATGAACCGGTTGAATAGGTTGGGGGTCTCGGATGATTATCAAACACCGAGGATCCCTCCGCCTGTTCGACCCCTTCCGGGGTCGGGGGGGGGGGCGCGATCACCCCCCGTTGAAACGGGGGGCTAGGATTGTAAAGCCCCTGCCGGGGCAGATTTGGACATCATGATTCTGATGAATTCTCCGCGCGTTCCTATTCTGAAACGGGGGAGCAGGATTGCAAAGCCACTACCGGGGCAATTTCCCCTGTGGTGAGACTGTTGCCAGACTCTCCAAAACTGTTACCGATGTTGTGAGACAAAGCTGAGTAATGAAAACGGGGAAGAATCTGCTGAATCAGACGGAAATCGCTTGGTGGCCTGCTGGTGGTAAGGTGGTGGCCTTCTAGTGACCTGCTAGTGGCCTTTGGTGGGCCTTCTGTGGGAGCTTTAACCATCGGAGCGACGGAGCTTTTTTGGAATGGAATCAAGAGGTCGTTTCACGGCCACCCGTCGG
>JANRMB010000022.1:0-25673 GCA_033761985.1 Candidatus Sumerlaeia bacterium | reverse complement strand
ATGGGTTCCGCGATGAAGGCCGCGATGTTATCAGCTCCATAGATTTTGATAGCTTTTTCCAATTCCCGGGCGCAGGCCACCTTGCACTCAGGATATTTCTTTTCCAACGGGCAGTGATAACAATACGGTGCGGAAACCTTGGGAAAGGGGAGTTGCATCGGGCGGAAGGGAATATTGAGGGGAGCGTAATCCGTGCAGGAAAGAGCCCCGAGTGTGGCGCCATGATAGGACGGGCTGCGGGAGATGACGAGATTTTTGGAGGTTTTTCCGATGCTCCACCAGTATTGGCGGGCCAGTTTGATGCAGGATTCCACCGCCTCGCTCCCGCTGTTCACAAAAAAGACGCGGTTCAACTCTGCCGGGGCGCAACGAGCAAGAAGATCAGCCAATTCATTGGCGGGGCGGGAGTCAAATTGCGTGCGGTAGGTGAAGGAGATTTTGTCCATCTGACGCATCACAGCCTCTTGGATGCGTTTGTTTCCATGCCCAAGGTTGGTGCTGATAGCTCCGGAGCAGGCATCGATGTAGCGGCGCCCCTGCTCGTCAAATATGTAAATTCCCTCGCCATGACTCGCCATAGGGAGCGGTTTGGCATCCTGATAGAAGAGAGCGGATTTTTTTTCTGCCAGATGTTTGGAGCCGTTGAGCGGAAGTTGAGCAGTAGTTGGGTGCTGGGTATGGCCGAGGGTGGAAAGAGACAAGGTGGGAAACCTCAGGAAAATGGAACGGTGTGGCGTTGATTCCTAGTGGTTTGCGCCGGTGAATTTCAAGGTGATTTCAGAGGGCTCCAAGGAAATCTTGTAGGACGAGTCCCTTTTTCCCGATGTCTGTGTTGCTGCATAACTCAGGTTTCCTCACCGTAGCGCCGCTACTCCATCGTCGCCTTCGTTATGGGCGCCTTGACCTCAGAAAAACGTTTCTCGTCCTGTATCTAGAATCATTCTGCAGAAATCTTATGTTTGGACGGTGGTTTGTCCCGGCCTAAAATGAAAAACGCCCGACTCCGAATCCGGAGCCGGGCGTTTGTTTCGAACTGGTGCGGATTACTGCTCTTTTTTGGAGCCGCCGAGAAGGCCTTTGAGGGCACCACCAACTTCGTCCGCGGCTTTTTTGGCTTCATCTGCCGCCTTTTCAACCCCTTCAGTGGCTTCCTTGGCTGTATCTTTTGCGGTATTCGTCAACTCATTTGCTGTGTTTCCCAATTCTCCGGTGACATCCTTAAGGCCTGATTCCAGACCGGAAAGCCCGCCGGAGAGTTGTGAATTCAGGTCGGTGAGCAACTCAGTTGGAAGCGCTTTCAAGTCACCGGTGATATCCTGAAGGAAATCCAGAGGAAGGATGCCGTTACCGAACTCCGTGATTTTGGCCAAAATGGTGGCGATGATTTCCTGAACCGCTTCCACAGGGGTTACGGGTTCCTTGTCGTTCCCCACATCTGTAAGTTCAATCGTCGGGATTTTGACTCCCACCGGGGTATTGACCAACGGAAGTGAAACACCAACCTCGGTGCCATCAATAATCACTTTGTTGATCCGCATCTTGGTTCCGGCGGGTTCATTTTCCGCGGGGGGAGCTTCCTTACCTGAGGAAAAGCGGGAGCTGCTCGCCAAAAGATCCTGCAAATTGGAAGATGCACCAGACTTTTCAAGGTTGATGCTGGCTCCTTTGAGTTCCACCAAGTTCACGACTTTGACTCCATCGCCGAAGAGGGAGTCTTTATCGACTTCCACAAAAAGAGATTCAAATTTGATCGCATGGTCAGAATTGTATCCCTTGGGATTGGGGATGTTTAAACCAGTCAGTTCCAGAGATCCCTTCCCCAAATCGAGATTGGCTCCGGCCACGGTGGCATCCACCTGCAACACGAACGTGAGAGCTTTTTCCGTCCCCGAACGAAGGATTTCGTTTCGATTGGAGTACAGCAGATAGAGGCCCACGGCGGTGGCAATAAGCCCCAGGCCCAGTACCACGAGAAGAATCAGCAGAAGTTTTTTGATCATTTTGAATGACCTCGAAAGGAATCAGTAGAATGGTTCGTATCGTTGAGGGGGCGGCTGTAAGCCAAGCGAATTCATCACGGATTCCCATTCTCCTTCCACGAACTCATTTTACCGCTCTCCTCTTTGGATTAACTTATGTCTCGTATTCTTGGTATCGCTGTGTTTGCCGTGCTGAGTCAGGTATCTCATGCGTTTTTTTCAAATCCCTTTACTGAATCTGCCGACGCCCCCACCACCAAATCCCTGATGCCCGTGTTGATCTTGGATGGAGTGATGGATGAACGTTCCACACCGTTTACGTTTTTGGATCAGGAAGTTCAGTCTCTTCACGATGTGATCGAATGGGTGGATTTGGCGGCAAAAGATGAGGAAGTAAAGGCACTCGCCGTGCAGATACGGAATCCCATGTTGGGGCTTTCCCAAACCACGGAATTGCGGAATGCTTTCCTGCGGTTCCGGGAAACCGAAAAACCGCTCTTGTTTTTTGCCGATTCCCTGACGCTTAAGACCTACTATCTTGCTTCCAGCGGCGAGCAGGTGATTCTCCCTCCCGTGGGTGGGCTGTTCACTTATGGATTTAGTTTCCGTTTCTACTACTTCAAGGACATGCTGGAGAAACTTGGGATGCAAGCCCAAGTGGTGAATACCGGCGACTATAAAAACGCACTGGAACCCTTCACCCATCAGGAAATGACGGAGGGAACGCGCGAACAGTTTACCGCCATCCAAAGTGATTTGGTGGAGTACATCGGCACCGCCATCGGCGAGTCTCGCGGGATGGAATCAGATCAACTGCTGGAGACTCTTTTCGGCGGTCCTCACCTCTCCTCCAAAGCTTTGGAGTTGGGATTGATTGATGGTGTGGGGTACTGGGAATCCACGTTGGAGACCTTCTCCAACGAGAAAGGTTTTGAACTGGACTGGGAATACGATCCCCTCCCGAAAAGTCAGCAAGCACCACCCAACCTCTTCGCTCTTTTTACCACCGTCCCCAAGGCCCTAAAGCAGGAGGACACTGAGCCGCGAATCGCGCTGGTGTTTGCCCAAGGGAACATCGTTGATGGTGCCGCCGCCGAAGATCCCTTTAGTCAATCTCAAATGATCGCCTCCGATTCGTTTCTGGAAGTGTTGGAAGATGCTACCGGTGAAGGGGTGAAAGCCTTGGTGATTCGGGTGGATTCCGGTGGTGGGAGCGCGATTGCAAGCGACCGTATTTGGAACAAGGTGCAGGAAATCCGCACCGAAAAAAACATCCCCGTCATTGTCACCATGGGGAATGTGGCGGCTTCCGGGGGGTACTACATGAGCATGGGTGCCGATCGTATCTTTGTGCAACCCACCACCATCACAGGCTCCATTGGCGTGATTGCCGGGCGCATGGTGCTCGGTGGTACGTATTCCAAGTTGGGGGTGAACATGATGACACTCGACTACGGGAAAAACTCTTGGCTGGAAAACGAAAAGTCCCTCTTTACACCCGAGCAGGTGGCCTTTGTTGAAGGGTTGATCATGGATACCTACAAAACATTCACCACCAAGGCCTCAGAAAGCCGTGGGATCAGTTTGCCCGAGTTGGAGGCACTGGCGGGTGGTCGTGTCTGGACGGGTGTTTCAGCGGTCAAGTTTGGATTGGTGGACGAATTGGGCGGACTAAATGAAGCCATCGAATACGCCAGAATCAAGGCTCAGGACGGCGCCAGCCTCCCCGTGGTGGAATACCCCAAACCCAAAACGCTCCCAGAGATTTTGGCCGAAATCATGAGCGGAGAAATGCAGACAACGTCCTCAAATCCCGAACTACTCAAGAGTCTTCAGTCAATCCCTGGTTTCGCCCCCATGAAGAGCTTCTTGGGAACCCTTCAGGTTTTGGACTCTGAATTCCAACTACTCGCCGTCTATAGTGTCTACCCTGAGATCGACTAACCTGCAGGAACTAGCCCGGATTTCTCACCAGCCATCTGCTACGACAGTCGAATCATCCAGCCTTCCCAAGGGAATCCCTTGCTCATCGACCTTGAAGTGTGAATACACGTCGGCGTCCGACTCACGTCGGGAAACCCTCGGCCTGACGAGCCCTTCGCTGTCTCGCGACGAAGTTGGTGAGAAAGCCGAGCTAGTGGGGGAGTAGGGGAAGTTCCAACGCACAACGCTCAGAGAATAAATAACGGCGATCCGTTGCGGGATAGGCGGTACACAACGTGGAGGCTTGCACATACTCAGCCCCGGCGGCGTGCAGAGCCTTCGATGCAGCGGCCAGCGTGGCACCCGTTGTCATCACATCGTCGATGAGAAGAATACGTCGGGAATCTGTTGGGAGCGCTGCAACTTCAAACGCACCTTCCACGTTTTGGGAACGTGCTGCGGCGTCCTGCAATCTTGCTTGGGGTTGAACAAACTTTACACGTTTGAGGAGATGGGGGACACAGGGAATTCCGAGACGATCCGCCAACCCGAGGGCGAGATCCTCCGCCTGATTAAATCCACGTTTCCAGCGACGGCTCCGGGTCAGGGGGATGGGGATGATCAGTTGGAGCTGTTGTTCTGAGACCATACGTTTAAGCTCCATACCAAGCGCATCCCAGTAGAGTTCCATCAAGGTGGGGACAAGGTAACGCCCCTGATTATACTTGAGCGCGTGCACAAGAGTATCCATGGGGTTAGTGAAGATAAAGCCGGAAACGATGGGGCGCGGAACACTCGGAAGCGATTCACAAAGGGTGCAGCTGGCACCCGGATTGGGATTTGGGCGGGAACAGGGACACGTCGGCAAAGCCAGTTGAATGCGAGACATACAACGGGGACACAGGTAGCGAAGCAACTGTTCTGCACGCGGGTGCCGGGGACCGAAAGAGTCGCGGTGGGGGAGCAGATTCCCGCAACAAAAACAAGCCCCCGGAAGAAACCAATCCAAGGCATCCTGAAAAAGGGATTGAGTGAAGCCCAAATCAAAGCCTCTCAGGCGGTAAGTTGGTTCGAATTAATCCTTGCTGCCAAAACCAAAGAGGCGGCGCTTTTTCTTTTCCGGTGAGTTTGAGGGCGCATCGGAGCGTTCGAGTTCATCCACCGCCTGGCGAATGGCATCCTGAGACATTTTTTCCAGTTGGCTTCTGTGATCCACGCTGGTTTCAAACACATCGGTGGGTTCATTTTTGGGGGCCCGTTCGTCCAAAATTTCCTGCCAGCTAATTTTCTTGTGCGCCCGATAGCGATATCCTGGGATGTTTTGGAGTTGTTTGAGTTGACGGATCAAATCCTGGGGTTCAAAGGGTTTGGCGAGGAAGTCATTCGCTCCCACTTTTTTCGCCACGGCAATATCCTTGTCCCGGCATTTGGCGGAACAGATCAGGATGGGGAGTTCGGAGAACGCTTTGTTATTCCGCAAGGATTCGCAAAGTTGAAGGCCATTCATTTTGGGAATCATGATGTCGATGACCATGATTTCCGGCTGATACTTCACGAGATACTGAACCGCTTGAATGCCGTCTTCGGCAGTTACGACCTCGAAGAAATCCTCCAGCACGCTCGCCATCAGGAGAAGGATATCCTTGTCGTCATCCACCACAAGAACACGGGGCTTTTGAACTGGAGTGGTGAGAATGGGTTTCGGGAGAGCGGTGGTGGTGCGGAATGCTTTGTCCTGGGTGGAGGTTGTACCGACGGTGGGAATTTCAAAAGCATCGGACCCAGGAGCGTGAGGAGCGGTTTTGTTGGCTTCGTAACTGCGGATTTGTTCAATTGAATAGCGCTTTGGCCGAACTCGGTGTTCACCAATTTGCACGCGGATATTCTTCAACAGTCGTTCCGTTTCAAAAGGTTTGGTCAGGTACAAGTTGGCGCCTTTGCCATACCCCTCTCGCATGTTCTGCGAGCCTCCCATGGCGGTGAGGAACATGATGGGCATATCATCGTACTTCGGGTTTTTGCGAATCATCTGGCATGTGGCAAAACCATCAAGTAACGGCATCATAACGTCGAGGCACACAAAGTCCGGTTCGTACCGCTCGAGTTTCTCCAGAGCATCCAGTCCATCGTGAGCTTCCACCACTTCGAACTCCTCTTGGAGTGTTGTTTTGAGAATCAGGCGGATATCTTCTTCATCATCCACCACCAGGATACGTGCTTTTGCCATGATCTCTCTCCTTGGGACTCGACACCTCAAGACCCTTGGCCAAGAGTGTGTCTCATCAAAAGTTGCTCTAACAATTCCTTTTTCATCATAGGGCGTAAAGAACTCGGCGGCAACCAATTAGAGTAACCCAAACCAAAACATTCCGTTTCTTGCAGCCAAGGTTCCACTTCCCAATATGGCGGTTCAATCAGCATGACTTCACCCGATTCCTCTTCATCCTACCATGTAATCCTGCCGGATGGTTCCATTCATCCTTTGGCCGAGCCCTATGGCCATGAGATTCGCTATGAGGAAGAAGTCTTTCAAGTGGCGCTCATTCTCAGCCCCGTGAATCTCCGCGTTCAAGTATTGAACTACAGGGTTGAAGAACCGGAAACGGGCATTCCCCTGCTCGCACAGTTTCTGATCGGTTTGGCGGAAAAAAATAAGTTCGGGAAGATATGGGTGAAAGCGCGTACGGCACACCGTGCAAATTTTGAATCTGCTGGTTTCCGCTTTGAAGGCGAATGCGCGGCGTTTTTTGCCGATGGCACCAACTCCAGCTTTATGGCTTACTATCCTCTCGTGGAGCGGTTGCAACGCCCTGTTGCCAGCTTGGAGGATCGCAACATCCTCATCGCACAAAAGGATACGCTGGCCGAGGCCATAGCCCAGGGAAAAGCCGAAATGAAGGATCGCGAGGTTTATCCCCTTCCCAAAGGGTATAGCTCCAGACTGTTCGTTCCGGAGGACGCCCCCAAGCTTGCGGCACTCTACGACGAGATATTCCCAACCTACCCCTACCCCATCAATACACCGCGCTACTTGGTGGAGACGGCGGCCACCCACATCCTATATCGGTTGATCTTCAATCAAAACGGGGAACTCGTGGCCGCCGCTTCGGCGGAAACTGACGGCGAAAACAGAAATGCGGAAATGACGGATTTTGCCACTCTCCCTTCTCAAAGGGGATATGGATTAGGACAGTATCTCTTGCAGGAGTTGGAAAAAGACGCCGCGAGTGTTTATGGGATACGCACCTTCTACACGATTGCGCGCATTGCCTCTGTTGGAGTTATGCGAATCTTCTTCAAACTGGGTTACCAATATAAAGGGACTTTGACGAACAATTGTACCATCAGCGGACAGTTTGAGACGATGGTCCTTCTCCAAAAGTTGGAATAGGATATCTGGGAAAAAAACGAACTTTGATGCTTTTTTCCCTTCGATAAACTGTTGACACCTTTTTCCCAAGCCGCCTTACTGAACTCGTATTGGTCATTTAGACCGAACAATTTTACTCTCACTCAGAGGAGACGAACAATGTTCAAGCAAACAAAAAAAGCCCAAGGTATGGTAGAGTACGCAATTCTTTTGGCTGGTGTAGCTCTCGTAGCTATCAGCTCTGTTTCTGTACTTGGCCAAAAAACAACTGACCTGATCGCTACCACAGCATTCGTGCTTCCCGGCGCTCAAGCATCCTCCAACGGCCCAATCTTCGTTGGTAAACTCGTAGAGTACACACCCGCTGTTTCTTCCAACCCCGCTGACGCGATCAAAGTGGACCTTCAAACAATTCTTGACCGTTCCGCTACCAACCGCTTCGACACAAACATGTATGACGGCGAGTGGGTACTTACATTCCCCAACGCTATCGTTCACAACTAATTGCTTGTTGAATGGTAAGTTCTCAAATCCCCGCTCATTTCGAGCGGGGATTTGTTTTTTTTCATTGCGGCATTGATTTCATTGAACAACATATCTCCTAATTGCGACCAAATTTAGAGTTTGTATTGTCTGCCCATGAAGCATCGCTCTTCCAAAGCCAGCATGATGATCGAGTTTGCCATCGTTAGCGTGGTGTTGTACCTGCTTTTGGCTTCCATCCTGACGTTTGGTCGTTTACTGTTTCTTGCCCAAACCACTTCGGGCGCTGTGGATTCCGCAGCCCGTGAGCTTGCGCGCACACCCTTTCCCGCGGCAACCACCTTCGAAGAGGTTCGTGATACCACCAATCAGTTTACTTCGGCAACTTACAGCGAGGATTTCCTTGCCATCGATATCGATCCATGGCTCGCGGCTCCCGGTGGCCTTACGCTTCTGGAATATCTGGATACTCTTGGCATCCCGAGCATCAATCGCCAACTCTTTCCTGCGATGTACATTCAAAAAGTGGGTGCTGATACCCTGCTTCGTTATCCCGGTGCGTTGGTTGAAAGCGCAACAGCTCCAAGCGGCTACAGTGTGGTGGTTCCGGTGGTATTGACTCAGGACAACTTCGGCAATATGAGCGTTCGGATTGTTCGCGTATTGGAAGAAGTTGATACAGAGGAAGAACCCGGGGATAACACCGGAGCTTCTCCTGATCCTTTTTCCATTCTTTCGGCAGAACGGGGCCAAGTGGCACTGCGCTTAAACTACCCATTCCAGTCCGTTGCCATGCAAGGGACCATCAACAAAAACGCCATTTTGGCCGATGATTCCCTTGTAACGGTTGTGAATCCCGGTTCCTATGTGTTTGTAGATTCTGGCGAGGTAAGCGGCCCAAATGCAGGGCTATATGGTTTAGGTATACAGCTTTCCTGGGCAACGGAAGTGCGCCCGTTTCGGCGGGTGATTAGTACACAGTCCATGTATCCACGGGAAGTTTTTGAATAAATTCCACCACAACGATATTCCATTTCACTGAGGTAGAGAGAACCCATGAAAACGATTGTAATTGTAGTACTAGCCCTTTTGATTGGTATTCTGGCCACGATCCTGACGACTGACTCCATCGGTGCCACAAGTATTTTCAGTGGAAAAGGAAAGCGTGGCAGTGGCCTTGAGTTGGCTCCCGGCCAGATCTTGGTTCCGTTTTCCCGTGGTGATCTTCCCGCTTACGAGAAAGTGGGAATTGAAGATTTGGCGATGATCCCCGTGGATGAAAAAAATATCAGCGGTCCCGCGCCAATTATGGACGCTTCAAAGATTAACGGACGAATTCTGAAAAGTAACAAAGCCGCAGGCCGTTACTTTATTGAGGATGACTTTATGCCTGTTGGTACGGCAGAAGGAATCGCCGGTGCCACTACTCCCGGTAAGCGCGGCTTAATCATCCGTGCGGACAAAATTACTGGTGTTTACGGGATGAAAGCTGGTGATACGTTCGACCTTCTTTTGACTGTAAATGGTTCGCGCGTGGCTGGCGGAGCTACTTCCTCCATTCTGGGTTCTGTAGTTCCTTCCAGTGGCGGTGCTTCCCAGACAATCGTGGTTGTAAACAATGGTCGTGTGCTTCGCCCCGTCTCCACTCGCATGGAGTCCCGTGAAGTTCGCCGTGGGATGATTGGCGCACAAACGGAGACACAGCAATTCCCTATCGATGAAATTGCCATCGAGGTGGCTCCTGAAGAAGTTCCCACGTTGACTGCTGCCATTGCTTCCAACTCCGAATTGCTTGCGGTGGTACGTTCCGGTCAAATTGGTGCGGATGCTGATCAAGGGCGCATTATAGTTCCCTCCTACGCTGTTCAACCCGCTTCGGAAGTTAAGATTGAAGAAGCGCCCAAAAAAATGGAGCCTCAAGGGATTGATGTCATCACTGGTACCAATCGCTCCGTGTACCAATATCAACCCGCCACCGCAAATCCCTAAGTGTGAATGTCTATGTGGTGCGCCTGAAGAGACCTGACTTTTTGTTGGTTTCTTCAGGCTGCCTTTTATTTGATTGGGGACCGTACGGCATATAATGGGTCAATTGAGAATCACAAACATTCCTTGCTTTCGTCGTCGCCAATCCGGGTCTGTATTGGTGATTTTTGCGTTGTCGCTCCTGATTATTTTCGCCTTGGCCGCGTTGACTATCGATATGGCGATTATGCGGCTCTCTCAGCGGCAAATGCAAACCGCTTCGGATTCCGCAGCCGTGGTGGGATTGTCCTTACGAGACACTTCTCTGGATCGCAGAGTTGCGGCGCAGGAACAAGTCTCCTTCGTCTTTGATGATGATTTCAATACCGCAGCGGATGCTTTCCAGTTTGGGGCGGGTCCCACTTACAATCGCACTTCGATTTTGGGTTTTGGGCTGGACGGTGGAACAATCAATAGTACTTCCGTTTATGATCCTGTCCTTCAGGCAAATGCTGCAAACGCTGCTCACGGGGATATGCTCTCGGGTGATTATGTGTTTGGTCAACGGCACGATGAGGGGTACAACGTCTTGAATCCCTATGAGCGGGACGACTTTCCTTCTGGTTTTGATGAACTGGCTTCTCCCACTCCTCCGAATTCTTTTTTGGTACGTGTTCGCCGAACACGAAATACCTCAGGATTGGACAGCCAAGCAGGAGTAAGTTCTTCCGGGCCTGCCATTCCTTTGGTGTTTGGTCGCGGAACGGCAATCGCCAGGGCTGCGGGTTCTTCGTTTGATCCTCGGAATGATGGCTTCAGCTTCGTCTCCACTTCGATCGCTGATGCACAGCCCACGCTGGCATTGGGCCCCGTGCATACACCGGGAATGATCGCCCCCTCCGGTATTCCGGGTGCCGGGTACTTCTCTTTGGATGCTGGTTATTGGAGTCTTCTTACAGAGGGAGTTCCTGCAACGGCACAGATTTTGGCCGATGGGAGTATCGTTGGGGTCGGCATAACCACCGGTGGGGTGGATGGGCGCATGATTCTGAGAACTGCCTTGGCTGGGGGAATTGCTCCCGGTGATACGGCACTTTTTGTTGATTCATCCTCTGGGTTTCCTGCTCCGCCTTTCAAAGCTCGTTTGGCTGATGAGATTATTGAGGTGACAGCGGTGGATTTGGGGACAAATGAGTGGACGGTGGTTCGTGGGTTGCAGGGCACCACAGCTTCGCCTCATGTTTCTGGCGATCTGGTGAATCTCTTCGCCATATTGCAAATTGGTGATGTGCTTCCTGCAACACCCTCGGTAGAAAACCTTCTTCCGTTGGGAAATGCCCGGCAGTTTGCGGTTCTCTCTTCTCCAGTAGCGGCTCAGAATCGGGTTCTTTCTTTTGGTGCGGCTTCCATCGAACCGGTTGCGCCATTAACTCCCCCTTTGGTCTATCCTGTGGACGTGCTGATCACGCGCTTGGCACCTGAGATTCCCTCGCTCAATGCCAGTTCCAAGTTACAACAACAAATGAGTGCCGGGTTAACGGAGGCAGAGGTGAACAGTTTGTTCACTCTTCGTAACACACTTGACGGGGTACTGCGTTCTCCCGCCCTTGTTCTGACTCGCTGAAAGTATTCTGCTAAAGTGCCTGTATTCCGGGTTCCTGATTTTTGTTTGGAAGAGTAGCAATTCGTGATTTCAACACCCAAAATCGTGGTCATCAGTAACGACCCTTCATTGCGTCAGGAGCTTGAGCAAGCCTTCAATGCCATCTCCGACATCAAAGCGGTTCTTCATCAAGTGGATGAAAACCGCGCGGGTATTGAGGTTTGCCGCAATCGCCGTCCCGACTACGTCTTTCTGGAGGTTCGGCAGGATCTTTCCGGTATACGTTTATTCATTGAAGAACTTTCCACGGTATCCCCGAACACAAATGTGGTGGCGGTTTTTCCAATTTTGCAGGGGGAAGGCTCCTTTGCGGATTCCTCCTTCGTTATCCAGGCGATGCGCGCCGGTGTGAAAGACTTCATACGGCGTCCTGTATCCACGGCGGATTTGGATCAATGTATCGATCGCACCTTCCGCAAACCTCTTTCGTTTTCCAACGAGCCCTTGGGTAAAGTGGTACCGTTCTTTACAAACAAGGGTGGCGTTGGTAAATCCACGCTGTCGCTTTCCACCTCCGCCTATTTGGCGAGTTTGTATCCCGGGCGCGTGTTGATTGTGGATGCCTCCATTCAAATGGGTGTATGTTCGGCCATGTTAAACCTTCGGCCGCGTACCACAATGACTGATGTGGTTCGAGAGAAGGATCGGTTGGATCCAACCCTGATACGTGAACTTTCCGTTCAGCACGAAAGCGGGCTGCACCTTCTTGCTTCTCCGCATAATGCTCTGGAAGCAACGTTGATTGATGACGATGTAATTTCACGCGTTCTGAACTTGGCACGTCGGACTTTTGATTACGTCATCGTGGATACGTTCCCCATGATTGACAAGGTGATGATGGCCGTTCTGGACCAATGCGACCGCGCTTATCTGGTTACGGAAAGTACCGTTCCAACGTTGGAAGGGACTTGCCGGATGCTGGAAGTTCTGGATGAACTTGGCTTTCCCAAGGACCGCAAACGGCTGATTCTGAATCGTTACTCCTCATTTATTGGGAATATTAATGCCTCGGAAGTGACGAAGCGGATGGGGTTCGATATTAATCATATTGTTCCGTATGAGAAGAAGCTTCTTGTGGCGGCGAATTTGGGCAAACCCTACATTCTGGACAACAAACGAAGCGCTTTTGGAAAAGCTGTGGGGAAAATTGCGGATGAAATAATTGCGATGTCCGTTCGGCAACCGGCGGGTGCAGGAACCTCTTCGCGCGATGCGTTCGGTAATCAGCCGAGTTCGTTGGGGACCTTCCGTTCATGACTCCCGTGGATTCCAACCCCCAGCAGCAGAACGGTGATTCCCAGGGGATTGATTCTCAGAGGATATCCGATGAAAATCGGGCAAGGCTTGTAAAAACGGATTTCTCCGTTCCGAGTATTCGCCTTCCCAGATTCCCGGAAAGTAGTTCCTCCTCCGCAGAAAACAATTCCCTTCGTTCCGGGTACATGGGTGTTAAGGCACTCCTTCACCGCAGGCTCCTTCAGGAACTGGAGTCTAAACGGCTGCTGAATTCTGAGGAATCCCTGATCGTACAGTATATTCAGGATTTCGCCAACAGGGTACTTTCCACGGAGGAGCTGGCGCTCAACCACTATGAACGTCGTATTCTCGCTGATGATTTGATTCAGGAGACTTTGGGAGTTGGTCCTTTGGCTTCGCTGATGAAGGACCCTTCCATCACAGATATCTTGGTCAACAATCATGAGTCGGTTTACGTTGAGCGGTATGGCAAGCTGGAGAAGACCCCCGTTCGATTTAATGATGAAGCACACCTAATCCGTATCATTCAACGGCTGGTGGCAAGGATGGGGCGCCGAATTGATGAATCCTCACCGATGGTGGATGCCCGGCTGGCGGATGGCAGCCGGATCAACGCAACGCTTCCCCCGATAAGTGTAAACGGACCAACTCTTTCCATCCGCCGGTTTAGCCAGATTTTCTATTCCTTTGAAAAACTGGAAGAAATGGGGATGTTTAGCCGGGAGATGGGAATTTTCCTGCGTTCCTGCGTTCGTTCCCGAATGAATATTCTGGTCTCTGGTGGTGGGGGAGCAGGGAAATCAACGCTTGTTTCCGCTTTGGCTCAGATGATTCCTGATTCTGAACGGTTGATCACAATAGAAGATGCCGTGGAATTGCAAATTCGGCGGGATAACCTGGTTCGGCTGGAAACTCGTTCCAGAAATACTGAAGGGGCTGGTGAAGTTACGACACGGGAGCTTTTGGTGAACAGTCTCAGGATGCGACCCGATCGCATTATCGTGGGTGAGGTTCGCGGTGCTGAGGCGTTGGATATGTTGCAGGCGATGAATACCGGTCACGAAGGCTCCATGACGACGGTGCACGCCAACGGTCCCAAGGATGCCCTAACGCGTTTGGAGACAATGGTTCTGCTTGCGGGTACGGAGCTACCAAGCCGGGCGATTCGCGAACAAATCAATTCAGCCATCCATGTGGTGTTGCATGTGCGCCGTGATGAGGATGGAAAAAGACGAATTGTTTCAATCGGTTCGCTTGAACGACTTGACGACGCCCAATTTCACATTCAAGAGTTATTCCGGTTCCAATATGTCGGAAAAAATCAAAACCAAATCTTGGGTCAATTCCAAGCCTGTGGTCAAATACCTCCTTTTATGGATATTCTTCAGTTGCATACTCCGGAATTGAACAGCAGTATCTTTCAAACCTTTTCTCAGGTGGTTCAGTAAATGGCGATTTTTGTTCCTGCCATCCTGCTTGTAATTCTTGTGGGTACGTTGATTGCCCTGATGCGTACGTGGCACGTTCAGGCGTTGACGAGTGAGCGACTTGCTGAACGGGTGCTCATGATCGATTTGGCGAGCGAAAAGCGGCCGAGAATCGATCCCGTTATTCAGCCCACTCCCGTTCTGGGTTGGGCAGCTGGCATTGCCACTCTTGTTTTGTGTCTGGTGTTTGGGATTACCTGGTTGTTCGCTTTGGCGTTTACCTTGGTTATTGGTTACCTGGTCTGCCAAATTGAAATCTTTATTTATGAATACCGGCTTGCAAAGTTTGAACAGCAACTTGCGGAGCTGATCGATCTGATGGTAGCAGCGTTGCATTCAGGGGCAACCTTGGTTCAGGCGATGGAAATCGGTTCTCGTGAAGTTCGCAAACCCCTTCAGCCGATTGTGGAGGAAGTAGCGCAGCGGATTTATTACGGTGATGATCCCAAAGCTGTTATGCGAATGCTGGTGGAAAAGCTTCCCACTGAGAATTACCATTTATTTGCCACAACACTTTCCGTTCACTGGGACGTGGGTGGAAACTTGGCTCCGGTGTTGGCCACGGTGGGTTCTGCCATTCGCGACCGTATTGAAGTGGATCGCCGGATGCGGGCAACCACTGCACAGTCCAGGCTTTCTGCCGTGATTATTCTGTTGGTAACCTATTTGATGGCTTGGATTGTTTATGAATACAGTCCGGAGTCGTTCATGGCGTTCGCCATTCAGCCGGTGGGGCAAACGCTTATTGCCTTGGCGATTTTGCTGCAGGCTCTTGGTTTGATTGTGCTTGCTTATCTCAACAGGGTTAGGGTGTAGGTTCTTATGTTCACAATCTTTCTCATATTCGCCTGCTGGTTTCTCGCCATTATTGCGGTGCTGATGATCATTCGGCACGTGGCTATTATTCGTGCCGGGAATGACCGTATTGAGGCGGCGGCCCAAAGTTATTCAAAAGGCGAGTTGCTAGATTATAGCGACAAAGAGTTTGAGGGTATTCGTGGGTGGCTCTATCGCGGGGGCTTCAAAAGCGCTCAAGCGCCGATTCTCTTTTTCTTGTTTATGTTGGTAAGCCTCTCTGTCGCCTCATTTTTGGCGTTTGGCTTTATCAGTCTGGGATTCCGCACCTTCTTGGTTAACAGTGTCGATGCACTTCCGGCGGGAGTGGGAGACATCGCAAAGATTCCTTTGCTGATGCTTCCTTACCTCCTCTTTTTTGGGATTGGTTTGCTTCCTTTGTTTGTGGTGCTTCGCCGGAGAAAAGCCTTCGCTTCCCAAGTGGAGCAGGGGATGCCAATCATTTTGGAACTTCTTGCCACGTTGAGTGAGTCGGGTTTAACTCTCGACGGTGCCATCGAGCATATTCTTCTTTCCTATCGCCGGGATCACCCATTGGCCGGGGAGTTGACGATTTACCGTGCGGACTTGAAGAATGGTCGCACTCGGGTGGAATGCCTTCGGCGCATGGCGAAGCGTGTTGATGTGATTGCCTTCACGGCCTTTATCTCGGCGATTGTACTGGCGGAACAACGTGGTGCCAGTATTTCTGCGGCGTTGCGGATTCAAGCAGAAGAGCTTCGGCGGCGGCGGCGTGAAAAAGCCTTGGAGATCGCCCTTACGGCTCCCCTCAAGCGAGTCATTCCTCTCGTGTTGTTCTTCCTCCCCGGCATATTCATCTATACGCTTGGTCCCATTTATTACCAAATTTTCGCTTCCATGGAAATCCTCTTTCAACAGGGGGGAAGCTTCTAGTGATTCGGCAGTGGCGCTTACTGAACGAAACGACTGGCGAAGTCTTGATTCGGGACGTGGAGATTGCGAACTCTTGGTGGAGCAGGCTCTGCGGTTTGCAGTTCCGTAAAACTTTTCCACAAGATAAGGCTATTTTACTTGTCCCTTGCTCTTCTATTCATACTCATTGGATGAGATTCCCCATTGATGTGGCCATGGTTGACAAACACGGTGTTGTTTTGGACGTGCGAGAGAACGTCAAACCTTGGCGCATCGTGAATGCACCGAAGAATACTTTCGGGGTATTTGAATGGTTTCCCAAAAGCGTACTTGTGGCTGTGGGAGACAAGTTACGGGTGATGGCACACCCCAGGGAATTTGCCGGAACGAAACCCAAGTATTTGGAATACTTAACGATCGACTAAATCTTTAGAATCCACCACTTTCAGAGGACGGTACGATAAAAAGATGAAGAGAGAACACCCATTTTCAGCATGCCGCACGTTGTTGACTGCCGGTGTCCTGAGCCTTGCGGCGGTAAGCACTCCGCTGCTGGCTGAGGTTGCCACAATTCAGTTTAATGTGCCGCCCTCGGTTCCCGCCGATTCTCAAGCAGATCTTCTGTTTGCAAATCCTGATAGTGCCACGGATGTATCCTCCCGCTCGGTTACGATCAAGGCGCTTACAGAAGAACAGGAGGAAAAATACCAGAAAATGGTTCTTTCCTCCGTTCAACCCGAAAAAAATCTGGATTTGATCTTGGGTCAAAACCAAGTGCTGGTTTTCGATCAGGCTCCTCGCACCGTGCAGTTGGTGAATGACAGGGTTGCTGAATTGACGATCATTTCCCCCCAGGAAGTTTCCATCAAGGCTCTGGAAGTTGGTACAACCACGCTGAATGTTTGGTTCAGTAATCCAGAAGCGGAAAATGGTTTCGATGTGTTGAGCTACCTGGTTCGTTGCTTCCCCGATCCCAATGAAAAAGATCGTTTGGTCAGTATCTATCAGGTTCTTGAGCGTGATTTGAATGATCTATTCCCCGACAGCGACATCAGCCTTCACCTGATTGGTGAAAAGGTTGTGGTGAAAGGGAAGGCCGAAAGCTTTATCGAAGCAGCCCAAATTATTCGGATTATTCACACTCAGTCGAAATCACCCGCGGGTGCTGATATCCCCTCTGATACAGGTTTGGGTGTAAACTTCACGAATCCTGATGTGGCTGATCTTCCAGCGATACGTAATTATCTGATCTCCGGTTCCTCCAATATTGTAAACATGCTTCAGGTTCCGCCTGAAAAACAAGTGATGCTTCGCGTTACGGTGGCGGAAGTAAACCGTTCAGCGGCTCGTTCCATCGGTTTCAACTTCAATCTGTTGAATCCCAACGGTTTCCTTGAATTTGGAAACACCACAGGCGGTCTTTTGAATCAGACTGGCTCAGCCGGCGGTGGCAACATTCCGATTACCTATGTTGATAACGTAACGTTCCAAGCGGCCTTGCGTGCCCTTCGTACCATGAGCATGGGGAAAACGTTGGCCGAACCCACTCTTGTGACTTTGAACGGAAAAGCAGCCAGCTTCAGAACGGGTGGTAGCTTCCCTATTCCGGTTGTAACTGGGAATACTTCTTCCGGTCTTCAAGGTGTCACTTTCCAAGAGTTTGGAGTGGACTTGAGCTTCACGCCTTTCACGGTGACGGAGGATAAAATCCGCCTGTTGATTGATGGTAAAGTCTCCTCCCGTGATAACGGTGGCGGTGGGCAAATCGGTGCCACCACGGTTCCCGGTTTGGACGAGCGTACGTTCAACACTACGGTGGAAATGAACGAAGGACAGACGTTGGCAATTGCCGGTATCCTTCAAACAGAGACTCGTTCGCAATCCAGGAATATTCCCCTGTTGGGTGATCTTCCTTTGATCGGCCGTTTCTTCGGTAACTCGGAAATTACGAGTTCAGAACAGGAATTGGTTGTTTTGGTTACCCCGGAGGTTGTTTCAGCCTTGGAATATAACGAGGTTCCACCTCTTCCCGGTGATGATAGCTTTGAGCCAGATGATCTTGAATTCTACTTGTATGGCCGTATGGAGAGCCGCGCTCCGCGTGATTTCCGTTCGCCCGTTCAGAATGATTTCGATCGGTTGCGTTGGCATCGGGTTGAGCAAGTTTACCTCAATGGTCCCTCCGGTTATTCCACCGGCGGAAACTATCCCTACTGATTGTTGAAGGATGATCACTATGAATAAGTTTTGCGCACGTATGCTCATGTCCGGAGTCGGGGTGCTTTTCACAGGTTGCTTTCTGCTGACAGGTTGCCAGCATTCCGGTGATTATGATCTGCCCCATGGTTATATTCCGAAGCCCGCTGGCACTTCTTCCGGCGTGATTTTCAATATGCAGGCAAGCAAAGGGGAACAAAACAACTTTGTTCTCACTTCAAACCGGTTCATTGCCGATCGTATCACGCTTTCTCCCAAAGGGCAAAAGCAGGTGGATTGGATGGTTCGGAACATCGATCAAAATGCTTATAAGGTGATTGTGGAGCCCACGGGTGATTCCTCCTTGGACGAAGCTCGCCGCAAAGCCTTGGTGGATTACTTCACCCTGCAAGGGATTGAGGATGCAGAGAACATCATCGTTCTGTCCACTGTTCCATTTGACTTTATCCCGGCTGAATCAGTCGACAGTATGTAATCCCTTCCCATTCAATTGCAAAAAGGTTTTGTTGCCATGACTACTAAACTTCGTGTGTACGTACTTTCCATCGCAGTTGCCGGGTTGGTGACTTTCTCGATTTCAGGTTGTGCCAATCAGGCATCGATCGATGGAACAAACCCCTTGAAAGGGGATCGCGTGGGCGATTTGTCTGAACGGGATTCTGCGCGTTTGGCGCTAGCCACCGCTCAGGAGCTGGAAAAAGTGGGGCGTTATCCCGAGGCGATTGCCCAGTATGAGCGTGCTCGCATGCTGGACAAGGATCTTGAGGGGGTTGCTCGCCAGTTGGCTGTTTTGTATGATCTTACGGATCGTTATTCCCGCTCTCAGGATGAGTATGCAAAAGCTCTTCGGATGTTTCCCGAAGATGCAACGTTGATGAACGACTACGGCTATTTCCTTTATCGCCGTGGTAAGTTGGAGCTTTCTGAAGAATATCTCGTTCGCGCCACGGAGATGGATCCTTTCATGGATCGCGCTTGGATTAACCTTGGGGTGACTCTGGCAGAGCAGGGTCGTTACAAGGAAGCGCTATTGGCGTTTGAGCAAGTTCGCCCTGAACCAGAAGCTCTTCAGAATCTGGGAACCATCATGGCTCGCCAAGGTTTGTTTGCCGAAGCGCGCGAAGCTCTGGAAGAGGCCATTCGCCTTGATTCCAACTTGGTGGAAGCTCGTTTGGTTCTGGAGAAGATCGATGAGTACGAAGCTCAACAAGGCGGAGCTACAACGCAGGTTAACTAAGCTCAATTCCCACAGGATAAAAGAAGAGGTCGTATGGTGCACATACGACCTCTTCTTTTTTTAGGCTTCGGATCGCCAAACAGTTTTTGGCGATCCTTGTAGTGAATCAGATGATGGTACCGTCGGGGATGACCGTATTTTTTGGGATGATGACCACGCCATCGCGAATGTGGTAATGCTCGTCATCGTGCTCCATCAAGTTGTTGCGGTTGATGATATTCACCCCCTTGCCGATGCGCACGTTCTTATCGATGATGGCCCGCTGAATGACGGAACGTTCTCCAATTCCCAAGGGGATTGGATGCTTGGGTGTTCCTTTGGTCCCTTCCGACTCGTAGTAGTCGGCCCCCATGATGATGGAGTCCTCGATGACGGTACGTTCGCGGATCATGCTGCGGAGTCCGATGATGGAGTTCCGTACGGTAGCGCCGTAGAGGTAGCTGCCTTCTGCCACACGGGCCTTTTCCAGATTGGTTTTTTCTGAGTAAATGTTGGGGAGGAAGCGTGCACGGGTGAAGATAGGCGCTCCTGGGACGTTGAAAGAGAAGACGGGCGGGTTTTTAAGGAGGCCCATGTGAGCTTCATAGAAGGCCTGAATGGTTCCGATGTCTTCCCAATAACCGGGGAAAATGTGGGCTTGGCACTTGTATTTGGACATGGCGTCGGGGATAATTTGCTTCCCGAAGTCCATGAAGTCTGTGCCGTTGATGTAGTGGTTTAGCACGCTGCGGTTGAACACGTACACACCCATGGAGGCGAGGAAGGTATCGTTGGGGGGGAATTTTTTGTCGAACCCGCTCAGGAGGGAATCGGGTGCTTCGATGCCGTTCATGGCATCGCCCTGGGGTTTCTCCCGGAAGTCGGTGATGTTCATCTTGGAGTCGATTGCCATCAGCCCGAAGTGGTGGGCTTGGCTGCGATGAACCGTGTTGGTTGCAACGGTAAGGTCGGCTTTGTTTTCCCGGTGCTGGCGGATGAGTTCTGAGTAATCCATGCGGTAAAGGGCATCGCCTGGGAGCACGAGGATCAGATCGAACTCCGGCATGTCGAACGTGTGCCACTGTTGGCGCAGGGCATCAGCGGTCCCCTGATACCAATAGCCACCTTCCTGACGTTGTTCTGCGGCAAGAATTTCCACAAAACCGTTGGTGAACATATCGAAGGTGTAGGTTTGGGCCACGTGTCTGTTCAAAGAAGAGGAGAGGTATTGCGTAAGAACGAAGATGTGCCGCAAGCCGCTGTTGATACAGTTGGAGACAGCCACATCGATGAGCCGGTACTTCCCGGCGAGAGGAACAGCGGGTTTGCTGCGGTACTTGGTAAGCGGGTAAAGTCGGGTGCCCGCACCTCCACCCAGAATGACACTTAATGTTCCGCGCATGGTGACTGTTTCCTTTACTGTAGACCAGATAAACCCTTTTCCTACCAAGGATTACAGGTGGGCAATCAAGAGATGCAGGAGAAGTTGAATTTTTCAGATGCAACGGATTTCCTTTCAGCTCTTCAACTTCCCCTTGTTCAATCCCGGGCGGCTGGAACAAATAGGCACGTTCCGGGGTATTTGTGTTGATGCGTTTTTCACTCATTACGTTTTTTTGTGTTTATGTTTATGCAGGTGTTTCCGTGGTTGCAGCCGATGGGACTCCCCCATTTTTTCAGCATCCGGAAAACTGGAAACTGCGAAATACGGAAAATTGGTCTGCAGGTGTCTCCACCGCCAAAACCACTGGGATGCACAGTGTTCTGGTTGTACTGGATGATGGAAGCGCCAAACAGCCTTTGGTTGGGAAGCAGCGATCGGAAAAGAATCGTTCCCTGGTGGGAAAAGTTTTGAGTGAACACTCGAGTTTGATTCCCACACATGAGTTTGCTTCTTGGCCGGGGTTTGCGGCCGAGGCCTCGGATGAGGAACTCTGGAAGTTGCTCTCCGATCCGACGGTTGTTTCCATCGAACCGAATGCGCCAGTGGAGCTGCACGGGCTTCAGGGACATGCGTTGATGAATGCTGCGGCAACTCGTTTGCAGTACGGCGGTGAGGGTATCACCGTTGCTGTGCTTGATACGGGGGTGGATTATCTGCACCCACAGTTGGGGGGCGGGGCCATTCCCAACGGGAAAGTGACTCTTGGGGTGGATGTGGCGAATAACGATAGCGACCCGATGCCGCTTCCCAATCCGAATCAATTTGGTTCTGTGGCGATTCCCCATGGGACGTATTGTGCGGGGATCGCCGCAGGTTTGCCGATCCCTTTTGGAGATTATGTGGGGGGAACGGCCCCCGAGGCCAAGATTGCCGCGGTAAAGGTTTTCGCCGATGGATCTGCCGGGACGACGGTTGCAAACGTGGTGGCGGGTATTGATTGGTGCGTGGCGAATCAGTTTACAGACCCCGAAAATCCGATCCGGGTGATGAGTATGTCCCTTGGGGGTCTGCGTTATTTTGGTACGTGTGATGCCAGCAATGCCACATACTTGGCGGCGATTACAGCGGCGAATAATGCAGGAATTACGGTATTAGCGAGTTCGGGAAACAATGGATATTGCGATTCCATGGGGGCGCCGGCGTGTGTCTCCGGGGTGATTGCCGTGGGGGGGACTTATGATGCGGCATTCGGAAATTTGACATCGATTGTGGATTCCAATTCCTGCCATTTGCTTCGAAACGGAACCAGTGTGACGGAAGCCTCTGCCGCTTTCAAGGTAACACCTTACTCCAATTCCTCTGATCGGCTCGATCTGTTTGCGCCAGCGCATAATGCCTACACCACGGCCCTGTATTCCGCCTCTAATACTCCAGCTCAAAACTTCATCGCAAACTTTGGTGGAACATCTGCTTCGGTGCCGTATGTGGCGGGATTGGTGGCGGTGTTGCAGGAAGCGGCATTTGTGCGGAAGGGTGAATACCTTTCTCCTGCTGAAGTGAAGAGTTTGCTGGTTTCCACCGGAACCCCCGTCACGGATGTGAAGGCTGGTGGTTTGAATCCCGGGCTTACTCGACCTTTCCCGAATGCCGAGAATGCCCTGGCCGCGTTGGGGAATCCCTTGAATGAGGCTTTGGATTTGGCTGATGGAGCCGTTGTAGTGATGGGTACCGGGGTTCCGTGGGTGGTGGACCAGGCAATTAGTAGCGTGGGGGAGAATTCGGCACGCTCCGGTGTCCCTTCCCAGCCGGGAGTGAGCACGTTTTCCATTACAGTACCCCCCAGCACCCGACTGAAATTCCGGTATCGGGTTTCCAGTGAAAGCGAAGCCGACTTCCTTGTGGTATCCCGTGGCGATCAGCAAATCCTTTCCGCCAGTGGTGAAGTGGATTGGACTGTGTTCGATTCGCCTGTGGCCGGTGGCGATGTTATTCAATTCACTTATTCCAAAAATGGTTCCGGCTCCGCTGGGAGTGATGCCGCGTGGATTGATGGCGTGGAGTTTCTTCAGGACTTTCCACCCCAAGCGGTGCTGACTTCTCCTGAGGATGGAGAGCAGGATGTTCCATTTGAAGGGGCGTTCCTGATTTGGAATGAAGGGGGCGCGGCACCTTTGGGGACGACGTACGATCTCTATCTTGGGACGCGCGCAAATCAGTTGCAGCGTGTGGCACAGGGTCTCACCACGGAGCAGTATTCGCCGCTTCTTTCAGAAGGGAGCCAGTATTTTTGGAGAGTGGATACTTTCAATCCCTTTGCCTCCACCCAAGGCGTTGTATGGTCTTTCCGAGCACGGGAAAATCAACCTCCCTCGAATGCCACCTATCGTCCCGTTTTGGCGGCCAGAAGAATCACTCCTTCTGTGGATCCCGAAGGCGAAACACCGACTTACAAAGTGAGGTGGACAAGCTCGGGTCCTGACGCGCAGGTGAATTTAACGGTACCGGCCTCCACGGATCTCTATCTTCTGGAAGAAGCCGAAGGGAGAACCTTTACCCCGGGCGAAGTGTGGACACTTAGAGTGGTGACCGCGGATTCCTGGGGAGATGAAAGCACTCCTTTTACCGCCACGTTTGTGATTGAACAGGATGGAAGCATCCGATTTGAAGGGTGGGCGTTTTGAACTTGACGTTCAGCGCCCCCGCTCGCGTTTGTTTGGTATCTCCGTTTTCAAGGAATAACCCGTTCATGAAACTTACGTCTCTCGCTCAATTCGCCGTATTGGCTCTCACTCCTGTTCTGTTCACCGGGTGCGGTGTACTGTACTCGCAACAAAACTATGGTTCCACAAACTTTCAACAAATTGCTGGTCAAGGGACGAGCAAAACTGAAGTCATCGCCAACCTTGGTCTCCCCAACTCCGTGTATGTAAACCCCGCTGGCGACCGTGAAACCTTCCTCTACAAGTCTGCAAAAGGGAAAAATATTCTGGGCCTTTATTCCAACATCAAGCGCACGGATATGGTTGTCGTTTTCAATGAGACCGATCAAGTAGTCTACTCCGGAGAAGTGAACATCGGTAATGGTTGGACGATTCTTTCCGGCCCCTTCACCGATTCCACGCACCCCGTTCGCACTGAAACGCTGCTCTTCGAACCCGAAAACTACGGACAAAACATCATCGAAGATTGATTCTTCACTGATCCCTTGTTCTCACAAAGACCCGGATTCTGAAATGGTATCCGGGTCTTTTTCTTTTTGGAGGAAGAACTTGGGAATTACCCAATCGGGAGAATTGATTCCTGCGTTCGGGAATGGGATTCCAGTTGGCGCTTGCCCACGGTGTGTCGCCTCGGATGATTCGCCTTGGATCCCTCAAATGACGGCTTCCACTTCTCACCTGACTTTTCTCCCGAACCCCTTAGGAGGTTTTTTCCATGACTGCTTCTTCCCTTTGGTCAGTTTTTCAGTCGCGCTACTGCGCTCACCCGGAACTTGGTTTTTCACTCGATTACAGCCGGATGAATATCCCTGCTGACTTCCTTTCCCGCATGGAGCCCCGTATTCAGGGAGCCTATGATGCCATGGCAAAACTGGAAGCCGGTGCCATAGCCAATCCCGATGAAAACCGCATGGTGGGTCATTACTGGCTGCGGAATACCGCCATCGCTCCTGCAGAGCAAGCCCGTGAGATTGAGGAAGCACTCAACGCCACACTGGCGTTTACCGATGCTATTCACACCGGTCAAATCAAGTCTTCCACCGGAGAAGTATTCCAGAATCTTCTTGTTGTCGGGATCGGCGGAAGCGCTCTGGGCCCTCAACTTGCCCAAATGGCCCTCTCCACTCCGCACGATGCCATGGCCGTATATTTTCTGGATAACACCGATCCCGATGGGATGGACGTGGTTTATTCCCAGCTTCAGGGTCAACTAGGCTCCACGCTGGTGCTGGTGATCAGCAAATCCGGGGGCACCAAAGAAACTCGTAACGGGATGCTGGAAACCAAAGCTTTCTTTCAACAATCCGGGGTGAATTTCTTCCAACATGCCGTTGCCGTTACAGGTGCCGGAAGCCAGTTGGATCAACTCGCCGTAGCCGAAGGTTGGTTGAAACGCCTCCCGATGTTCGATTATATCGGTGGCCGTACCAGCGAGCTCGCCGTGGTGGGCCTTCTCCCCGCGGCCCTTCAGGGAATTGATATTCAGGAGTTCCTCTACGGAGCATCCGTGATGGATCAATGGACCCGCAGCCGTGAGACAAAAAACAACCCCGCGGCTCTGATGGCGCTGATGTGGTTCCACGCCACAAAAGGCAAAGGGGAAAAGGATCTCGTGATTCTTCCCTACAAGGATCGTTTGGTGCTCCTTTCCAAATACCTGCAACAACTCATCATGGAATCCCTGGGCAAGGAACTCGATCTGGAGGGCAAAGTTGTTCATCAGGGGATCAGCGTGTACGGGAACAAAGGCGCCACGGATCAACATGCCTACATTCAGCAACTTCGGGAAGGAGTGCCCAACTTCTTCGCCACGTTCATCGAGGTGCTGAAGCATCGCGAAGGGGACAGCATGGAAGTGGAGCCCGGCATCACCAGCGGTGACTACCTGAACGGTTTCCGGATTGGGACACGTGGGGCGCTTTACGAGAAAAGCCGCGAGAGCATGACGATTACTCTTCAGGATTTGACCCCTGAGTCTCTGGGGGCGGTCATCGCCTTATTTGAGCGGGCTGTGGGCTTCTACGCCACACTTGTGAATATCAACGCCTACCATCAGCCGGGTGTGGAAGCAGGCAAAAAAGCCGCCGGAGTTGTGCTGTATCTTCAATTGAAGTTGATGGCGGCCCTGAAGGGTCATCCGGGAGTGGCAAAAAACGCCGAAGGGTGGGCCGCTGCTATTGGTGCACCTGAGAAAGCCGAGGAAGCTTACCACATCCTCTGCCACTTGGCTGTAAACCGTTCCAATGTAACGTGGGAAAATCCCTGGAATCCCGGGAAAACC
>JANRMB010000021.1:0-12836 GCA_033761985.1 Candidatus Sumerlaeia bacterium | reverse complement strand
ATTCCCTATGTCATCGGTGCCGGAGAGCTTGCGGTCATGATGGCCGCCTTGATTGGCGCCTGTTTTGGATTCTTGTGGTTCAACTGCTACCCGGCGAGGATGTTCATGGGGGACACAGGAAGCAGGTTGATTGGCGGGGCGCTCGGAGCCGTGGCTTTACTGACGAAACAGGAGTTCCTATTATTGATTGTGGGTGGTGTTTTTGTAGCTGAGGCTGCAAGCGTGATGCTTCAGGTAACAAGTTACAAGCTGACGAAGACACGAATTTTCTTGATGTCTCCCCTGCATCATCATTTTGAGCGTCTTGGTTGGCCGGAATCGCACATTATTGTACGTTTTTGGATGATTTCTGCATTATTAGCACTTGCAGGATTAAGTACGTTGAAGCTAAGGTAGTTTAATTTCTTTACAGACTTCTACATTTTAGAAATACGGCTGTATTAATGCCAAGGAGGTATTGGAAAGGGAAGCACCCTTTCAACTGTTCAAAACCCATTTTTTGAAGATCATCACCTGTTCCCGTTCCCGTTGATCCATTCTGCTGTTGAGGTACATGCGAAAAATGACCAAGAAATTCCAACACAACTTCAACCATAAACGTGTCTGCGTTTTTGGTGCTGCGCGCTCCGGAGTGGGCGCCATGAGTCTCCTCCGTCACCATGATATTGAAGTGGTTCTGGTGGATGAAAAACCCGCGATGGAGTTCCGCTCCCTGATTCGCCGGTTGAATCGCCAGTTCGTCACCTTTTATTTCAATCAATTCGGTCCCGATGTACTTGATGGATGTGATGCCATGGTGGTGAGCCCCGGTATTCCTCTGGAACACTGGCTCAACCAGGAAGCCATCAATCGCCATATCCCCATCTACTCAGAAGTGGAACTTGCCTCCTACTTCGCCCGCTCCCCCATTTGCGCCATCACCGGGACAAACGGCAAAACCACGACCACAACTCTGGTGGGCCAAATGCTGATGGATGCCGGCAAAAATGCCGTGGTCTCCGGAAATATTGGCCGCGCGTTCTCTGATGGCGTGCTTGCCAGCCAGGATACTTCCCGTGATACCGTTTTGGTGACAGAGGTTTCCAGCTTCCAGTTGGAGTTGATTGATAACTTCCATCCCCATGTAGCAGCGATTCTGAATTTCAGCCGCGCCCATGAGGACCGTTATCCCGATTTCCGTGATTACATCGAAGCAAAGATGAAGATCACCCAGAACCAAACCGCTGATGACCATTTGATTCTGAACGCCGATGACGAACATTGCGTGCGCATCGCCGAAGAAACCGATGCCCAGGTTTGGTGGTTCTCCATCAAGAAAAAAGTGGAGAACGGTGCCTATGTAAAAGGTGATCATATCTATCTTGCCGAGGATGGAAAGGTTACGCAATTCTGTTCCATCCACGATGTGCCCATCCCCGGGATGCACAACATTCAAAACACCTTGGCGGCTCTTTTGTTGGGTAGCCGCATGGGGGCAAGCCTGGACTCTCTGCTTCGCACACTCAGCAAGTTCAAAGGTGTGGAACACCGGAATGAACTGGTGGGCACCTCCAAAAAAGGAGTGCGCTATGTGAACGATTCCAAGGCCACGAACATCGATTCCTTGGAAAAAGCACTTCTTTCCTACAAAAACCCGATCGTGTTGATTGCTGGCGGTTCCGATCGCAACACCCAGTTTGATAAGTTGAATCATCTGATTCGCCAGATGGTGAAGAAGATTGTGGTGATTGGGGAATCCAAGCCCAAAATCATTAAGAGCTGGGGAAGTATTGTGGAAACAATTCCCGCCAAGGATATTGAAGAAGCTGTGAAGATCGCTGCCGGTGTGGCGGAATCAGGAGACATCGTTCTGCTCTCTCCCGCCTGCGCCAGCTGGGATCAATTCAAGAGCTACGAAGAACGGGGTGCGGCCTTCAAACGGTTTGTGCGTCCGATTCTGGAAGAGTAATCGTTTAGCGGGGCCTGTTTCTGATCTGATCCATCCATGGAGATTTGAAACGGGCTTTCCACATTTTTTACAGGTATAGAATACCGATACAGCGTTTCCATTATGCGTATTACCTTGTTCAATTCCCCGGCAACACTCTTGGCGCTCATCACCATGGCGTTGGTGTCGCTGGGGATTATCATGGTGTACAGTAGTAGTGGGGCGCGTGCGGGGTTGGAATACAACCAGATGCAACAGCGGATGATGGAACGCGCCATTGCTGAACAGCAATTTGTGCAGCCCAAAGCGCCGGAAGCTTTTGTTTCGCATCACCATACGGGCTATATTCAAAAGCAGTTGATGTGGACCTTTATTGGGTTGGCGGCGATGGTGGTGATGATGCAAATCCCCATCGCGCAAATTGAACGTTACACACCGCTGATCATGGGTATCACCGTGATTTTTTTGAGCCTTGTGGTGTTCTCGCCACTGGGTGTCACTGCCAAGGGTGCACGACGCTGGTTGAACCTTGGGATTATCACGGTACAACCTGCTGAGTTTTCCAAAATATCTCTCATTCTGTTCATGGCTTGGTTCCTCGCGAAGAAGAGAGACCAGATTCAGGAATTCTTTCGCGGTTTTCTTCCCACCGTCGGCATTTGGGTACTGTTCGCCGTCTTGATTATTCTGGAACGGGACTTGGGGACAATCATCCTCATGGGTTCGGTGATGGTGGGCATGTGGCTTTTGGCCAAGATGCGCATGACTCACTTGGCCAGCTTGGGTTTGGCTTCTTTACCGGTATTGGTTTTCCTCTTGTTTCAACACAGCTATCGCATTCAACGGGTTTTGGCGTTTATGAATCCCGAGGACTATGCCAGCACCCATGCCCACCAGTTGATTCAATCGTTGATTGCGGTGGGGTCGGGTGGATTGTTTGGGAAAGGGCTCGGGCTTGGTTTGCAAAAATACCACTTCCTCCCGGAAGCGCACACGGACTTTATTTTCGCTACTGTGGGTGAGGAAATCGGTTTGGTGGGGGCGTTGTGTGTGGTGGTATTGTTCCTTTGTTTTGCCCTCACGGGATTGCGGATTTCCTACAACGCGCCGGATTACTTCGGTGGGTTGGTCTCGGCGGGAATCACGATGATGATCGCATTTGCGGCGTTAATCAACTTCGCCGTGGTGTTGGGTCTTGTACCAACCAAAGGGTTGGCACTGCCGTTTTTCAGCTACGGCGGCTCGGCGATGGTAGCCTCTTTAATGGGCGTTGGATTGTTGTTGAATATCGCGAATTACACGGCGCGAAGTGAGGGGGCCTCGCGGTAATGAAGCCTCATCGACTTCTTTTTGTGGCGGGTGGAACCGGGGGACACATAACTCCGGCTGTGGCAGTGGCGAATCATCTGGAACAAAAGCTGAACTCCGCTGTGGAGATTCTCTTCGTGACCGGTGGGAAAGCGATTGAGCGGAAAGCATTCGAGGCAGCGGGGCGCAAACCCATCTCGCTGGCGTGCGATCGTGCACCTTCTCTGTCCCCCCAAGGGTTGCGTCATGGGTTGGCGCTGGGTGTCTCCTTCGTGCAGGCAGTGCGCTTGTTGAAGCGGGAAAAACCTGCGCTTGTATTCGCCACGGGGGGCTATGTGTGTTCTCCCGTGTTATTGGCGGCGCGGTTGTTGGGTATTCCCTATTTCCTGCATGAATCGAATTCCGTTCCCGGAAAGGTTACTCGCTGGTTTGCCCGTGGTGCCGTAAAAGTGTTTTTGGGGACAAGCCTTGCCGCGGAAGGATTGGCCAACGCCCGAACAGAATTGACGGGGACACCCGTGCGTGCGGAACTCCTTGGTGTCAGCCGGGTGGAGGCTCTTCGAACGTTTGGTTTTGAACGCAATCTTCCGGGTCTGTTGATTCTGGGTGGAAGCCAAGGCGCGTTGGCCCTGAACGATTGTTTTACGGATTTTCTTCAACGGCCCAATCAACAACCCAACGGCAAAGCTTTGAATATCCTATGGTGTACCGGACCATTGCATCAGGGGAGTTGTGCAAAAATTGCGGCTGAGTACGCCGGCAATCACCAAGTTGTGGTGAGCGACTATGTGGACAACATGGGGGCCGCTTACGCCATGGCCGATGTGGTGATGAGTCGTGCTGGTGCGGGGACGATTGCCGAGTTGCTGGCGCTGGAAAAGCCCTCGCTTCTCATTCCCTATCCCCACGCTGCCGACAACCACCAGGAATGGAACGCTCGTGCCGTGCAGGAGGCCGGAGCTGGGCTGATGCTCCCGGAATCCGAGTTGTCCAGTGACCAGCTTTTTGTGCTGCTGAATGATTTGTTTAAGTCTCCGGCAAAACTCGATCGCATGGCGGAAGGCTGCCGTCATCTTTCTCCGCGAAATGTTTTGGAGTCCATCTCCCAGTCCTTGTTAACCACGCTCCCAACTCCCCCACTCTCCCCGCAGGCAGTACCCACATCATGACTTCTTCCGGAAAATCCCTCGGCCAACTTAATACGAACCCAGAGCTTCAGCCGATTCTGGGTTTCGATTCCACAGTGACTCATTCCTATGAACTGATGGCAAAACGTTCCCACACATCGTTTGAGTTTCAGCATGCCCACTTTGTGGGTGTTGGTGGTTGCGGAATGAACGCTATTGCCCAAGCGATGCTGGCTTCCGGTGTGAAAGTGAGTGGTAGTGACTTGAAGGAATCCAAGGCAACTCTGGCGTTGCGAGAAGCGGGAGCGACGATCTTCATTGGTCATGATGCGGAGAACGTGCAGCGCCCCGATGTGGTTGTGGTTTCCACGGCAATCCCCGAGCGCAACCCAGAACTTCAACGGGCCCGCGGCGAGGAGATTCCCATTTTGCACCGGAGTGAAGCGTTGGCCCTTTTTCTGGCACAACGCGATAGCATTCTGATAACGGGGACACATGGAAAAACTACGACGACGGCGCTCACCTCTTTGATCATGGCCGCGGGTGGATTGAACCCATGGTCTTTTGTGGGCGGCTATGTCCCCGCATTTGAAGGGAACTGCCGTGTAGGTGGAAATCATTTTGCCGTAGCCGAAGCCGATGAGAGTGACGGCACTTTTGAGAAGCTTCCGGTGACGCATTTGATTGTGACGAATATCGAAGACGAACACTTGGATTACTGGAAAACCGGTGCGGCGATGCGCCAGGGTTTCCGTCGTGTGTATGAGAGTGTCCCCGATGCAGGGGTCCGTGTTTGCTGTGTTGACGATCCCGGTGTTCGGGCATTGGTGGAGCAAAGCACCGTCTCCTGCGTGAGTTACGGAGTGAATAATTCCGAAGCCGTGTACTCCGCCACCAACGTGGAGCTTCACCCATTCCACTCCAGCTTTGATTTGTTGATTCATGGGAATCATTACGGTCGTTTTGAAATCGGCGTACCGGGAATTCACAATGTCAGCAACGCCGTGGCAGCACTGGCGATGGCACTGGAATTGGGTGCCGATCTCACGCACGCCAACAAAGTGCTGAAGGAATTCCACGGGGTGGGAAGACGTTTTGAAATCAAAGGCCGCCATCAGGGTGTCACCATCTTGGATGACTATGGTCATCACCCCACGGAAATCATCGCCACACTGAAAGCAGCCAAAAAAGCGGCGATTGCCCAAGGTGGCAAGCTGTGGGTCATCTTTCAACCGCACCGTTTCACCCGGACGAGAGACACCCTCTCTCAATTGGCTACGGCTTTCGGGGACGCAGATCGCTTGATTCTTCTCCCCATTTACTCCGCAGGTGAATCACGGATTCCAGGGCTCGAGGATGATGCGGTGTTCTCGGCTCTGACTCCGAGCAAACGCAAAACTTCCGAGTATGCACCTAACGCCTCGCAGGTTGCCGCGGGGCTTCTACCACGTGTCGAGAGTGGTGATGTGGTGCTCACAATCGGTGCCGGTGATGTCTATAAAATCGCCGATGACTTCTGCAAACTTCTTCAATCCAATCCGGAGGTAAACCCCGATGCATGAACTACAAATGGATCGCGAGTTGATGCGGATTCCCGGTCTGCATCTACAATGGGATGCGGACATGACATCGCACACGTGGATGAAGACGCGCTCGCGAGCGGCGTTGCTCATTCATGTGGAATCGCCAAAGGCGTTGATCAAACTGACTCAATTATGCGCCCGCAAAGGCTACCCGATGCTGATTCTCGGGGGCGGGAGTAATACGGTGTTTGCCCGAAGCTTCTTTGATGGCATCGTGGTGAAACTCAGCGGCATGTCCTTCATGCAGAAAGAGGTGGTGGCGCCGAATGTGGTGCGTGTGGGTGCCTCGGTGAAGCTGACGGATTTGCTGAGTTACAGTCGTAACAGCGGGATGATGGGGCTCGAGTTCTGCACCATGATTCCCGGGAACGTGGGCGGAGCGTTGGCCGGAAATGCCGGCGCGGGAAACTGGGGCGTCTGCGATTTTGTGGATCGTGTGCTGGTGCTGAGCCGCGATGGAGATTTGTATGATGTGTACCGGAACGAGTACCGGTACAGCTATCGCCACAGCCAACTCGCCGGGGGGATTATTCTGGAAGCAGACTTCCGCCTGATGCCCATCAACAAACAACTTTCCCGGCAAAACAGTATGGACTTTGCAGGCAAGAAAAAGAACCAACCCTACAAGATCCCCAATGCGGGGTGCATCTTCAAGAACCCCCTCGATCCCAAAACCGGACAAAAGGTGAGCGCCGGAAAACTCATCGATGAGGCGGGACTGAAAAAGTACAAAGTCAACGGTATCGAGGTGAGCGACCAACATGCAAACTTCATCATCAACCCCGGTAATGGCTCCGGGGAGGACTTTCTGGCCGTGATGCGAACGATTCAGGATCGTGTGTACGATCGCTTTCAAATTGAACTTGAAGTTGAAGCCCGAATCGTGGGGAACTCCAACGAGGATTTGACGAACTGCGTTCTCTGCTAAAGGGAAACGTGTTGTGACTTCAGATCCGGATTCCATTTCCGGAGGACGATAGCGAATGAGAAGCAGCACAACGAATTCTCTTCGACTGGAGCATCGCGAGCCGACTCCTTATGGGGTGATCCCCAAGTTTCTCCACTATGGTCGCTGGATTCCCCGGCCAAAGATCACTTGGGTTGCGTATGCCATGCTGGCGGCGATGGCCTATCCGTTTGTGTGGTTTGTGGCGGAATCGGATTACTTCGCGGTCAAGAATTGGAACATCACCGGGGCAGAGCGCCTGAGCGTCACGGAAGTTCGCTGGGCCCTGGGCATCACTGAAAACGCGCAACCAAATATATTCGCCTTCCATAAAGGCGAGGCCGTGGAAATGTTGGCAGAACACCCCGCCATTCAAACAGCGGCGGTGGTAAAGCAGTTCCCCGATACGATTGAACTGGTGGTATACGAACGCATCCCTGTGGCGTTGGTGGTTACAAGTGAGGGATTATTTGTGACCGATCGAGCCGCACGCCTATTTGCCAACGCAAATGTTACAGACCTGAAGGATACATCACTTCCGGTGGTAAACATCAGTGGAAGCGGCCCGCTGAAGCTGGGAGATACTCTTCCGGAAGAAGCGCTGGAGGCGGCGCTCCTTTACAACGGCACGTTCAAAAAAATGGGGCATCAACTGCTCTTTGAAACATCAGAGTATTCCTACCAAGCCGGTGTGGGCCTTACGTTGGTACTACGCCAAGGCACACGGTTGATGTGCGGTCTGCTGCCGCCTTCCCAAACGATTCCAAAGTATGAAACACTGCTGCAGTCGCTTCCTCCGAAGGAAATGGTGGATTATGCCGATTTGCGAATCGATAATCATATTCCGTACAAACTGGGGAACCCCCGGGCGAATGTGGTGAGTGCGGAAGAGAAGAAGGAACAATAAACAAAAGACCCGGGTGTTGAGCCCGGGTCTTTTCTATTGTCGATGGTGTTGTGGGGTTTCTGAGTTCCCCTAACGACCAGTGCCAGCGGAATTACTTCTGCAGGCTGATGTTCATGGCTTCTGGGCCTTTGCGTCCGGTACCGGTTTCATATTGAACCTTTTGGCCCTCTTGAAGAGAACGGTAGCCTTCCTGATTGATGTTGCTGTGGTGAAAGAAGATGTCTTTGCCACCGTCTTCCGGAGTGATGAAGCCGAAGCCTTTTTGGTCGTTAAACCATTTTACTGTGCCGTAATTCAATTTCTACTTCCTATTGTTGTTCGCGCCGGGTGAGGCGGGAATCATTTGTATTCCCCGTAAAATACCAAAGTCAGTTTCACAGTCGCCAAGGCGCTAACCAAAAAAGGCCGCTCCCCATCGACTGAGTCTTCTCTTATGACGGAGGACTCTAATCCGTCTTTTTCCCATGGCTAGGTCAACACAAAAGGGGAAAATGGGGAGATTTCTTTTCCAGCCCCTACGGCTTTTGTTGTGGTCCGGGGTCAGGCCCACCCAATATGTTTGTTGCAAACCATTCTCGTAGAAGCACTTCCGCGGGTTTTCCCTTGGGGGAATAGCCAAGCTCCTCTTCGGCAAAGCTGACCCATTTATAGAAATAGACCCCTTCCACTTCCGGGGTGGCGTCCCAGGTTTGCATAAAGGCGCGATAGGCCATGGCCTGCTCTTCCCAATCCCGCGGTTTGTCGAGCGTGTAATCCCAGGGGAACACGGCACCGCCGTCCATGCTGGGGTAGCCCACCTCGGTGAAAAGTAGAGGAATGGTGGGGGCGTGGGTGTTCTTCCAATCAAACACGAATTGCCGCCACTTCAGCCACCCGGCATTGAGTTCCTCCTGGGTGGCGTTGGGGTTTTCCGTGAGTTCATAATAACTGGAGAGGCCCACGTAATCAAGATCGCTCCACCAGCCTTCCGGCCCGTGAAGGTGATCCCAGTTGCAGGAGTAGGTGAGTTTTCCGCTGTAAACGCGGCGAACTTTGTTGATCAGGGCTTTCCAACGATCGGTATGTTGTTCCAGCGAAGCGAATTCGCTTCCCACACCAAAGATCGCGACCCCTTCCGACTCCGCCAATCGGGCGTAGTGGGCGATCCAGAGTTCGTAGTTGGCGAACCATGCGTCGAGGGAATTGGGCTGAAGATTCCCCCGCCAATCCCCGTCACGGGAGTCGTGCAATACCACGATGGGGAGAAGAAACACGTTCAGACCGGCTTGGCGCGCTTGGCGGATTGTTTGGCGCAGTGTGGCATCGCTGGGGCTGCGGCCTTTGCGTTTGGCCATCCAGGTGGAGTTGGCGTTCTCCTGAACCAGTGAGAAAGTGATATTCAGCGAGTTGGCACCCGTGGCGGCGATCTCCACAATATGGGGACCGTAGTCGTAATCCTGATACCAGGCGAAGAGCGGAAGCGTAATACCCCGCAGCGGGGGAGCTTGCTGGAGCAGGGTGATGGTTTGCGTGGTGGGAGCATCCTGCGCGGGGAGCTGGGGAAGGATTGCGAGGAAGAATGGAAGAAGAAAAAGGAGGCGTTGAACCATGGGAACGTTGCGCGAGTGAAAGGGATCAGGTATCTGGAAAAAGCTGGGGCATCGGTGAAGGAATGCCTAAATTGTTGGAGGATTTCCACCCGATAAAGGTTTCCGGGGAAATCACAACCTTGTGGTGTTGGGCGATTAGGGTAATTCGCCCCATTAAGTCGGTGCGGGTGATGAAGACTCCGGAATCACGGAAACGCTGCATCACGGCGGGGTGGGGGTGATTGTACCGATTATGAAGACCACAACTCATGAGGGTGGCTTGAGGCTGCATCGTCGCCAAAAACGCAGGGGTGCTCGAAGTGTTGGAACCATGGTGGCCTGCCTTCAGGATTTCCACGTTCGGGAGTTGCTCCCCATAGGCCGCGAGGAGTGCTGCTTCGGCATCCGCCTCCGCATCGCCGGTGAGGAGAACATCCACGGAGCCATGGCTCAATAGCGCCACGAGGGAGAAGTCGTTTCGTTTGTCCTCACCTTGAAAGCCGGGGAAGGGATGGAGAATCGTGAGTGTGGTATCCTGTGCAAGGTTGAGGCGTTCCCCCCGCGAAACATGAAATACGTTCGGGAGCGATTGTGCTTCGGCGGCGGCTTCCCGCAAGGCGGTTTGAACATCCCCTGCTGTTTCGGTGTTGTTGACCCAGATGGTATCGACGGGAAACTTCCGGAAGAGCTCCGGGAGCCCGCCGGTATGATCCGCATCGGCGTGGGTGAGGAGGAGGAAATCAATCCTGGGAACGGAAAGCTCCGCAAGCTCCCGAGCTACCTGTGTCCCCGGAGGAGGTCCGGCATCGACGAGGATAACCTGATGCTTATAGCGAATCAGTGTGGCGTCGCCTTGGCCAACGTTCAGGAAATCCACCCGCAGGTTTTGGGATTGAAAAGGATTCCCCACAAGCAATGCCGTGCTTCCCAGAAGGAGAATCAGAGTGGTGTTGCACAATCGCTGCAGCCGTTGTCGCCGAAGGAGAATCGGTGTGGAGACCGACCACGATCCAAGAATCACCACGGTGTAGAGGAGAAAAATCGGCAGCACCGGAATGGGGAATCTTGTGGAAAGCACGGCAAAATCCCACGCGCCCAACACAGAACATACGCTGCTGATCCAGAGGCAGGAAAACTCCAAAAGAAGAAACAGTCCTCCCCAACCGGTGAGCAGCTCGACCATGGAAGCTAAAAACCCCCCGAGCAACAACACAGGCATCAGAAACAGAACGAGGATGTTTCCCAACGGAGCGATCAGGGAAACTTCGCCAATGGTGCCGAGCAGCAGTGGCGAAAGCACCAACTGAATGACGACGGATGTCACAATCGTCGCCAACAAACCGTTCAGGAATCCGGCGATGATATCGCTTCCGAATCGTTTGGCGAATGCCTCTTTCAATTCCTCCAGCAACGGGGAAAACAAGGGGAACATCAGAAGCAGTACCGCGGCGCAAAGGAAGGAGAGTTGAAAGTCCACCTGGAAGATCACCCTTGGGCGAAGCACCACCAACACCAGCGCAATACTGGAAAGCAGGGAAAGGGAATCGAGTTGGCGTTGAAACCAGGGGACGCAACTCAACAGGAAGACGAACGCCGCCGATCGAATAGCCGGTGTGCGAAACTCCACCAACGCGCAAAAGTAGGCCATGGTGAAAAACAAGGCGAAGGGGACGAAACGCATCGGAAGCAACCACCGGAAGAAGGACAGCGCCGCGACACCAACAACGGCGGTGTGCAATCCACTGACGGAGAAGATATGGTTGATGCCGATTCTGCGGGCGTTGTTGCTGAGTTCCTCCGGGAGTTGCGTGGTGCGCCCCAAGGTGATGGCGGAAAGTAGTGCGGCGGACTCGGCGGAGAGGTTCCGATGGTACGTTGCCTCCAGCTTGTTTGCAAATCCTCGGGCGTGGTGCACCACCCCCTGAAGGAATTGATTTCCAGACGAGGTGTGCTGAGCCAATCGATCGACCGAGAAGGATACCACCGCCCCCTGAGCTTGGAGCCATGAATCAAAGGAGCGAGCCGTGGGGCGATCCGCCACCGGCCGCAGCTTCCCCATCATCACCACCGTGTCTCCCCGCTGAAGTGTCGCCAAGCCTTCTGTGTCCCCGGGGTAAACCACCACAGGCGCAGGCATCAGGTGCACCATTCCGCGGATACCGAGCGTGCTTCCCGCTTCAATTAGAAAGCTCCCAGGCTTCAACGGTGTCGCCGGTGGGCGCGACACCACACCGCGCAACTCCACAAAATCCGTCCCACCGGTGAGAAAGAGTTCCTCCCGCAGAGCCAGCGCCTCGGTTTGCTCCCGCACAGAGGGAACTTGAAGCATCATACCGAAACCGATGAGGGCCAAGAGCAACGGGACTACGGAGATGTGCAGTACCGCTCCACGACTCCAGACAAGGCGAAGACTCAACCCGAGGGTGAGCAGAACAAACCCGGGAACAAAGGAGTCCAGCGAGAATACCGTGGAGACAAGAATACCGCAAACAACGGCGAGCAGGGCAACAAAGCTGAATCGAAAGGAAAGCTCGTGCGGGGGAAGCAACTCATGCTCCCCCGACCCCGCAACAGAATCAGGAAGCAGAGTTTCCTTTGGAGGCGTGTTCCTGAAGTTCCAGTATGGGAGCTTGATCATTCCCGGCACTTTGACGAAGAGGTTTGATTCCCCGAAGCACCGCAGCCCGGGCAATCATTTGTGCCGATAAGGGTGAAGTGAGAAACTGGAACGCCACAATCAAAACAGTTTTGGCAATCGCGTTGGGATCGTGAGTGAGCAACCCCGCACCGAACACAAAGAACGTAAAGCCAAACGTTAAGGACTTTGTGGCCGCGTGCAGCCGGAGATAAACATCCTTAAACCGGACGATTCCCAAAGTCCCTGTGAAGGTGAAAAACAATCCCAACAGGATGAAGAAATAACCCACGGCATCAATCATCGAAGAGGTTCCCCTTTTCAATCAACTTGGCAACCGCCACCGTCCCGATGAAACCGACAATTGAAAGAACAAGAATTCCATCGAAGAAGTAACTCGACTCGATGACCAATCCCCAAACGGCAGCAAGGCACAGAACCAGAAGAGTAATCGCCTCCATCACCATCAAACGATCGAGGTTTGTGGGCCCCATGATGAATCGCCAGGAGAGCATCAGGAGGCACAGGATCAGGACGATAAAACTAAACAGGATGATGAAATCAAACATCAGTGTCACACCTTCCCTTTCAGAATATCGATGGGCATCCTCAAGGAGAAGACTTCGTCATCGGAATCCTTTTTGAACATGCAATGCACCAGAAGAAACCGGGCGTCCTCATCAACCACGCAGGAGAGTGTTCCCGGAGTCAGAGTGATTCGATGACTCAACAACGCGACTTCCATCTCGGTCAAATCATCAATAGGGACGGAGATCATTCGGCAATCGTGCAAATTCTTGGGAGAAAGCACATCCTGAAAAACAGCGATGTTGGA
>JANRMB010000020.1:0-7069 GCA_033761985.1 Candidatus Sumerlaeia bacterium | reverse complement strand
CGACGTGTATTCACACTTCAAGGTCGACGAACAAGGGATTCCCTTGGGATGGCGGGATGATTCGATTGTCGGAGCAGATGGCTGGTGAGAAATCCGGGCTAGGACCCGGCAAAGGTTCCAGACAAACAATCCGGGGCCATCCAGTTCAAAGGCGTTCAACACCATCAACACACGCAGTGGAGAACTCATCAGGCACCCGACAAAAAACAAAAATCCGCCACTGATGAAAGAGCATCAATGGCGGAAAGTCAAAGGCAGAGGAAGACTTATTTAGAGGAAAGGGACGGTACGCGCCGCGCCAGGATCAGCAGACTTCTCAGTCAGGGCCTGACGAGCTGTTTCCACCAACTGCGTGAACGCAGCGGGATCATTCACCGCAATCTCCGCAAGCATCTTGCGATCGATTTCCACCTCGGCGAGGTCGAGACCGTTAATCAAGCGGGAATACGCAATACCGTTGGCACGGCAGGCGGCGTTGATACGGGTAATCCAAAGACGACGGAAATTCCGTTTGTTGTTTTTGCGGTCACGGTAGGCGTAAACCAAGCCTTTGTTGACGGTCTCTTTCGCAAGCGTAAAGAGGCGGTGACGGGCCTGATACGAACCAGCTGCTGCTTTGATGACTTTCTTACGGCGGCGATGCGATGCCACATTGTTTGTTGCGCGTGTCATGGGAGGGACTCCGGTGGTAAATGAGAAATTGGAGAGAGTGTTATGGGACTAAAGCGAATTACGCGAGGACGAGCATCTTGCGCACGCGGGGCATATCCACCGCTGCAACTTCACCCATATTCCCCAGTTGGCGCTTACGCTTGCTGGCTTTTTTGGTGAGAATGTGACGAAGACCTTGTTTGCGGTAGCGAACTTTACCGCTGGCGGAGATTTTCAAGCGTTTGGCCGCCGCTGAACGGGTTTTGATTTTAGGCATCTTGGGGACTCCTGGTGGGGATTGATTTTTGGGTTGGGTTACGTTGTTGGGGGAAGCACGTTGGAGGAGGAGTTACTCCTTCGGAGGCTTCCAGTCCTTGCGCCGAGTCATGATAAAGTTGATGAAGCGATCCTGTTTGGCCGGCGCCTGATCCACTTCACCAATATCCTGAAGATCTTCACGAATCGCCTGAACAAGAGCCTCGCCGAGTTGCGGCTTTGTCACTTCACGACCCCGGAACTGGATGGTGAACTTCACCTTGTCGCCCTCTTCCAGAAACTCACGCACCTTGCGCAGCTTGATGGAACGATCGTGCGGATCGATCGTAATCCGCATCTTGCATTCCTTCAATTCCTGCGCCTTGGCCTTCTTCTTGGATTCCTTGGCGCGGCGTTTCACCTCATAAAGAAGCTTCTTGTAGTCCTGAAGGCGGCAAACGGGCGGATTGGCTTCCGGAGCCACTTCCACCAAATCGAGCTCTTCCTTGCGGGCAATCTCGAGGGCTTCCTGAATCGAAAGTTCCCCTTTTTGCTCTCCTGTATGCATAATCAGAAGAACGCGGGGCGCCGTGATGTCTTCGTTTACTCTTGTTTCTTTTTTAATGGCTCGACTCCTGAGAAGAGGCTGACGGTTTCTGAAGAAGACGCGCCAACGGCTCTGCAACCCATTCCCAAAAGAATGGACAACGCGGAGGAACCCAAAACGCCCCGAAAACACGGGGAAACCTGATCGCCATGGAAAAAGACGGCAGGTGAGAACACACAACGGATAACCGCCGGGCTCTACTTCAGAAAAACGGGACGCATTACGTTGAGTCGAAGGGGTAACTGTCAAGCGGGTTGTGAGAAAAAAGGGGGAAAAATCAACGGAAGCACGAAAATGCAAAACAACTAGCCCGGCTTTCTCACCAACTTCGTCGCGAGACGGCGAAGAGCCCGTCAGGCCAGGGGTTTCCCGACGCGAGTCGGACGCCGACGTGTATTCACACTTCAAGGTCGACGAACAAGGGATTCCCTTGGAATGGCGGGATGATTCGATTGTCGGAGCAGATGGCTGGTGAGAAATCCGGGCTAGACCACAACAACCCAACAATCGAGGCAAAACCCCTTCACCCTCCTCACCTGCTCCCATGGGCCTCTCATAGAGCATATCCAGCCCATTACCATTCCAATACGATTCGGTCACGGGGCCTCCGCCATTCGGTTTCCAGCAGGAAAACCGAGTGGAATAGGGCAAACCTCTCGTGGCGCGGACGTCCCGTCCGCGTATTTCCCCTCCCGTCCCTCGTTCCTCGTCCCCCCCCGTCCCTTTTTGTGCCTTTTGTGTTTTTGTGGCCGATACCCAGCGATGAAATCCTCAAAACCCATTGATTCACATCCCACCGAAATGGTTGATACTTACCTGTGTCCCACACTCTACATACTCCCAAATCTATTTCTTCCGCCATCTCCACCCCCTTTCAAAACCCCGACATCCGAAACAAGATGGAATCCACCCCATGGGAATACCTCAAGACACCCAAGAAAAACTCAAAGAATTCGGCGAAGCCATCCGCACCGCACGCCTTGCCCAGCAAATCAGTCTCCGCCAATTTGCCCAAGTCGTTGAACTCTCCCCCTCCTACTACAGCAAAGTGGAACGAGGCGAAGCACTGGCCGGCAGCGAAACCTACGAACTAATCTGCAACAAACTTGGTTTGGATGCCAAACTCTTCCTCCCCAAAATCGGTTTGATTGACACAGAAACACGCCGACTCTTCGAAGAACACTACCGAGCCAACACAGAGGAACTCACCGGATTCCTCAGAAAAATGTCAGAGAAACGCCAACCATGAAACAACGGAATGCTTTCATCCCCGACAAGGTGATTGCCCGAAAAGCCTACGAACTTCTCTCTGCCTACCGAAAAATCAATCCCGCCTACACCCTCCCCTACAACCTGGAAGAACTCATCTGGGATTACCTCAATCCCCTTGAGGGGCTCAATCTCGATGACGAGACCCCCCTAGGTCACGAACCCACCACCGGCGATCGCATTCTCGGGAAAACAGTCCTCAGCAACCGAACCATCTACATCAATCCAGAAATCAAACACGAACCCTACTACCGATTCACACTGGCCCATGAAATCGGTCATTGGATCCTGCACTGCCGACCCCACCTCCCTAACCCCGACCAACTTTCCCTATTTGAAGAAGCTCCCCACACGGAGGAGTCAACCGAATGGATTACCCTCTACCGCTCCATGGGCGACTTCGGGGGCGAACAATATGATCCTCTGGAGGTGCAAGCCAACAAATTTGCCGCACACCTTCTCATGCCTGAAGAGGACATTCGCCGAGAATTTATCGCCAGATTTCAAGGGGTGCAAAAAGATCAGTCCGGAAAATTCGATAGCTTTGTGTATGGACTCATCACCAAACGCGTCCAAGGCGGAAAAACCCTTCAGGAAGCCTTCGGAACATCCTTGGAAGCCATGTCCTACCGACTGCGCGGACTGGGCCTCGTACTGAATCTGATGGAAAAATCGACCTGACTCTTTCTTTTTGCTTGCAGTGTGTTCTGAGTGCGACACACAAGTAGCTCAGTTTCTTACTGGATTGCTTCACTGAATGATCCAGTAAGATAATTCACTCAGAATTTCTATTTCGTCTTCATGTGAAGCAGACTAAGCTACCCCATTCTACTAGCTTCACCCAAGCCCAAGGAGGGCACAACTATGACACCACAAGCCAAACTTAGACTTCCATCGTAAGCGCACCCCAAATTAGCCAAACACCGATTTGTCAGAAAGAGTGGATATCTTGAGCGACACATCACCTTCTCCTCAATTGTCAAACAAAGCAGATTGCTTCTCACTGTGGGCGAAAAGCGAACCACCCCATCCACTCTGGTGCCATCTCATCGATGTGAGTATGGTGGCATTAGTGTTGTGGGATAGATACCTGCACGAATCAGAAAAACAACGACTCTCGCAGACTCTAGGGTTTACCAATATACAACCTGAAAGTCGTGCTTGGTTTGCCGTTATGTGCGGCCTCCATGACATTGGAAAAGCGTCCCCGGATTTTCAACGGTTGAACCCTCAGATGTTTGAACGACTAAAAGGAACGCAACTTTACGAATGTGAAATCAAGGATACCCACCACGGCGTTCGGTCTAAGCAAATACTGAAATGCTGGCTAACAAAGATGGGATGGAACGGTGATAATGCAGAAATACTCGGTACGGCGATTGGAGCACATCACGGATTTATAGAAAATTCCAACAATTCAATAATGAAGAAGGGAAGTTGGCAATTACCTTGGAAATCTCTTATACAAGAACATATTGAAATCCTAAAACAAGGTTTTCCCAATACAAATTGGAACACAGAAAAATCTGCGATTGATCATATCGGTCTAGCAGAATTCGCTGGAATGGTTTCGTATATTGATTGGCTTGGTTCGGCTTCAGAATTTTTCTATCAAGGTGATGAAGAAGGCCTATTTCAGGGAAATGTTTCTGTTCAAGACTACATTCAACGTTCACGCAACGCAGCGGAAGAAGCTCTGAAAAAGTGTGGCTGGCGACCGTTCCCCAAATTCAGCAACAAAAGCGGATGGCATATAACATTTGGGGCAGATTGGACACCCAATCCATTGCAGCAAACCGTGGAAGTATTACTAAACGAAAATCCAGATGCACGATTCCTACTTATCGAAGCTCCTATGGGTGAGGGTAAAACGGAGACTGCCCTGTATGCAGCTTCCTATTGGCTGAAGCATTTCAATCAAAAGGGAGTCTATCTGGGTCTGCCAACCCAAGCAACGTCCAACGCGATGTACAAACGCGTAGACGAGTGGGTGAGCCGAGTCTTTGAAACAGGGACAGTAGAATCCTTACTCGTTCACGGTGGGTTGATTCATCCGGAGTACTATGAACAAAAGAAGTATAGGAACAACTCTCTCAAGATAGGATCCGTACAGGAATTTGGGACAGAATCCGGCGCAGAAACTGTGGCGGATGAATGGTTTTTGAACAACAAACGCGCCCTTCTCGCCCCATTCGGAACCGGAACGATTGATCAGGCGCTCATCGGCGCGCTACGTTGCAAACATTGGTTTGTGCGGCTTTCTGGTTTGGCAGGGAAAACAATCATCTTCGATGAAATACACGCCTATGATGCCTATACAAGCGAGTTGATTGCTCGATTACTGGAATACCTTGCGCGGCTCGAATGCACCGTTGTGCTACTCTCCGCAACGCTTCCCGCCAGCAAACGACAGGATTTTGTAAAGGCATTCACGGGCAAAGAACTGAAGTTAGAAAACACCACCGAAACTTCCTATCCATTAATGATCGCATGGCCTGACGCCGGAGGTAAGGTTATTGCCAAATCAGGATTCGAGACCTCGCATCGCGCTAAAAAATCACTAGCATTGGAGCAGCTCCCTTGGAACTTGGAAGCAGCCGTTCATTCCTTTGTCTCCAGACTTGGTGCGAAAGGTTGTGGGGCATTTTTGGTGAATACCGTGGATGAAGCGCAGCAGGCTTATCGCCTCATAAAAGCCCACTACGCCTCCCAGTTGGATGAACTGATTCTCTTTCATGCAAGATTTACAGCGGGGGACAGGTCAGCGATTGAGAAAAAGGTACTTCAGTTGTTTGGTAAAGGAAACAATCGACCAAAAGGAAAAGCAATCCTTGTAGCAACGCAAGTAGTGGAGCAATCGCTCGATCTGGACTTTGATTTGATGGCTACAACGATTGCGCCAATCGATCTAATTTTACAACGAAGTGGCCGATTGCATCGCCATGAACGAAGTGGAACAAGAGGGGAGCATGAATCGCCAATACTATTAATACGATCACCTGAGGGTTCAGAGGGATTTCCGAATTATGAGTCCACAGGTAAAGTTTATGATCCAATCATCCTAGCACGCACGCAAATGGCTCTTGTCTCATATTATGAGAAGAAGCAAAATCTTGAAATACCAAGAGACGTTACCGGACTAATTGATTTGGTCTATGAACAGAAGAATGAGGAAGGTGTACCTGATACTTGGAGGAAAGGACTGAGCGAGGCGAAAGATAAATATAATGAATCCCAAGGAATGAAGAAATCTAAAGGTAATATATATTCCAATTATAGCCCAAATTCAGAATACATTACCGAACTTTGGAAAGCTGATCAACTGACCTCGGAAGATGATATTGAAAAATCGGGAAACACCGCGCTGACTCGTTTGGGAGACCCGACGAAGACGATATGTATTATTTGGGAGACTAATAACGGGCTCGCCTACGATCAAAACGGGCAATATCTAGTAAATAACTCAACAGATGAATTAGAACATCGTGAATTTCGACTCATCGCCGAAAACTGTCTCAAGATTTCTGAATACCATTTCCTTCAAAATTCGGAGTCATTTCAAACCACAACGCCAAAATCGTGGAAGCAACACCGGATGTTGAGAGAAATCGTAGTCTTCATTGCTAAAAGCACAAAGGATAAGGAATCCAGATTTCAATACTCGGAAACGGAGGGCTTTTTGAAAAACTGAAGATTTGGCTCCCGGTCTCTTAATCCGAGGGGCAAATCATCCCCGCGTATGCGGTAAGTACACTTTATGGAGTACATCATGAAACTTGTAACAAAACTAACCTATAATCTGGTCACGGAACCTTGGATTCCGATTACGACAAATGATGGCCACTCGCATTCAGTAAGCCTGAGGCAAGTGTTTGAACAGGCACAAGAAATTCGAGACATCTCAGATCCCTCTCCCCTTTCCCAAGTCGGTTTGTACCGGTTGCTTCTTGCAATCCTCTATCGGACGCACAAAATCACGACCTCGGACTCTTGGAAAACGCTGTGGAGTAAGGGTTGGAATTTTGAAGCCATTTCGGATTATCTGGAGCGCTGGGAAAATCGCTTCGATTTATTTTCAGAAACACACCCTTTCTATCAAAGAATCGACCTCCCGCTAGATGGTCGCTTAACCCCCCTTACAAAGCTTTCCAACGAGTTCACTGCCGGGAATAACAAGCAGGTATTCGATCACTCAACAGATGAGAACCCTGTGTCCTTTACTCCTGATCGCTGTGCGCGGTTATTAATCGAGGCGCAGTTCTGGTCTATTGGTGGTGGAGTTTCAGG
>JANRMB010000019.1:0-4306 GCA_033761985.1 Candidatus Sumerlaeia bacterium | reverse complement strand
TGAGTACCACCCGATTTTTTCGAGTCATGGGTTGTTTGTGACGGGTACGGATACAGGCGTTGGGAAGACATACGTCTCCACGTTGTTGGTGAGGGAGTTTCGGCGACAGGGAATTCCCGTGTATGGGTTGAAGCCGCTGATTTCTGGGTTTCAGCGTGAGGGCGAGAAGATGGAGCGTGACGATTGCGAATTGCTGAAAGAGGCTACCCTGAGTGGGGCGACTGCGGATTACCTGACACCAAAACTCCTGTATTACGCAGGTGGGCCGCTGGAGGCATATGCGGCGCCGTTGGCTCCTGTTTCCGCCGCACGCCGTGAGGGACGGAAACTGGATTGGCCGCGCCTGCGTGAGGAGACTCGATTGCTTGTGGAGGAATGCCGGTTCAATTCAATTGTTCCTGTGTTGGAAGGGGCAGGTGGTGCACTCGTTCCGTTAGGGAATAAAGTCTATATGACGGATATGATTCAAAGTCTTTCGCTGAGCACGGTGGTGGTTTGCCGCACCGCGCTGGGGACGATCAACCATACGTTGGCAACGTTGGAAGTTTTGGAAAGCCGTGGGATTCCCGTGAGTGCGGTAGTGGCCTCGCGGAATGGATTCACCGGCGCGCTGGAGGATGTGGAACGCAGCAGCTTGGAGGAGTTGGCAGAACAGATGACCGGGGATTGGGGGTTCTATTTGGTGGAGACGGGTGGAACGGAGTTGAAGGACGTTCGGCAAATGTTTGGGAATTGATGAGGTACTTGATTCCCACCGGATCTCATGACCCGGTGGGAAAAGACGTTATTCCTTGGTGCCCCAGACGCTGGATTTTTTCTTGGCGGTGCTAGCGGCGGATGTTTTCTTTACCGTGACTTTGGTTTCCGATTTGGCAGCGGTGGTTTTTGCCGTAGTGGCTTTTGCACGAGTGGGTTTAGCCGCGGTGGTTTTGGTTGCGGTTTTGGTAGCCGCAGATTTGGCTCCGGGCTTTTTGGGGGCCTTGGCTTTGGCGGCGAGGAGTTCTTCCGCAGCGGATACCGTCAGCGTTTCCAAGGGTGTCCCTTTGGGAATGGTGGCGTTGATTTCACCATCCGTCACGTAGGGGCCATATTGGCCTTCCATGATGCTGATGCTTGTTCCATCGGCGCGTTTACCAACTTCCCGGACCACTTTTTTCGTGCGGCCAAAGGCCTTGGGTTGGTTGAGGAGCTCGAGGGCGCGATCGAAGGTGACGGCGTACACATCATCGCCTTCCTTGAGGGAACGGAATTCCTTCTGGTGTTGAACGTAGGGACCAAAGCGGCCGTTATTGGCAACGACGTCTTCACCGGATTCGGGGTGTTTTCCGAGAACACGTGGAAGAACGAGGAGTTGGATTGCCTCGCTGAGGGTAATGGTTTCTTCCGTGGAACCGGTGGGAAGTGAGGCACGCTTGGGTTTGGGGTTGGCCTCAGTGCTATCGCCGAGTTGCACGTAGGCACCGAAGCGACCTTTGGAGATGTAGATGGGTTCTCCGGTTTCGGGATGGGACCCAAGGGAGCGGGGACCGCTGGCTTTTTGGCGGATGAGGCCGAGGGCGGCTTCCACGGTAAAATCTGCGGGGGCGGTATCTTCAGGGATGTTGGCGGTTTGTCCGTCGCCACCTTCGCCAAGAACCACGTAGGGGCCGTAGCGACCGATACGAACGGAGACGACTTTGCCGGATTTTTCGTCGCGACCGAGGACAACGTCGGGGAGGCCGATGTTTTCCTGCTCGGCTTCAATACGACGTTCGAGACCTTTTTGAGTGGGGGCATCGGGGGCAGCGTCACGGAGTTGTCCGCCGCGATAGAAGTCGCGGATGTGTTCCACCCAGAGGCGTTTGCCTTCGGCGATGTCGTCGAGTTCTTCTTCCATTTTGGCGGTGAAGGCGTAATCCACGTAATCGAAGAAGTGGTCGCGCATGAGGTTGGTCACGGCCATGGCGGTAAAGGTGGGGATGAGGGCGTTGGTTTTAGCCTGTTTGTTCACGTACCCACGGTTTTGGATGGTGGAGATGATGGAGGCGTAGGTGCTGGGGCGACCGATACCTTCTTCTTCCAGACGTTTGACGAGGGCGGCTTCCGTGAATCGCGCGGGTGGTTTGGTGAAGTGTTGTTCGGCTGCAACGGAGGAAAGGGCGGTTTCATTCCCTTTGCGTTGATCGAGAGCGGGGATGAGTTGGCCCGCTTTGAGATCGGGGAGGATGGTTTCCTGATCATCGATTTCAGCAGCGGGGTCATCGCTTCCTTCCACATAGGCTTTGAGATAGCCGGGGAAGAGGATTTTCTTTCCAGATGCGGCGAATTCTGCGGTGCGCTTTTTGGCATCGAGGGCTTCAATCACCAAAGAGGTGCGGAGAACATCGGCATCGGGCATCTGGGAGGCGAGGGTACGCTTCCAGATAAGTTCGTAGAGACGGAACTCGTCGCGGTTGAGGAATTCCTCCAACGATTTGGGTGTACGGTTAATGCTGGTGGGGCGGATGGCCTCGTGGGCTTCCTGAGCGTTGCGGCTTTTGGTTTTGTAGAAACGGGGGCCTTGGGCGTAGTCGGGACCGTAGAGAGCACGGATGGTGGACTGTGCCTCATCGAGAGCACGCTGGGCGAGGCTGGTGGAGTCAGTACGCATGTAGGTAATCACACCGACACGTTCGCCGCCGCCGAGATCGACGCCTTCATAGAGGCGCTGGGCGATTTGCATGGTGCGCTGAGCGCTGAAATGAAGCTTGCGGTTGGCCTCCTGCTGGAGGGTTGAGGTGGTGAACGGTGGTGCAGGGCGCTGCTTGCCGGGCTTTTCTTCCAGAGAAGAGACTTTCCACGGGGTGTTGGCGGGGAGTTCCTTTTGGAGGAGTTCTGCCTCAGACTGCTGAACGTGGAAGACATTCGCCCCCACAAGTTTCCCGGTGTTGGGATCGAAGTCTTTTCCGGTGGCGACGCGTTTGCCGCCGAGGGAACGGAGGGTGGCTTTGAAGCCCCCCATGGGAGAAACAAACTGGGCCTGAAGATCCCAGAATTCGGACTCGGTGAAGCTGCGGCGCTCTTCTTCGCGTTCGACAATCAGGCGCACGGCAACGCTTTGAACACGGCCCGCACTGAGACCGGTTTGAACTTTTTTCCATAACACCGGGGAGAGCGAATAACCGTACAGGCGATCGACGATGCGACGGCTTTCTTGTGCATGGACGAGGTTGTAATCGACGTCCCGAGCTTTTTTGAGGGCTTCCTGAATCGCCTCGGGGGTGATTTCATGGAAGACGATGCGTTTTACGGGGACTTTGGGTTGAAGGAGTTCGAGCAAGTGCCAACTGATGCTTTCCCCTTCGCGGTCCTCGTCCGTTGCCAGAAGAAGCATGCGAGCTTTTTTGAGAGACTTCTGGAGTTTTTCCACGTGGCGCTGTTTGTCTTGAGGGACGATGTAGACGGGTTCAAAATTGGAATCGAGATTCACACCAAAGCGAGCCCAGCGTTCCTTTTTGATATCGTCGGGGATTTCCTCGGCTTTACCGGGGAGATCGCGCACATGACCAAAACTCGCCTGAACGTCGTATTCGGGGCCCAGGAATTTGCTGATGGTTTTGGCTTTTGCGGGAGATTCTACAATGACAAGTGTGGTCATGGGCTTTCAAATCAGTTCGGATTGGACTTTGGTGTGCTGATCACCGGGCACAGAAGACAGGAAGCCCCTGCGCTTTGGAGGGAAAATTTTTGTAGGGGTGGTTCCTTGAGAATCCCTCTCGCACGGTGCAAAGCGCCTACACCGTTTTTTTTCTGAGGCAAGCGAAATCGCCCCACGGAGAAAATTTTTCGAAAGCGGCGAAGGATGAACGAATCGAGAGTTTCCTTCCTCAGGAGTGAGGCGGAAGATAATCCTTCATGGGGTCGTCGTCATCTCCCTTCCCGCGTTTGTAGAACTGCTTTTGCAACTCCTCCGCGGCGCGGTTGCTCTGGTTTTCGGGGGCATCGGAATCCTCACCACGGTGCGCCAAGGGGTTGTTCTGAATGCCCTGCAACTCTGATTCGAGGTCTTTTTCCAGCTTGGATTTGGTGGGATCGTGCCATTCCACTCGAAAATCCTGGGGGTTGTGTCGCTGCTTTTGGATTCGAAAGTACACGTACCCCAGGGTGAGGGAGAGGCCGAAGGCGGCCATGGAAAGGACGACGGGGTTTTGCAGATCTTCGGTGAGGAGGGGCATCAGTTGATCTCGACTGGGGAAGGTTGTTATGGGGCAAAGTTCCAGTAATCCCAACGTTCAAGGGATTTGAGTTTGTATTCCCGACCGTCTCCGAGGGAATAGGCCAAAAGGTG
>JANRMB010000018.1:0-3838 GCA_033761985.1 Candidatus Sumerlaeia bacterium | reverse complement strand
GAAGGGCAGCGGCGCTACATGGAGAGCCTCTCCACCTACGCCCGCCAGTTTATGGAGCAGATGCCCAAGCCGAATGTGGAGCACATCGAAGGGCTTTCTCCGGCGATTTCCATCGAACAAAAAACCGTTGCTCGCAACCCCCGCTCCACCGTGGGGACGGTGACGGAAATCTATGATTACATGCGGCTGTTGTTTGCCAATGTGGCAACGCCCCACTGCCCGGAATGCGGCACTCCGTTGGAACGTCAAACTCTGGAGGACCTCTGCCAGCGGGTGACCACTCTTCCTCAGGGGAGTCGACTTCAGATTCTGGCTCCTCTGATTCGAGGAAGAAAGGGCGAGTACCAGGCGCTTTTTGTTCAGTCGTTGAAGGAGGGCTACACCCGGGCCAAGATCGATGGCGAACTTCTGGACCTTGACCCGCAGATGAGGCTCAAGCGTGGGGTTCGACACGATGTTTCGCTGCTAGTTGATCGGTTTGTGATTCGTCCGGATCTCGATATGGAACGCCTTCGCCTTGCGCTGGAGCAGGCCTACCGGAAGGGCAAGGGGCTGGCGATTTTGGATTTGATTCCCGATGCGCAGGGACTTTTCCCCTCCGATACTCCCTGGGCCGGCGAACGGATTTTTTCGCGTTCCCTCTCGTGCCCTACCCACGGACCCCAAATCGTGGAACTCTCTCCCCGGATGTTTTCGTTCAACTCCAAGTATGGCGCCTGTGAGCATTGTGAAGGGCTTGGTGTTCTGCCAGAGGTGGACATGTCTGCGATTATTCGCGATGAAACGCTCTCCATCGAGGAAGGGGCTGTGGTGCCCTTTGCCCGATACATGGCGGGAGGAGAGAAAACCCGCGCCTCAAACTGGAATTATCAGGTGCTTTCCGCTGTGGCCAAAGCCAACGGATTCAAGCTTTCAACCCCTTGGAACAAACTCCCTGTGGAGGCGCGGCAGGTAATCCTTCAGGGAACTCCGGGGAAAACGTATCGTGTTTCCATCCGCATGAAGGACGGAGATTCAGAAATCTACAACTCCAAGTGGGAAGGATTGATTCCCCGTTTGCAGAAGAAAATGCACGAAGAGGAAGAGGAGGAGGAAAGTGTTTTTGAGGAATACCTCCGCGAGGTACCGTGCAGCCATTGCAAGGGGGCCCGCCTGAAGCCCGAAAGCCTTGCCGTTACCTTGAAGGGCAGAAACATCTCGGAGCTAACCCAGCTTTCCCTGGGTGACGCACTAAAGTTTTTCAAAAGTCTTCGGTTTAACGAGCGCCAACAACAAATCGCCCAGCAACCCCATCAGGAGATTATGGACCGATTGGAGTTTCTCCTGAATGTGGGTCTTCATTATCTCACGCTCGATCGCCATGCGGGGACTCTTTCCGGTGGGGAAGCCCAGCGGATCCGTCTCGCCACGCAAATTGGATCCAAGCTCCGGGGTGTTTTGTATGTTCTGGATGAACCCAGCATCGGGCTGCATCAGCGAGACAACGATCGATTAATTCAAAGCCTCTGCAAACTCCGTGATCTCGGGAATACAGTGATCGTGGTGGAGCATGATGAACAGACGATCCGCACGGCGGATTATATTCTCGATCTCGGCCCGGGTGCCGGCGAGCTTGGTGGTGAGTTGATTGCCGAAGGGACTCCGAAGCAGCTAGCCAAACACCCGCACTCCACCACGGGGCATTTTTTGGCGGGGCGGGAACAAATCACTCCCTTGAGTGAGTACCGACAACCAACGCCCGAGCGTTGGATTCGCCTCATGGGGGCGCAGGCGAACAACCTGAAAAACGTGGACTTGGAAATTCCCCTTGGTCTTATCGTGGGGATCACAGGGGTTTCCGGCTCCGGGAAAAGCAGTCTGATTCTGGAGACTCTGGTGCCGGCATTACAAAACCGGCTCAACGATACCCGCCGCCCGGTGGGCCTCCACTCACGCCTTGAGGGGCTCGATTTGATCGACAAGCTTATCAACGTGGATCAAACACCCATCGGCCGTACGCCCCGCTCAAATCCTGCCACGTACACCAAAGTGTGGGACGATATTCGGGATCTCTTCGCGCTTACCAACGAGGCCAAGATGCGTGGCTACGCCAAAGGGCGTTTCTCCTTCAACGTCAAAGGGGGGCGCTGCGAAGAGTGCAAGGGCGATGGCCTGAAGAAACTGGAGATGCACTTCCTTCCGGATGTGTACGTCCGCTGCGATGCCTGCGACGGTCGCCGTTACAATCGCGAAACGCTGGAAGTCACCTACAAGGACAAAACGATCAACGATGTGCTGAACATGACGATCGATGAGGCGCTGGAGTTTTTCAAGTCGGTCCCGATGGTTGCGAAGAAGCTTCAAACACTGCAGAACGTGGGGTTGGGCTATATCACCCTGGGTCAGCAGGCGAACACTTTTTCCGGTGGCGAAGCCCAGCGCATTAAACTCGCAAAGGAACTTGCCAAACGCAACACCGGCAAAACGTTGTACGTTCTGGACGAACCAACCACCGGGCTTCACTTCGAGGACGTTCGGAAGCTGATCCACGTCTTCAACATGCTTGTGGCCGAAGGGAGCACGGTCATCGTCATCGAACACCACCTGGATATCATCAAGTGCTGCGACTATGTTATCGATCTTGGCCCTGAAGGGGGCGCTGGTGGGGGAGAAATTATTGCCAAAGGCACGCCCAAAGAAGTGGCCAACACGCCCCACTCGATTACAGGTCGTTACTTGAAGCCGCTGTTGCACTAGCCCGGCTAACGGATTCCCCGCTGTTTCTTCACGCGCTCGCAGAGTTCCTTGGCGGCTTCTGGCCATGTGGGGTATTGAAATTGAAATCCGGATTCCAGCAATCTGCCGGGAACCACCCGTCGACTTTTGAGCACCAGTTCGGTTTCTGTCTGCAGAAAGATGGCGCCGATTTCCATCATCCAAGCGAATGCCGGCAACCCAATAGGGACGCCCCACGCCCGGCGGATGGCTGCCATGAATTCCCGGTTGGGGAGAGGGTTTGGAGCGCAGATGTTGATGGCCCCCGTCCATTTTTCCTCGCGGATCAGCTGATCGATGATTCGGATGAAGTCCACCTCGTGTACCCAGCTCACATATTGCCTGCCGTTGCCGTTTGTTCCGCCGAGCCCCAGACGGGTAAGTCCCAAAATCACATCGAAGACGCCACCGCGATCGGGGGTCATGGTCATTGCCGACCGCAGCGCCACCTTACGCACACCGGGGATTTCCGTGGAGAAAAACTCCCGCTCCCATTCCTTGGCAATTTCCACGCTGAAGTTCCACTTACGCGGGGCCCCGGGTTCGTTTCCACCGATCTCCCCCGTGGCCTCATCCATGGGGCGGTCGAGAGCGTGGCGGTAGATCGTGGCGGTACTGGCCTGTAACCAAACTTTTGGAGGGGTTCCCAAGGTGGCGACCACCTGATTCAACACACGGGTGGAATCGATGCGGGAGATCATCATCTCGGCGCTGTTCTTCGCGTTGTACCGACAGTTTACCGAACGCCCCGCCAAATTGATGAGGACATCAGCCCCTTCCAACTCCGATGCCCAAGGGCCGGGAGTTTTACCATCCCAGGAAACAAACCGACCCACCAATTGTGCGGGTTTGGACCGCCCCAGAATGAGCACCTCGTGATGCTGCGCCGTAAAGTGCCGAGCGAGGACTTGACCGATTTGACCGCTTCCACCGGGGATGATGATTTTCATGGGGGGAGCTCCAGTAACGAGTAATACTGGTGACTTAAACGAAAAGCGCTCCAGAAGTCTGGAGCGCTTTTGGGGATCGTGAGACTAATCTGATTAGTGAATCAGTACAATTCCCAAGCTTCAACTTCAGCGCC
>JANRMB010000017.1:0-11356 GCA_033761985.1 Candidatus Sumerlaeia bacterium | reverse complement strand
CCCCCAGCGATCGGATTCAAAGCGGCGACGTAACCCCAGCATGATGGCTTCATCGGTGGCTGTTTGGGCCGCCAATTGTTCTTCCACGGAAAGCTCCACGGGGGATTCACCGGAGAGCCGCGCGGCGCGGAAGGCCTCCAGCACCACGTCGAGGAATTGGGCCATGCAGGCGAGGCGAGCGCCGAGGGGGACGGCCTCCAAGGCGAGAATGGAATCCAATGCTTCCTCCAGATGGAGATAAGCGCCAAATGACAGAGTGAGTCGTTGACTGAGATGAACAGGCTTTTGAGCGTTCAATCGGTGAACGCTGCGGGGAAGTTCCTCGGTGAGTTCAGCGCGGTGCTCTTCAATAGGGCGCCCATGATCGCGCAGTACTGCGGTGCAGGCAAAGCTCAAGCCCACGTAGTTACCACCCGGGGTTTCCACCGTGCGGAAGGGGAAATCGATACAGGCCTGTGGTTTAACCTTTGGCCCTAGAGCGGTGTGAAGGGCACAGGTTTTTCCCTCGGTGAGAAAGGTACAGACATCGTTTTCGCGGCAAAGGGCCTTGCCGGAGTCGAACGCGCTGGGGACGATAGGGGGAGAATCCTTCAGGCGCTGCTGGTGGGGTTTGAGATCGTGGGAGGCAAGGCGACGTTCGCTGGCTTCATCGACGGGAATTTCCCAGAAATCTGCGCAACCACGTCCGCATTGGACGCAATCATAGTGCAAATGAGGAGGCAGATGAAGAGAAGGATTGCTCAACCGAGCCTCCTTGGGTTTAGTTCCCAGAGAGTTAGACAGAACCTGCCCGCAGCGCAAGTCGGAGAATCCCCGCGTTCCTTTTATGCCGTCGAAAAAGCCCCTCCCCACAGTCTCTACCCCACCCGCAGTCTCCCTCAAATCCGCATCATCTGAACGTCCAGCCGCCACTTTGGAGCGCCGTGTATTGGATAACGGCGTGGTCATTTTAGCCGATTACCGACCGGGAATGAGTAGTGTGGCGCTTAATCTTACGTTTGCCATCGGGAATCGCCATGAGCCCCATGAGTTGGGGGGTATCACCCATTTTGTTGAACACGTGGTTTTCAAAGGAACACGTAAACGGGACTTGAACCAGATTGCCAAAGAAATTAATGAGCAGGGGGGATTCTTTAACGCCAGCACGGGAAATGACTCCATGCGCTTGGAGACCCGGGTTATTTCCGAGGATGTACCCGCCGCCCTGGACCTGATGCTGGACCTTGCCTTGAACAGTACATTCCCGAAACGTGAGGTGGAGCGCGAGCGTGGGGTGATTTTGGAGGAGATCTCGGAGTATCGCGATTCACCGGAGGATCTCTGCTTCGATGAATGGTTGCGCACCCTTTGGGCTCCGAATCCGTTGGGTTCTTCCATTCTCGGTGAACCGGAAACAATCGAGCGTTTGAAGGCTTCGGAGTTGAAGGAATGGCTGGAGCGTTTGCAGCATCCGGAACAAATGATTGTTTCGATCGCGGGAAACTTTCAGTCTGAACACCTCGCTGAACTTACGAAGCGGATGAGCAAGTTGAAACCCAAAGGAGCACGCATCCCGGATGCACTCAAAGCAGAGGGACAAGGGAACAGCCTGCGGATTCAGCGTCCGTTGGAACAGGTGCAGTTTTGCCTGGGTCATGAAGGGCCAAGCCGGAACCATCCGGGGCGGATTGCAGCACAACTGGGAGACATTATTCTAGGCGGCGGAATGGGTTCGCGGTTGTTCAACGAAATTCGCGAGAAGCGCGGGCTTGCTTATACCATCGCCAGCACCTATTATGGCATGAGGAAGGAAGGTTACTTCCTGATCTACGGAAGCACCCTTCCGGAAAAGCATCAGGAAGTGGTGAGCATCTGCCGGGAGGAGTGCGCCAAGTTTGCGGAAGAGGGGCCCACGGAAGAGGAACTGCGCACCGCCAAGCTTCAGTTTACCCGGTTGATACTCCTCTCCCAGGATAACCCCAGCACGTTCGCCAGTCGTAACTCCGACCGCGAAGTGTATCAGAGCGAACACTTGAGTGACACTCAGTTGCTCGATTCCATTCGAACGGTGACACAGGAAGAAGTGGTTAAGGTTTGCCGCACCATTTTCAGAAGCCCCTTCGCCAGTACGCTTGTGGGGCCGCTGGATTAATCATGGGGAATCCGTACAAAGGGCTTCGGATTCTTCACGTCTGCGCGGTGGATTTTACGGCGAGGCATTTTTTGGCTCCCGTGGCTTTTGATCAACAATTGCACGGTGCCACCGTGGCGATTGCCTGTTCCATGGGGAAAGATGCGGAAGCACTCCAGTCTGCTGGGATGCATATGATACCGCTGAACATTCCACGCTCACTTCAACCATTTCAACTGCTGAAAGAAGCACGAGCACTTGCGGCAATCATCAGAAAATTCCGGCCGGATGTTCTTCATACCCATACCCCGGTGGCGAGTTTGGTCGCCAGAGTTGTGGGGACACTGATGGGAGTGAAGACCATCATTTACACCGTGCATGGATTTACGTTTCACGAACATTCCGGTCGGTTGGGTTGGCTGCTTCATTGGGGGACGGAGAAGTTTGGCTCTTACTTTCATGATGCAATGCTCTGTGTTTCACGGGAAGATGCCCGCGTTGCGAGACGTACGGGGTTTCATGCTCCGAAAGGGATTTTCAACATACCAAACGGCGTGGAACCAGCGCCGTATATCGACGTGAGTGAAGCCACCATACAGAAGCTTCGCGAGGAGTTTTCAATCCCTAAAATTTCTCAGGTGGTGGGGTATTTTGGTCGGCTGACCCGTGAAAAGGGGACAGTGGAGTTGGTGGAGGCGTTGTTTCCGCTCTTTCGGGAATTTCCGAATCTTCAGGCCTTGATTGTGGGTCCGGTGCTTTCCACCGAGCGTGACCGGGTGATGGATGAGTTGAAGTTCCGCATCGTGGATGAAGGGGTGGAAGATCGGATTCATTTTGTGGGGTATCGGCACGATGTCCCTGCGGTACTTCAGTTGTGTGATGTATTTTGCCTTCCCTCTTGGCGTGAAGGATTCCCAGTCACCGTACTTGAGGCGATGATGGCGGGGCGTGCCATAGTGGGGACACGGATTCGGGGGATTCGCGAAATGATTCGCACGGAAGAGCATGGATTGCTGGTGCCGATTCGAAGTACCGAAGCGCTTCGGAACGCGTTGAAACGCTTGTTGGGTTCTCCTGAACTGCGGGTAGAGTTGGGGACACGTGCCCGCCAGAGGGCATTGCAACTTTACACACTGAAGCATCAACTTCAGCGAACAAAACGGGCTTACCAACAGGTTTTGAAGGTAAAACCATGAAACGGGTTTTGGTGGTGGGCGCGAATGGCCCCACAGGGAAGTTTGTGGCCAAAGCCCTGGTAAAGGCGGGTTATGCCGTTACGGGGACATACAGAACACAACGGCCCAAAGACCAGGATTTGAATGCGATGGAATGGGTTTCGTTCGATTGCGGAAACTCCTCCCTTCCTGAACTCAAAGGGGGATTTGATGCACTGGTCAGTTGCGTTCATCTGGAGTTTGCCCCGGTGCTGCTTAAATGGATGACAGCACTCACTGTCCCAAAAGGAGTGTTCTTTTCCTCCACCCGAATTCTTTCCTCCGTCCCCGATCCAGTAATCCCCAAACTGATGAGTTGTGAAAAGGCCATTCAGGAGTCCGGCATCCATTTCACCATCCTCCGGCCCACGATGATTTATGGTCACGCCAGCGATCGTAACTTGTATCCGATGCTTCAGTCCCTGAAGAACAAATCGTGGATGTTTCTCCCCGATGGTGGAAGAAAACTGATGCAACCGGTACATGTGGAAGACGTTGCCACAGCGGCTGTGCAGGCACTCACGATCCAAAATTCCTCGAGTCAAACAATTGCGTTAGCAGGACCGAATCCGTTGCAACTTTCAGAGGTTGTAAAGCAACTCGCGTCACTCCATAACAAAACGCTTCGCATCATCCCCGTCCCTTTGGGAGGTGTAGAGTTTCTGGTTCGGTATGCGCCGAAAAAGATTCTACCACCGAATGTGAACCGCGAATCCGTGGCAAGATTGCGGGAAAATGTGGTGGTCGATATCTCCCCCGCCACTCAGGAACTTGGCTATTCCCCCCGACCCTTCGCCGAGGGGATTGAGTCGTATCGCCCTCTGCTTACCAGGTGATAACGTAGAGTGTGCCATCGGCACCGGATTGATACCCATAGCCATCACCGGAAGTGACGAAGAGTTGTTGAGGGTGACGGTAGTGAATGTTTTCGGATTTCATCTTGGGATTTCCAAGCGCGTCCGCTAGATGGAACCATGGTTGCTGGGCTTTGTTGCGAGCATCGAAAATCGTGATAGGATCAGGTACAAATCGGAAGACACGGCTGGGTTGTGCGTTGAGTACATAAAGCTGTCCCTGAGGGTCGAAGGTAATGTCGGTGATATCAGACGTCTTGTTGGTATTGGGGTCGAAGGGATCAAAAAGGGCAATGAGTTCTCCTTTGAGCGGTTGTTCGATTTCTCCTGTGTCACTCATGGGGAAACGGACAATGACCGAATTGGTACGTGTCCCTAGATAGCAAAAACCTTTGTGCCAAGCGAGAGCGCTATGGCCTTCCAGCGTTTGAGAGGAGCCGTTGGTGAGTGCAAGTGTCCCTCCCAGTACCCATTCACTGGGGAGTGCGGGAGCGGTGGAATCGGTCAGCAACGGGCGCAAATCGTAGCGCACCAGAAGAGAGTTGTCCTTCCCCACGGCATACAACCAATCGCCCTGCACCAATAGGTTGTTGGGACCGTTTAACCAACCATGGGGAGGCGCCATCAACTTGGGATTGTGATGGGGATAGAGGCCCCCGGCTTCAATATCGTGGCGTTCCACTGTATGCCATTCATTGCTTCGAAGATCGAAACGTAGGATGGCATCCGTCAGATTTTTGGAGAACGAGCGACCATTTGTGCTACCGGGTTTATCAACTCCGGAGAAGGCACAGATGAAGAGATTTTTCGAGGCTTCGTGATAACGCAAAACGCAGTAGGGACGATCAGTTTCCCGATCCGCTGAGGGAGGGACACTGGAACGATTCCAAAGTCGAAACGGCGGGGAGGTGGGTTCGGCAAGGACTCGACCGTTTTCCCTAACTTCCTCGGATACTTCCGGTTCCAGAACTGATTGCCGAACGTCTGGATTGACGAGAAAGAGCGTGCCGGCGCGGTCTTCAATTTCTGCGCTTACACCACCGCTTCCGCGAACGCGGCCGCGACTCAATACGACGAAATCCTCGCCCAAGGGTTGGATTCCCCGTGGGAAGGGGACCACTGTGGTTACACGTTGAAGCTGGGCTTTTGCCTCATAATCGGCCGAGAGGGGGAGTGCCAGCACAACCAGAAAGGTGGTGCAAAAATGGGTAAATCGCGTCATACAGACTTCTCTTTCTGGGAGTTGGCTTTCCCAATGAGAGAAAGCTTAGGGATCAAAATTTTATTATTTGGCAGGAAATCGGCGTCAATTTGGCACCAATTCCGATCAAAACGGAAGAAAATCCGTCGAAAAAAGAGGGGTTCACCTTCAATGAATCACTCGTTTTATAAATTCACATTGTATTGATTTTGTTTGTTTTGCTTTATTCTTCCTGAATTGTGTTTTATAAAGTTCCGGAATTATGGCCTTTACATGGTGCGCGATTTGATAAAGACCAATACCAATCGAAAGGCAGTGGAAACACCACAAACCGAAAACTGCCCTTCTGAAAGGTACAACCTGATGAGTTTCATTACTTGGAAAGAAAAATCAGTTTCTTCCGAACAATGGCGCATCCTCCTTCTGTCTGCCTCCTATGGAGCTGCATTTCCCTCCCTTGCTGCCCCTCTGGTGGCTGCTTCAGCGGTGGATTTCCATTTCAGCGAAGAAATCCCTGTGAACGCAACCCCAACGCAACCCCGCCGGACGTTGTTCCGTTACGTGGCCGATCTCTGGGCCCAATACCAGGCCTACCGCCGACTTACTCAACTTCTCGGCAAGGAACTGGACATCCCTTTCTACCGCTCCGAGGACATCCTCGCCGAAGCACAGCGGCATAAGTGGCTCGAAGCCGAAAAAGCCGGGCGGGACATCTGGTGTGAACGTGACCCCTACGACCCCGAAGGTTGCGCCCTTCGTGATTGGGTTTCCCGCTACCTTGATTCCTGGAAGCGTTCCAACCTCCGCATTCAACACTAACCCGGTCCAAAACCGAAGTACCCCCACAAACCCAGACCCCTGCGAGTACCAACTCGGCAGGGGTCGAATCTTTTAAGCCAACTCCCTTCCCCCTTGCGTACTTTGCCGTTCCCTTGTTTCATCAGCCCGAGAAATGGAAGAAGGGCTAGCAACCTATTATGAACTTTGTTGAGATCCTCAAGGAAGCCTCCGCAAAGAAGGCTACGGACGTTTACCTGATTACGGGTGCGGTTCCGTGCATTAACATCAGTGGAAACTTCGTGGTTCCCACGGCTGCCAAAAACAAGCGGCTTTCCCCCCAAGCATTGGAAATTTTTGCCAAATCCGTGATGAGTGAATCCCAGTGGGAAGAACTCAACCGCACCTGCGAACTCAACATCGCGTTCATGGACCCCAATATTGGGCGATTCCGTGTAAACGCCCTCTGGCAGCGTGGCTCCCTTGGGTTGGTGATGCGCCGGGTGGAGATGAACATCCCCACACTGAAGGAACTCGGGCTCCCGCCCATCCTGCGAAACGTCTCTTTGGGAGACCGGGGGATTGTTCTTATTTCCGGCTCCACGGGGAGCGGGAAATCCACCACCATGGCCAGCATGCTGGATTACCGCAACCACCTGCGGACCGGCCACATTGTGACGATTGAAGACCCCATCGAATTCGTTTACCGGCACCGGCGCTCCATCGTCACGCAACGGGAAGTGGGGTTGGATACCCACAGCTTTGAAGAAGCCTTGAAAAACAGTCTGCGCCAAGCCCCGCAGGTCATCTCCATCGGCGAGTTAAGAACTGATGACACGGTTCAATTTGCAATGCATGCCGCCGAGACGGGGCACCTCGTCTTCGCCACGCTGCACTCCACCAACACCGTGGCAGCGATCGAACGCATCATGCACTTCTACCCCGCCAGCATGGAGCGCCAAGTTCTCACCCAGCTTTCCCTGAACCTCAAAGCGATCGTTTGCCAGCGACTCGTCCCAAATGTTCGTGGTGGAAGAACCTGCGCCACGGAAGTCTTCATGAACTCCCCGCGTATTACCGAACTCATCGCCCGCGGACTCCTTGGTGAACTCAAGCAATTCATCAATAATATCAACCATCAGGACGGCACCTGTAGCTTCGACAAGTCTCTCTACATGCTGGCCAAACGCGGCAAGATCTCCGAGCGCGATGCCCTGAAGTTCGCCGAATCGGAAAACGACCTTTCCATGAAATTCAAAGGGCTTGGGATACCAGAAGATTGGCAGGATACAAACGACCCATGGGAATTTATTTCGGACCCCTATGAACCCGCCAGCGACTACCATTCGCAACCAGAGGGCTACAACAACGAAACCGGCGTGGAAATGGTCAGCCGTGACGACATCAAGATACCCGAGTTCCAGGACGTGTTGATGCAAAGTCGGCGTGTTTCACCCAAACCTTCAACACCGATGGCTCCCATTCCTCAAGTCATTGTTCAACAAATCCCCGTCCCCGCTCCCACGGCAGTTGTAGCCCCTGCGGCAACCGTAGTTCCCCCCGCGCCCGAATCCTCCTCGGATGAACCCACCCAACGACTACCGATCGTCAAGGTTCCCCAACCAGAAGAGGAATCTTCCTCCCATGTGATTCCGAAAAAGAACTTCGCAGCACAGCAGCGGGTTTCCACTGAGTTCCAAAAATCTTCGCTCGCCGGCGATGAGTTTCGGTCGAAGGTCCGCCTCGACCCCAAGGAACTTCCCCAAGAGTTTCCTCCCCGCAAACCCATCGTTCAGCAATCCTATATTCATAACACCCCGCAGCCAGACGATCGGCTACGTCAGGTTCCCCCATCACGTGCCCAGCAGTCGGGTAATCCCGAGGACGTGGTGAACCGTTACCGGGATATGATCCGCAAGGGCCTTCCGGAGAGTGTGGCTGAAGACCTGGATTCCGAAATGGATCTCGACGAAACCTAAATCTTGAAACGGGAGGAGATTAGCTCTCCTCCAGATTCACATACTTCTGAAGGCTGAACATGTCCTTGTCACCACGGCCACTGAAGCAAAGGAGAACCACGTCTCCGGGGCGACCGTGTTCGTGACAGGCCATTTTTTCAATCCAGGCACAAGCGTGGGCAGTTTCCAGAGCAGGGATTAACCCCTCCAGACGGGAAATGTTTTTCAGGCCAATCAGTGCTTCCTCATCTGTAATGGGGACGTACGTGCACCGACCCGTGTCCGCATAATAGCTATGCTCAGGCCCAATACCGGGGTAGTCCAAACCGGCGCTGATGCTGTGGGCCGGGGTGATCTGACCGTCCTCATTTTGTAGCACGTAACTTTTGGAACCATGGAAGATCCCCACATGCCCGCCGTTGATGGCTGCGGCGTGCTTGCCGGTATGCAGGCCTTCTCCCTCGGCTTCCACGCCCCAAAACTTCACGGTGCTGTCTTCATAGAATGGATGGAAAATCCCCATACTATTGGAGCCACCACCCACGCAGGCCACCACATGATCAGGGAGTTTCCCTTCCACATCGTGGAGTTGCTCTTTGGCTTCATCGCCGATGACCCGTTGAAAATCGCGCACCATCATGGGGAAGGGGTGCGGACCCACGCAGGAGCCGATGATGTAGTGGGTGGTATCGCAGCTGGCAATCCAGTCTCGCATCGCCTCGTTGGTGGCGTCCTTCAAAGTCCCTGTTCCGCTGGTAACCGGGCATATCTTCGCACCCATGAGGCGCATCCGGAAGACGTTGAGTTTTTGCCGCTCGATGTCTTCCTTACCCATGTAGATCAGGCATTCAAGGCCCATCAAGGCACAGGCCGTGGCGGTGGCAACGCCGTGCTGACCTGCCCCCGTTTCAGCGATGATACGCTTTTTGCCAAGCCGTTTCGCGAGTAAAGCCTGACCAAGGGAGTTGTTGAGTTTGTGCGCTCCGGTATGGAGAAGATCCTCGCGTTTGGCATAAATCCGGAAGCGGTTCCCCAAATATTCCTCCCAGCGGCGTGTTCGGGTAAGAGGTGTGGGCCGCCCGGCATACTCATGAAGCAGGTTGCCAAGTTCTTCGCGGAACCCTGCATCAGCCATTACCGCCCGGAATTCGGCTTCCACATCCATCAGCGTTTGCATCAATGTTTCTGGAACATAACGCCCACCGTAAGGGCCGTAATGGCCGCGCTCATCGGGTTGAGCGCTTTGTGACGGAAGGGCGGTGGCGGGTGGAATCATGGGGACTACCTCAAAGAAGGGAAACTCTGTACAACACTCAGAGCAAGTTTTGGGAACTATGAAAAGCCCCCTTTGAATTTGGCAACAGAAACCCAAAGCATTACCCAAGTCATTTCAGGCCAACTCCGTTTTCACGCCAGCTATTTATTTCGATGTCTTTTTTTCTTGATTCTCTCCACGCGCACCCCCAACTCTACATTAACTATTTTGGTTACAAGACTGCAAAGTCTTTCCAACAGGGCATTCACTCACATGTTTGGTCGAAAAAAGCGCACCCAACAACCTCCCCTTTCCCAAGCAGAACGCTGTGCCCTGGAGGCAGAACATGCCTTGGAGGAAGGGAACGCGGAACGTGCCGTGGAGTTGTTTCGCTTGGCTGTGGAAAGCGCACCACTGGATAGAAACCTGCGTGAAGGGCTTCGATACGCGCTGCACCAGAGAGCCGAACAAGCGCGGCTAGCTGCAGAATCCAGAACCAGTAGAAAACGCCCGCGCACTGCCGTCATTCCACAGGAGTTTGCTCTGGAGGAAGAGGAGCGGCCTGCTCCCCTGCCCACCGGCGGACGAAAGGCAAGAAGCCAAAACACCCCCAACCTTGGCTTTGCTGCAAGCGATTCCCCCTCCGCACCCCGCACTCGTGAACGTGCCCAACCGGAACGGCAACACACCCGGAACTCTCCCAAAGCCCCCCGCTGGGCTTCCGAACACCCCGATGAATTCGATGATCCTGAAGACGCTGCCTTGGGCTCTGCTCTCGGGAGTTTTGCAGAGGAATTCAAACCCGCACCGGAACGGCGTCATCCTTCCACAACCACACGGCGTCGGGTAACCTATCGTCCCCAGAAAACCCGCTTCTCCCTGCTTGCGTGGGTTGGGGGAGTGACGCTGACCTGTGTGCTCATCGGCATCACAGCTTTTGCCTATCAGGGAATCCTCACCTTCATGGAAGAAGTTGCCCTCCCCAAGAACCAATACTCCACGGGAACTCAACAACAAATCCCAACGGCGCTGAATGAAATTATTCTGGAAGCCAGTGAAGACCTCACCAACCGCAAATCCGCCGATGCCGTCAGCAGCTTGGACAAAGCCTGGAAGAAGTATCCCGAGCATCAGGACTCTATTCGTCCGGTGCTGGTGAGTGCGTTGCGTGTGCAGGGAACTCGACTCATCAACTCCGCCAAATATGAGGAAGCGCTCAAGCTCTTTGAACGCGCCACGGAGCTTGAGCCTCAAAACGAAAACAATTGGATCGAACTCGCCCGTTCCTACCGGGAATATGCTCGTCGTGAACAGCCCGGAAACAGCACCCGGAGCGAAGTTCTTTTCACCCGTGCTCAGGAAGCTTACACCAAAGCACTTGAACTTGATAAAAACAACCCCTCGGCTCTCTTTGGTCTTGGGCAGGTTTACTCCTTCCAGGATAACCGTGCCGAGGCAGTGGAAAACTATAAACGCGTGGTTGCACTGGCTCCCGGAACACCGGAAGCCCGGCAAGCCCGGGAGTTTCTTCAACAACTAATCGGAAGTTGACTCCTCAACTTACGGCCGTTGTTTTGGAGTTGAAATCTCACGTTTCCACTTCAGGGATGGGCGCACCTCCCCAACTTTCTTCCCCCTTGCTTTTGGCGCTTTTCGGCGGTTTCTTCCTCTATGAGGTATGTTCATGGCCCCCGATGATTTGTTCGCCGAAGAGGAATTTGTTGATTACGCTCCAGCACGTGGGGCCGTTTCTCCGGAGCAACCCGCCCGACCACCCCGCCAAACACCCGCAGCTGAAGCCGCAACGTTGGTTCAACAACCTTTGGCGGATCGTTTACGGCCACTTTCGTTTGATCGTTACGTGGGGCAAAAACATTTGGTGGGTCCAGGCGCTCCCCTTCGACAGTTGATCGAAGCCGACCGCGTCCCCTCCATGATTTTTTGGGGACCTCCGGGAACGGGAAAAACATCCCTCGCCTCGCTGATC
>JANRMB010000016.1:0-3936 GCA_033761985.1 Candidatus Sumerlaeia bacterium | reverse complement strand
GCGTCGGGGCGGGCAAGCAGGTTCGCTCCACCTGTGGCACCGGTTTGTTGGTTGTAGCCAAGGTTCACCCGACCCGATTCTCCCAAATCCAAACCGATTCCCCAGTAGGTGGTATAGAATCCGGCGGCGGGGTTGATGCTTGCTTGTTCCAGAAGAAAGTACACATTCACGGCGTCGTAGGCCATGGCGAAGCGCTCAATATCAGCGTCCCCCGTGGTGAAGACGGCATTCGTGGGGTACGTGTAGGTTCCCGGACCGCGGTCGTCGCCCAAGGCGTCATTCCATACAAAGTACTCCTCCACAAAATGTGCCGCGTTGGTTTGCAGCGAGGAGGTGTTCGGCCAGGTGGGGAGATTTTCCAACGGGCGCAAAGTTCCCAAAGCTACGGGTAGCGGAGGCAGTGTGCGGCCGGTGCGTTCGGTAATCCATGTGCTGGTGAAAGCAGCCCTGAGGTTTGAGCCTTCGGCAGATTGCGCCGCGGTACTTACGGCCACGGTGTAGTTGGTGCGCGATTCCAGCGGAGGCACCAAATCCAAAGTTGCGGTATCGCCCTCTGGATTCCACGTCACGGTAAACGGAACCGTTGGCTCCACAGAGATGGCCCCGGTGGTGGTGCTGGTATTCATCGGTTGGTTGAACTGCACCACAACTTCCTCAAGCTCGGTAGAGACTCCCACGGCGCCATCAGCAGGGAGCGTGCTCACCACGGAAAGCGGCACGGGTGGAACCTGATCCGTCCGAACCCATACGGCATAACCCTGACCAGCCAAGGCGGGCAGAGACACTTGTCCGCTTACTCCCACCGTCACGATTTGGGTCGGGTTGAACGCGTTGCTCAGTTGTTTGCCCGCCAAATCAGCGACGACGAAGTCCATGGTACCGCCGGTGCTGTTCACACTGGTGTTCATCGCCACAATCACCCGATTCTCACCCACCCCACGGGAATACACCCAGCGACCCGGCCCGGATGTGGATACCAGATGTGGCGTGTAGCCCCCCCGCCGCAGTGCGGGAAGCGAGTTCCGGAAGTTGGAAAGATTGGCCACCAGTTCATACAAAGGGTGGCTGGTATCGAAGTTATCGCCGAGTGATGGCCCGAATTCAAACTGGCCATCGAACATGTTTTCCCGGTTGTTGGGGTCGAACCCGCCGTTGAATGCCTGCTCTGTTCCGTAATACACGATCGGTGGCCCCGGAAGAGTGAACATCGCCACAAACGCCAACTCCAATCGGCGAATCTGTTCTGCCACGCCGGATCCGGGGTTGGACTGTGTATCGTTCAAAAATCTTGGAACGTCGTGGTTATCAATGAAGTTCGGCATCTTGAGGTGATGGATGCCAAGTGCAGCTTCCCGCGCCTGAATCCTGCCGGAGAGATCGCTGGGGGGGCGGTTGTTCCGCGAGAACACCCCCTGCACCGTGTAGTAGAAGGGGAAGTCCAGCGCGGCATCAAGCTTGTAGGGTTCGCCGCGCAGCGTCCCCACATAGTCGCTCATAAAGTTGTCATCACCGGCGTAGATTTCACCAAATGTGAAGTAGTTGGTACGGCCCAGTTCATCTGCTTTGGCCTGAAGCCGTGGCAGGAAAAACCGCCAGAACCCCAAATCCACGTGCTTCACGGTATCGATTCGGAACCCCGAAACGCCGGTATTCTCCAGCCAGAATTCCCAAATTTTTGTCATCTCTTCCTGAACGTAAGGGGTCTCGGTTTTCAAATCGTCCAAGTCCACCAACTCGCCGATTTCCTGTTCCACACCGAAGAAGTTTCCGATGTTGCCGTGGGCGTGGAAGTATTGAAGACCGTTGAAAGGTGGTGGGTAGCGCAGGCTGGAGTTCCAGCGCATCACATACTCGTTGGGGGGCGGCAGGTAACTGTTGTAGCCGGGGGAATCGCTGGTCAGGAGCCCCGCTTGGTGCCCCGCCACCATATCGAAGTAAACGGCAATACCCCGTTTATTGGCTTCGCTGATGAGGGTTTGAAGCTCTTCCAAAGTGCCGAAGTTAGGATCAATCTTGTAGAAGTCAAACGTTGCGTATCCGTGGTAGTTGTTCACCTGCTCCAGAAAAGGGGAGAGCCACAGGCCGTTGACGTTCAGTCCCGCGATGTAGTCGAGGTTTTGCGTCACACCGGCAAAGTCCCCACCATGCCAACCTGTGCCTTGCGTGGGGCGTATTTGGGTGCGGGGGTTTGCGGCGTTGTTCCCGGGGTTGCCATCGGCAAATCGGTCGAGGAAAACATGGTAGATAATCAAATCTTCGGGTTCGGGGGCGGTGAAGGTCTCGCCACCAGCAAGCAGGCTGGTCGATCCTCCGAGGAGACTTGCGAGAGTGAGCGAGAGAGCAGCGAGGGATTTCAAGGCAGGTCAACGCCTCCACAAAAGGGATTACCCACCGGAGAGGGTGCACGCGTGCAACGGAGCAAAGAGGAAACGTCTCCCCGGCGCACCAGAAGCATGGGTGGTGGGGTTGTTTTGGCAACCCTTTGTGGAAAACAAAGAAAATTGTGCCGATAAAAGAAAAGCGGCTTAGTCCAGCAGATCCCGGATCAGGCGATTGCCACCGCTCGCTTCGGTGTCCTGTGTCAAAACCCCAAGAGATTCCCGAATTCGTTGCACCACGGTGTTGTTCACCAGCGGAACATCTGAAGTCCCCAGGGCATTCAGGCGCTGCAGCACGAGATTCACCGTGAGTTTTCCGGTATCCAAAGCGGGGGCGTAGCGGATCTGATTATCTGCATCCGGGGCCAACACGCTCAGTACTTGGCACTCCAGCAAATCCTGAATCACCTGATTCACATACCTCTCGGGTGTGGCCAATATCAGGGAGAGTTCATAACCCGTTGGCCCACGTTGACCCGCCATAAACGTGCGCACCACTTCGGCACAAATGGCCAGTGCCACCTGCGCGCGGTGCTCATCGCTCACGTTGTTGATTTTCCCCTGATACTCCAGATTCCCGGAATTCTGCGCCGCAAAGCTAACTTCCGCTCCAAATAGCAACAATGACCACGTCATTTGCAGGTAGAACATAAAGAGGGGGAGTGCTGCCAAGCCTGCGTAAATGGCCCCGTAGTTGGAAACTTCCTTTTGAAAGAAGATGTAGAAGAGTTGGAAGAATTGGAGCGCCAACCCCGCCACGATTCCCCCCATCACCGCAGGAATCAACCGCACCTTTTTATTGGGGAGATAAGCATAAATAAAGGACAGCAGCATGATAATCAGTAATAGAGGAACAGACTTCAACGCAATTTCAGCCGGGCGGTTTAGGAAACTCAGTATTGGGATACTTTCGATGAGTTTATCCTTCTGCTGACTCAACAGAATATTGAGCGAGCTGGACATGATCAGCACAATCGGGCTGAAAATAATGAGGGAGAGGTAATCGGAAAGCTTCCGTGCCAGACTCCGCTCTTCCTTAACATTCCAGATCGCATTAAGGCTTTCCTCGATATTCCCAATCATCCGAATGACCGTGAAGAAGAGAAAGATAATACCAATCCCCGCCACCAGGCCACCATTAGTAATTGCTAATTGTCTTTCTGCAAAATCTGTAATTGTGGCGCCAATACTAAGCGTTTTGGTAGATTGTTCGTCCGCATTAGTCGTAGTTACTTTGGTGCTGCTTGTTGTTATAGAATCCGAGACTTTGGGCGAATCGACGGGTATTGGTTTCGACGGTTTTGAGAAATCCTTGTCCTCTTTTGTTGGCGCCGGGGTGGAAGGGAAGAGCGATTCCAATTGTTGTTGGAACACTTGATCCATCCCGAACCCTTTGGCGATCCCCAAGGCCACGGCAACCATCGGCACGATGGAAAGCATCGTGTAAAAGGTCAGCGCAGATGCCCGCAGCATGCATTTATTCAGGAAGAAATGCTGAATGCTGAGCGTCAAAATCCGAAGAAAGTTCACGCCATACCGCTGCCAAGGGCTCAGTTCC
>JANRMB010000015.1:0-26902 GCA_033761985.1 Candidatus Sumerlaeia bacterium | reverse complement strand
AAAACCGACCACGAATTCGGAACCTCATTCAGAAAAAGCACGGCATCGGTGATTCCGAGTTCCTTGGCCAACTGCTCCAACTTCGCACGTTCACCCATGTCCCTCCCGGCCAAAATACCCCGCACTTCGGGAATATCTTTTCGTACCCGGGCAATCACCCGAAGGAAGATGTCCCATCGCTTCACCGGTTTCAGATTCGCCACATTCCCCACTACAAACTGATGCTCCAAATTGGCGGAAATAGGGACGGGGGAAGGCATGGGGACGGGGGCATCCATCCCCGTAAGAATCAGAACACTCCGTTTGTGAAAGAACGGTTCGTGCTTGGCGTGGTCTCTCCAGACCGCATAGCTGAAGGAGATAATTGCACCAGCGAAGAAATTATTGAAGGCATCCATCAACAGGTAATGTCGACGAACCAAGTATTCCTCTTTCATTCCAACGCGTTGTGTAATGGCTCGGCGGCAACCCCCCGAAAGCAACGCAGCAGGAACAGCCAAGCAATCCTGCCAAAACATGAAAGAAAGAACGAGTTTCGCCCGCAGTGAACGGATCAACTTCCGCAACCGCCACAATCCCTTGAGGTATTCCAAGGGAAATCGCCAAGAAAGCAAGCCACAGGAAAAATCAATTCCCAACTCATGCACGGGAATTCCAAACTGCGCCGCCTCGGCCACCAGTGTCCCCTTTTTCTGCAGCACCGCCAAATGAATCTCCCACCCCTGATCCCGTAGCAGCCTCGCCAACCGGATGGATAGTTTTTCCGCTCCACCCATTTCCAGATTCTGAATGAGAAAAAGTACCGGCACGCGCTGAGTTGATTTCTTGGAAGGCCTTGTCATCGGGGTTTCTTCAGAAGCTCCTCATACAGTTGAAGAAGGGATCGACGGCAGATATCCTCATGGAACCGCGAGCGCGCAATCCGGATGTTGTGTTCGGAATGATTTGCTCGTTCTGAAAGCGTCATTGCCGAAGCCGCTGAAAAAGCATCCGCCACTTGTTCTGCCAAGGTGATTCCATCCCGCACCCAGATGCAACGCCCCAACTCGCTGTTGTCAACATCACCCACGGCATATTCATAGGTTGCAAGCCGGTTTAGAATTGGAATGCTCCCGCAGGAGAGGCATTCCAATAACGACTGCGCCAGCAGATCTGTTTGCGGAATCATCACGGTGAAGTCGGCCATCTGATACAGCTCCACCATTTCACCCGCCGCGCAATTTTGCTCAATCCAGGTAAAGTCTTTCAGAACTGTGGCATTCCATGATTTGGGAATCGGAAAGCCACCACTCAAAAATAGAAGGTGTGCGCGCACGTTGGGTTGGCGTTCCCGGAATATTTTCCACCCTTTCAAAAGATCCTCATGCCGATATAGCGGTAATGGAATACGGGGACAGAGGAACAATAAAGCCCCTTCGGGAATCAACCATTGCTGAAGAAGTAAATCTTTTTGTGCAGAATCAGCGGGGCAAAACAACTCAGTGTTTACTCCCCAGGGGAAAAATCGAAAACGCTCTTTTGGAATTCCCAATTCATCCGACCAATAAGATTCCAATCCGTTTGCGTTGGTGGTGATCACATCGGCTGCCTGCAAACCCCCGAGCACAAGTCTCGCTTTCTCGGTGGTCTTCTCCTGAATAGCGGATTCCACATCCGGCCCCCAGGGAGTCAATATCTTGGGGACACTGGTGCGCAGCTTGGGAAGAATAGGACCGTAGCCCAGTGCTTCATGAGCATGAATGAGATCAGCGTTGCAGGCCTCAATCATCGGTCGATACAGCCGCCATTTGTCGCGATTGTTGGCAAGCGGTCCACCACGGAGCTTGAAGGTCCAAACGTTGTGAAAGAAGGTCCATCGCGGATGCATCTGCCGAACTTCACTGTCCCCCACCCTGATGGGTTCTCCTTTGGCATCACTTAACACCACCACTTCAACACCTTGCTTGTGAAGCCAAACAGCCCAATCGCGAACGTGTTTCTTGGTGGCCTCCCCCAGAAAGCAGACTTTCATGGAAGAATCCCGTGGAAAAAGGGTGATGGTTCCGGGTTACCCGCTTGGATGCTTTTCACTTCATTCAGAAACATCTGAACGCAGTGTTCCTCCATAAAATCCGTCTCAATTCGTTTGCGCGCCACAGAGCCCAATTCGTCCACTGCGGCGTCATCCTCCAATTGTTCAAATGCTTTGGCCAAGGCTTCCTCATCACCGATAGGGATCAGCAAACCACCCTGGGCCATCTGGGGTGTCCCCGTTGGTAGTTGAGATGGAAGACTATACTCCGGATCAATCGCTTCCCGGGCACCGCTCACATCAGTGATGACCATGGGCTTCCCAAAGGAAAGACCCTCAATCATCACATTACTCAGCCCTTCGGAGTGCGAGAACATCACCACAGCTCGTGCGCGTTGGTAGAAGGTCTCGGGTTCAGTCGTCCACCCGTAGCGCTTGATTCGGTGGCACGCCGGAGAGTTTTTGATGGCGGCCAATACATCGTCCTTCAGGTCTCCGTCCCCCACCAAAATCAAATTCAATTTGCTGTGCTTCTCGGCATAACGCTCAAATCCTCGGATCAACCCCACCACATTCTTTTGTGGCATGAATCGCCCGATGTAGAGTACATCCCGCGAAGCAGAAGGTGCGTGGTTGATTTCCGAAAGACTCGGCACCATGTACCGAAACGCGCGGACTGCATTCTTTTGATATCCGTGGTGGATCGCTTCCATCACGCTGGGTCGGGTCATCACCATGACTGAGGAATCCCGAATGCTTCGCTGTAAGATTGATTTGCCTCCACGCTGTTCCAGAAGCGTTTTGAAGTCGCTGAAAGTGCTGCAATTCACCACCACCGAGGCGCAATGCTTCCCCTGATCTTTAGCCACTTTGGCGGCGACATCCGAGTGAAGGAACAGTTGATTGCAGAGGACGAAATCCCAGTTTGCAGCAAGCGCTTTCATCTGCTGGGACACTTGACGCCGAAACGTGATTCCCCACAGTGGACCGAGTGCCAGCGGTTCCAAAGTGCGTAAAATTTGAACGCCATGAGCGTTTGTTTCCTCACGGGGTTCAGCAGCATCAAATCTCAGGGCGAGAACGGTGACACGGTACCCTCTCCGTGCAAGAGCATCGGCCAATCGGGCGAGACCCTTCTCCGCACCGGCATTCTTTGCAGGTGGATAGCCACAGGTAACAAAAAGAAACTGTGTTTGCATCGCACCAACCAGTGATTAGAGCGTTCCCTTGGTACTGGGAATCCCAGTCATGCGGGGATCGGCCGAAACAGCCACACGCAGTCCACGTGCAAAGGCTTTGAACAGCCCTTCCACAATGTGGTGGGCGTTTCGTCCGCGGCGGCACTCCAGGTGCATCGTCAACGCAGCGCTATTACAGAATGCACGGAAGAAATCTTCGGTTACTTCCGTGGCATAATTTTCAATCATCGGACGCTGAAAATCTGCCGAGAAATAGAGGTAGGAACGCCCGCAAAAATCGAGTGTGGCCTCGCACAGCGCTTCCTCCATGGGGACACAGGCGTGGCCGTACCGCTGGATGCCGCGTTTGTCTCCCAAGGCTTGGGCGGTGAGTTGGCCCAAAACAATCCCCACGTCCTCCACCAAATGGTGGCATTCCACTTCCAAATCTCCACGCGCTTCCAACACAATACTCAACCCGCCGTGCCGCGCCAGCGCCGTCAGCATGTGGTCAAAAAAGCCAATTCCCGTGGCTCCGGTAAAGGAACCGTCCCCATCAAGATTCAGCGTTGCCCGAATTTGCGTTTCACGGGTCATGCGCTCCAAGGTCGCTACACGCTCGTTGGAATGAGTTTGAGTCATGGGATAAATCTTCCATCCTTGCTTTCAAAGGTTTAATAACTATTGACCAAGTAGAAAGACCGCTTCAACCTAAATAACCAAGGTTTAGCTATTCCCGAAATGGAAGTGACAAGATGAATGCAGAGCAATCCACTCCGGCCACACGCCAGCGCAGCGACCATGCCATGGAGAACGCCGAGGATTATGTGGAACTCATCGATGACCTGCAAAAGGAAATCGGCGCGGCCCACAAGAGTGACATCGCCACACGGCTCGGTGTGAGCCATGTCACCGTTCACAAAACCATCAAACGCCTGAAATCCATGGGCCTTGTTCATGCCGAAGCCCACCGTGCTGTTTCCCTTACGGAGACGGGCCGCGAACTCGCTCACGCCGCCCGCGAGCGCCACCAGTTGCTCCTGCGTTTTCTGGGACATTTGGGTGTTTCCAAAGAGGAAGCCGAAAATGATTCCGAGGGCCTTGAACACCACTTGGGGAAAGAAACGGAAAAGGCAATGCGGAAGTTCTGCGAAAGCATGGAGAAAAATGGTTCTTATACCCGTGCTTCCAGCCTCATCAAAAACCCCAAGTCCGATGCTAAAACAGCGGCCAAGTCCTCCAAAAAATCCGGCAAAAAAGACTGACTCCGTCCCTCCGGCACTCCGGAAACGACTCGGAACAACTACTCATGATTGAGGTACAAAACGTCACCAAAAGCTACCGCAGTGGTAAATCTCCGGTGGTTGCGTTGGATGCCGTCTCACTGAATTGTCGCCCGGGGATCATTACCGGAATCCTTGGCCCCAATGGCGCCGGCAAATCCACCCTGCTTCGGCTGATCTCCACCGTCTTGAAGCCCACATCCGGAACCTTGATTGTTTCCGGCTTCGATACGGTCAAGAACCCTTCGGAAGTGCGCTCCTGCATTGGTTTTGTTTCCAACAGCACGGCTCTCTATGGTCGTCTCACTCCCTTGGAAGTTCTCCAATATTTTGGTTCGCTGCACGGTGTTCCCCAACCCCAACTCAAGCAACGGATTGCCGAACTCGTGGAACGCTTCACCATCGGTGATTATGCCCGCCGGTCGATTGACAAACTCTCCACCGGGATGCGCCAAAAGGTCAGCATTGCCCGCGCGGTGATTCATAATCCCCAGATTCTGATCTTCGATGAACCCACCAGCGGACTCGATGTTCTCGCCAGTCGCACCGTCATCGAGTTTCTTCAGGAGGCTCGCTCGCAGGGCAAAACCGTGTTGCTTTCCACCCACCTCATGCGGGAAGTCGAGCGCCTGTGTGATGATCTGCACATCATCCACCGGGGGCGGCTTTACTTTTCTGGATCGATTTCAGAGTTCCTTTCTGCCCGCACACCGGATGAAGAAATAGAATCCACGTTTCTCCGGGTGATTCAGGAACACGGGGACACACATCTACTATGAGTTCTTTTTCTCTCACCCGATTTGTCACTATTTATCGCAAAGAAATCATGGAACTCCTTCGCGATCGCCGAACGGTGATCTTTGCGGTCATTGTCCCCATTCTCGTGATCCCGCTTCTGATGATGGGCCTCGGTCGATTGATTCAAACGCTGGAGGCACAGCAGCGCTTGCAAGTGGTGCGTGTTCTCGCGGATGAACAAACCCGCACCCAATACGAACAGCTTGTTTTCGAATGGTTTCAAAACAGCCCCGTGGGATTAGGGATGGCCGTGGCGGAAAGTCCCCTCGCTGCTGGACTAAAGAATTCCTCACTCGGCGAGGCGTTTGATGCCATCCCCCAGGGAGTGACACAGGACATCAACGTTTTCCGGGAATGGACGAATACCCTGCGCAAACCTGATCCAGCTCAGAAGGAAAAAGCTCGCGAACTTTTGGCTGAACAGGATCTCAGCGATATTCAAAAAGACTACCGCGAAGCTGCCTTGGATTTTCACGATGTTGTTATCAAAGGGTATGCCCTTGTGGATTGGGTATCTCCGGAGACGCTCTCCGTCCCCGAAGTTGTTATTGCATCAGCTGAACCAGAACTCTTCCCTTACGATCATCGTGGGCGCTTGGGCGTTTCGCAGCAGTTGGTGGAAGCAGTGATCCATCTTCCCTCGGGAATCGGGGAGAAGCTCCTGGAACCCCGCACCACCACAGAAGTCACCATTCTTCACGATTCCACCATCAGCCTTTCCCGCGAAGCCAATTCTCGACTGGAGCAGGTGTATCGCAAGGTTGCGGAGAACGCCGCTGCCCAGCGCCTTCAAGGGAAGGACCTCCCATCCGCGTTCCTCCGTCCCCTTCGCGTTTCGCTGGAAGGAAACATCGCCTCCCGTACACGGATCACCTCCGAGTTTCTGGGTTCCATTCTCCCGTATCTCGTGATCATTTTTTCGTTCCTTGGGGGATTGTTTCCAGCTCTGGATTTGGGTGCTGGGGAAAAAGAACGTCAAACATTGGAGACGCTTTTACTCTCCACCGCGAGCCGGTTGGAGATCGCTCTGGGCAAGTATTTCGTCATTTTCAGTTCCTCCCTGCTCGCCGCTCTGCTGGGTGTCACCAGCATGGTGCTTTCCTACCAAATCTTGATGCCGACAGAAATCCGCACTCTCATGGAGTTCGAGCTTTCCACCACGCAGATCCTCGCCTGTTCCCTACTTCTGTTTCCCACGGCGGCGATGTTCTCCGGGTTGTTTCTCGCCCTCTCGATTTATGCCCGTTCCTTTAAGGAAGCGCAGAACACTATCGCGCCCTTTCAGTTTCTGCTGATTCTCCCGGCTCTGGCGCCGATTCTTCCCACGGTGCGGTTGAACGCGACACTCGCCTTGGTGCCGCTCGTGAACGTAAGTTTGCTGACGAAGGAATTCCTGAAGGGCGACATCCGCTGGGATTACTATGGGCTCACGGTGGGGAGTTGCAGCCTTTTAGCCGCCATCTGTATTGCCTACTGCATCAGGCAATTCCACCGCGAAGAAGTACTCTTTCGGTCGTAACTTAGGCCTGAGGGAGAGTGTCCCCTTGCTGGGATTGCTTCAGCAGTTCCTTACGCCGGTTGAGTTCCCACTCGCAGAAGATCATCGTCCCCGCCGTCGCGGCGATGGGCGGCATCAAAATAAAAACGCAGGGTAAATACACCAACGGCAACCCGAAGCCGATGGCAAAACTGAGATTCTCCCGCAACCAGCGCAGCTTTTGGGGCATGGTTCTATTTCGGCGATCCATCGGCATACTGAAGGCATCGAGCGTTAGAAAACTTGTGGTGATGATTGTATTGAATAACAAAGCCAAGGGTACGCCGATCACGGGAATCAACCCCAGTAACAGGGTTGTTACCAACAAGGGGACGGTAACGCTGATGCGCTTCACCGCTTCTCCCAATGAGTGCTTCACTCCCTGAATGATTGTGGTTTCGGGTGCCTTCAGCTCCGGGTAATCCCGGAAGTAATGTTCCTCCACCGCCAACCCGATTTGATCATGAAACGGGGCACCAATCAGGATTGCCGCCAAATAGGCGGTAACTAGAGTTAGCCCGAACATCATGCCAAAAAAGAAGAAGGAGGCCAACCAACGAAGTGCTTCCGCCCACCAAACCTCTGTTTGTGGAAGAAAACCCGTCAACCAGGGAAAGACCACAAAAGTATAGAAGGAAAAGCTCAGTGGCAAAACCAGAAAGAGGTTGATCAACCACGGTACTAATGCCCACTTCAGGCATTTCCAGTTACCCAGAAGAAAAAACACCGCCGTAATCGGAGCCCGTACCCCCCGCAAAAACGAAAAGTGCGACTCTAAAAACGATTGTGCAATCTTGCTCGGTTCCAGTTTGCTCATGCTGTAAACTTCTTCTGATAATCATCCGGGGGCTCAACCAAAACCCATGTCCAAACTGGCGGAGAAATCGTTTTTCACAGAGCAAGCCCGAAAACAAAATCCTCTTCTCGGAGCAGAACATACCAACGGATATTTCCACGCTCTCTATCGTCGAAATCGTGTTTATGGAGATCGGCTTTTTCGCCCCGGTTGGGTGACGGATATACCCGAAGGAGATAAACCCAACTTCTGGCGCGGGTTCCTTCGTCTGTCGCGCAACCGAATCAAATCCTCGGAAGAGATGGAGGAACTTTACCTTGCGGGGATCACCGGGCGCGATATGCTCGAGGCCCTCTTCCTCTACGAATACCTCAGCATGCGTTCCGGCGTTGGATTCGTCCTCATCTTGTTTGCCCTTCCGCTGCTGATTCCCCTGTTCGCTTTCCAAACACTTCTTTATCCCGGCACTTGGCTGATGTGGGTTTCCTATTTGTGGTTGTATTTGGAATTTTTGGCTGACTTTACCACCCACATTCCCGCCAACGGAATCCAGATGCGCAACGAGGTGATGCGTTGGCGGGCCATTAGCACGCGCCGGTTTTCCATAAATAAAGTCATCGTGGATTTTCTCACCGTTTGCCTGGGAATTGTCGTCGGCTTTGTCGTTCTCCTCCTCGTGATCTTCTTGTTGGTGCTAATCAGTATGATTGGTTCCGGAATCTTCGAGTTGATCTCCGAATTTTACCAAACAATGGAGGTTGGCTGGATGTTCGAATTGTTTGGGAAGAATGGTATGTCCATGGTGCTGGCGGGTATTCTTGGAGGTCTTGCATTCACCATGAATATCTCCCGGGGGTTTCGCCAGCGGAACGCCATCCGGGGGCTCTTGAAGTCCTTCGAGTCAGCCCGCAGAGATTACGATGCCTATTTCCTTACGGATGTGATCCGCGATCCGGATGCGGAAAAATGGATTACGTTCTTCTACGACTACGGAATGCCCCCCAAGGAGAAGTACCTGCTGGAACTGGTGCTGGAGCGCTTCAAGAAAAACTGAGCCTCTTGCCCCTAGCTACGGCTGGCTGCCTCCACAAGCTCATCGAAGATGGAGTCCAGCGTTCGAGTGATCTTCCACCCGGGGTAATCCGCCTGGAGTTTCGACAAATCGCTGTAATAGCAAATGTGGTCGCCTTTGCGCGCCTGATCCGAGTAGCTGGTTTCAAAGCGGCGCCCCGTGCGGTGTTCCAGCGCCGCAATTGCCTCAAGCAACGAAACCGAATTCCCCGGTCCACCGCCCAGATTGTATACTTCCCCGTTGCGGGGCGCTGAAAGAAAACGCTCCATCGCCAAGCACACATCCGCCGCGTGAATGTTATCGCGTACTTGTTTGCCTTTGTAGCCGTTGATTTTGTACGGAAGCCCCTTCACCGCGCACTTGGTGATGTAACTCAAAAAGCCGTGCAGCTCCGCACCACTGTGGGCCGAACCCGTGAGGCATCCCCCCCGGAAGCAAACCGTGTGCATCCCAAAGTACCGACCATACTCCTGCACCATCACATCAGAGGCGAGCTTGGAAACACCGAAGATGCTGTGCAGGCATTGGTCTATGGCCATCCCCTCATTAATGCCCAAACTGCGGTGGCCATCGGCATATTCCCAGCGGGTTTCCAACTCCACCAAGGGAATGGTATTCGGCCGGTCCCCGTAAACTTTGTTGGTGCTCATGTGAATAAACGGAATCGAAAGACTCGTTTGCCGGCAAGCCTCCAAAAGATTCAGTGTCCCCGTGGCGTTGGTTTCAAAGTCGGCGAAAGGAATCTGCGCGGCAAGATCGTGACTGGGTTGAGCAGCGCAATGAATCACAGCATCCGGTTTTAGATTGGAGACAAGTTCCAGAATCCTGGGGCGGTCACGGATATCCAACTCGTGGTGGTTGTAGGTGCTTGATAAGCGCCGAAGCCGATCCAAATTCCACCGCGTATCGCCATCAGGGCCGAAAAACTCCCGGCGCATGTTGTTGTCTATGCCGTGAACAGCCCAACCCTTGCCGCTGAAATGCAGCACACACTCGCTGCCGATCAATCCGGTGCTTCCCGTAACCAAGAGCTTCCCGCCACTCATTCAACCCACCACAACTTTACAAAACATTTCTGAATTCCAGATGTAATCCTTGATTCCAGAATGGAACCTTGAATAAATTGAGCCACTCGAGCGACTAGGCACCTCACAAAAGGTATGGCGCAGTGATGCAACCAGAACCACCGCAGAGCAGCAAGGAAACTCAGGAACTCGACCCGAGTGTTATTAAAGAACTCGTTGAGTTGCGCACGGAGTGCAAGAGACTTCAGGAGCAACTGAAGAGTCAGCATGGAATCTACAAGGATCTGGGTCAACGGCTGAGCGCCGCCAGCAGCGATCAGGAAGTCGCCTCCATCATTCTCAACGCAGCTCAAGTCATTATCGGGTGGGATGCGGCCTACCTGGGCATCTATGATTCCCAAACAGACAAGTTGATTACCTTGGCGGAGTTCGACCGGGTGGACGGCGTCATCAAGGAATTCCGCGAAGAATACACCATCAAGTATTCCCCCGGACCCCTTACCCGCAAAGTCATTCAAGGGTACAGCCTCTACGGCGACCGGGAAAACATCGCCCCGGCTAACTCCCCCTTCTCCCACTTCGGCACGGACCGCCAATCGGAAAGCCTGATCATCACCCCTCTGCTGGATCATCAGAAGCACACCTTCGGCGTCATCACCATTCAATCCTACACCAAAGGTGCTTACACGGAAAAAGAACATGGCCTCTTTCGCTCCCTGGCGGATTTCTGCGCCGATGCCATTCTCCGTTCCCTGGCCGAAACCAACCTCCGCCTCAACGAGGAACGACTTCATTTCGCCCTTTCCGGAACCAACCTTGGCGTCTGGGACTGGAATTTGGAGACCGACGCCGTTCTCTTCACCGCACAGTTTGCCGAACTGCTCGGCTACACTCAAGCAGAGGTGGATCAATACCAAAACTTCTGGCAAATCATCACCCACCCGGAAGAGGCCGACCGCGTTCACCAACACTTGGAGGATCACCTTCACGGAACCTCTCCCCTCTACGAAATGCGCCGCCGATTAAAGCGGAAAAATGGAACCTGGGGTTGGTTTGAAGACCGTGGAAAAGTGGTTGCACGCAACCGCGCGGGTAAACCCAGCCGCATGACGGGGACCATTGCCGATATCACCGATGAAATTGAAGACGAACGCAAACGCCGAGAAATGGAAGCCCAACTCCAGCAGGCGCAGAAAATGGAAAGTCTGGGTCTATTGGCCGGTGGAATTGCCCACGACTTCAACAACCTGCTCGTTAGCATTCTGGGAAACTTGGAAATCTCTCTGGGCAAGCTTTCCCCGGACAACGAGGTGACCCCCCTCCTGCGGAATGCCGAACTCGGCGCACAACAAGCCGCCCGGCTCACCCAGCAAATTCTTGCCTATGCCGGTAAGTCAAATCTCCGGTGGGAATACTTCAATTTCTCCGAACTCGTCCGTAACATGACGCAACTCATCGGCGTGATGATTCCCAAAAAAATCGATCTCAAACTCGATCTCGATGAGAACCTCCCCAAGGTGGAGGGCGATCTGACACAGATCCGCCAAGTGGTGATGAATCTTCTCACCAACGCTGCAGAGGCCATCGGCAACAACGCGGGTACCATTCTCATCTGCACCTACCAAAAGCACAAAACCACACCACCCAAAAACCCTCTTTTTCTCACGAGTAGATTTGAACCCGGTCCGTTTGTTTGTTTGGAGGTCGTCGATAGTGGATGCGGGATGGATTCACAAACCCTGGAACGAATCTTTGAGCCCTTCTTCACCACCAAACCCACGGGGAAAGGCCTCGGCCTTGCCGCCACCATCGGGATTATTCGCAGCCATCAGGGCTTTATGGAAATCGAAAGCAAACCGGGCCGCGGCACAACTTTCCGCATCTTTATTCCCGTGCTCAGCGAGGAAGCCCGCCAAGCGGAACGGCGCGAGGAATCCAGCAGCGGACGATTCCCCATCGTTAATCCCAAAGCCACCAACCTCGCGCGTGATGGCAAACCCCCGCGTTTTGAAGGAACACTCAAGGGGCGCATTCTCATCATCGATGATGAATCCAGCGTGCGCGATGTTGCTTCTCGCATGCTACAACAACACGGCTTGGAAACATTGGAAGCGGAAAACGGCAAACGCGGTCTCGAAGTCTGGGCAAACAATCGAGACCACATCGATATGTTGCTGCTGGATTGCATGATGCCCCTGATGACCGGATTCGAGGTGTATGAGGAAGTTCGAAAAATCGATCCCGTTCTTCCCATACTCTTCTCCAGCGGATACAACGAGCACGATACGCGGCAGAAGGTTGTGGAGGATCATCACGTGGGGTTCATTCAAAAACCCTACCGCAAGGCAACGCTCCTCAACCATGTGAAGGAATTGCTCACCCTCTAGTCGGTTAGCGACGTTATTTTTTCTTCAACAGGGCATCCAACCCAAACTTACCCGCACCGGCCAGAATGAAGCACACCATCACAAAGAACATCGTCATGGGGTAACCCGCCTCCGGGAATCCATCGGTTTTCAACTTCATCACCGTGGCCACCACCATCGTTCCCGCAATGGCTAATGCCGCCAACCGGGTGAAGCTTCCGAGTGCCAGAAGAATTCCCCCCAGAAACTCGCTAATCGCTGCAAGAAACCCAAAGAACGTGGGGTATGCCGTAATCCCCAAATGGCTTAGGGCGCCTCCAAGAGCCTCCCATCGCTCCGAGCCCGCCAGCAGCTTCATTGTCCCCAAATAGGCGAACAACACTCCCACAAAGATCCGAAGGATCAGCAGGCCCAACTCCTTTTGGCCATCCAAATGGTGGAACGTCAAAAACTTCAAAAATGTCTTCATCAGCAATACCTCCGTGGCGCAGTGCCGAACTTCCTACTGCAAGGCCAATTCCAAAACAGCTACGCTCCACTTCGGCGTGGACACTTCCCCTCGAAAGAAGTACATCGTTCCCCATGGCAACCATCCGCGTCCTTCCCCAGCAACTCATCAACCAAATCGCCGCAGGCGAAGTCGTCGTCAACATGGCCAGCGTCGTGAAGGAACTCGTGGAAAACTCCATCGATGCCGGCGCCACCCTCATTCGCCTTTCCCTTTCCCAAAATCTACAGGACCTCACGATTGAAGACGATGGTTGCGGCATGAATGAAGACGACGCCGAACTCTGCCTGCAACGCCACGCCACCAGCAAAATCCGCAGCACGGAGGATTTGTTTCACCTCCGCACCCGGGGCTTCCGTGGCGAGGCTATTCCGAGTATTGCCTCCGTAAGCCGTATGGAAATCCAAACCCGACCCCGATCCCAATCTGCGGGGACACGGATCGTGGTGGAAGGAGGCGCCATCCACAAAATCGAACCCATCGGCTGCCCTGTTGGCACGCGATTCATCATCCGCGATCTCTTCTACAACACCCCCGCCCGCCGCAAGTTTCTCAAGTCCACCGTGGCTGAACTCAACACCATCATGAAGACCGTGGTGCGCCAAGCGCTGGCCTCGCCCGAGGTGGGTCTTCGAGTGGAACGTGAACGCGAACTCATCCTCGAACTCCCCAGCGGTCAATCCCTTGCAGATCGCTTTCAGTCCCTTCAGGGCTCGCGGGTGGAGCATGGCCTTATCCCGCTCGATTTCGCGCGATTGTCCCGCGCCATGGAGGAACCTGATCAACAAACTCCTCCGTCCCCCAAAGAACATCCGGATCAACTCATTCGCATCACGGGTTACATCGCTCATCCACAGAGTACCCGTGGCGACCGCTCGGCCCAGTATCTCTTTGTCAATCGGCGCCCGTTTTCCCAAAAGCAAATCTCGGCCAGTATCGAACAAGCCTGCCGGGGGTTTGTAATGACCGGGAGATTTCCGGTGTACTGCCTTTTCATCGAGGTACCACCCGAGGAAGTGGACTTCAACGTTCACCCCACCAAGGAGGAGGTGCGCTTCCGTGATGAACGGGCCATAGCAGGGGCTGCGTATCACGCAGTGAAGCTTGCCCTGGAATCCGCAAGCCTTGTCCCTGAGCTTCACCTGTCCCCTTCAGCACCAGTGAATGATCCGTCCCCCTTGCGATTCGAGGATTCCCCCCGGGCAGCGGTGCAGCGAGCATTGGAGCGCAAGTCCTCCGAGTCTTCCTCTGTCCCTATTCCAAGAACGGGGACACAGAGCGATCTCACTCTGGAATTGATGAAGCAGAAGCAACAGCCCTGGTGGTTGGATTATCCGGTGCAACCCGAGTCCCCCCCACAGATGGCACAGCCTCAACAGCCGGAATCTGAATCTCCACAAGTATCTGATCCTTTGCGTGATCTCCTCGCCCAATCCGCGGCGGTTCCCCGACCCCGCGAAGGAATCAGAAAAGTCTCCCCCTACGCCAGCCCCGGTGAGAAGCCCGAACCCGCCTTCTGGGAACGCCCCTACGAACCCGAACCCCTCGGTCAACTCGCGCTCACCTACATCCTCGTTCGGTTTGGAAATGATCTCCTCATCGTGGATCAGCACGCCGCCCACGAACGAATCCGATTTCTGGAACTCCAATCTCGACTCGGTCGGGTGGAATCCCAAACGCTTCTTGTCCCCGAAACCTTCGAGGTCTCTGGCGAGCAGGCGGCTCTACTGCGCACCCTTCAAACTGAGTTTCAATCACTCGGCCTGAGTCTTGAACACTTCGGCGGGAGCACTTGGGCTATTTACTCCGTCCCTGCGGACTTCAAACGGTTTGATCCCGTGGCGGTGGTGCTCGATGTGCTGGATGATTTTGAACTTCAGGGGCGATCCTCCCGCATGGGGAACCTGCGCGATCAACTCCTCATCCGCATGGCCTGCCATTCCAGCATCCGTGCTGGCCACCAGTTGACACATCCGGAAATGCGTGCCTTGCTGGAGCTGATGCAGCGCCACAGGCTCTCCTTCACCTGTCCCCACGGACGCCCCACCATTATTCTCCTGAGCCAGGCCGAACTGGAAAAGCGTTTCGGTCGTCTCGGCTCCTAACTTCATCCATCGGGAATTCACTTCATGAACAAAACAATCCTCATCACCGGCGGCGCGGGATTTATTGGTCACCACTTGGTGCGTGCCTGGCTTGCCAAAGGCGCCAAAGTGCGTGTGTTGGATAATCTCCGCACAGGACACGCCCGAAACCTCGAGGGGTTGAACGTTGAATTCTTCCACGGAAGCGTCACCGATGCCGCGCTTGTGCAGCGCGCTGCTGAGGGTGTGGATGTCATCCATCACTTTGCGGCGGTTGTCTCCGTCCCTGAATCTGTGGAGCAGCCTCAACTCACGCTGGATGTCAACATGGGGGGGACGTTGAACGTCCTCGAGTCTGCCCGCCGCAACGGCAACACACGGGTCGTTCTTGCCAGCAGCAGCAGCGTGTACGGGAACGTGGAGCGCCCCGCCCACCGTGAATCGGATCTCCCCGAGCCCCAAAGCCCCTATGCCCTCACCAAGCTCGGTGGTGAGCATCTTCTCCACACCTATGCCAAACTGCACGGGGTGGGGACTGTGAGTCTGCGTTACTTCAATGTGTACGGCCCCCGCCAGGATCCTTCATCGCCCTACGCCGCGGCAATTGCGCGATTTGTAGCCCAGGCGAAACAACAGAAACCACTTACTATTTTTGATGATGGCGAGCAAACCCGCGACTTCATTCACGTTCAGGATGTTGTGGCGGCAAACCTGCTCGCGGCCGAACGCGGCGAGGGGGTGTACAACGTGGGGCGAAATGAAAAGCTAACGGTGAACGAACTCGCCCGACTGATCAATCAAGCCGCAGGAAGCACCGCCGGAGTCGTTCATCTTCCTCCCCGTGCGGGTGACGTTCGCCACTCGCGCGGCAACGCCGATCGCCTGATGGCTCTCGGATGGGCCCCACGCATCTCCTTGGAGCAAGGGATTGCGGAGCTGGTTGCGGAATCATAACCACCAACACGTTTCTCTTTCTGGTTGGCATACACCTTTCCACGGGGAAAACTGTAAATGATTTTCCTTCAATCCGGTTTTTCCCGATGCCTCAGCTTTCTCTGCGCCACTCAGCTCTTTTGTTCGCCACGCTACTTCTCGTTGCAGGGTTGTTTACGGCCTGCACGTTCCCTGTTTTCTTCAACAGTCATTCGCCCTACAAAACCTCCTTCAAGCGTAAAGGTCCACTGGTGCTGTTGGTCTCTGATCGGATGGAGACCTCTTACGTCACCACTGCTTCCGGACCGTTTTACAACCGGCGCAAATTTAATGTTCACTTTGGCCAGGCGTTGATCGCCCAAGTACGCGCTCGATTTGAAACCGTGGTGGAAGGCGTTTATGTGGTGAAGGATTCCCAATACGCCGCACTGCACGATGTTGTTCCACTTGGGCTTGAGATACTCGAAGCCACCCCCTCCCCTTACACCCCCATCACGCCTGAGGAACTCCGCACGTTTGTCGATTTGGCCCCCAGCGTCTATACCGAGGAAACCGGATTGTTGATGATTATTCGCCGACTCAAAGTTGATATTAACGGCAACCAACCGGTCTACTTCATGGATATTGAGGTTGTTGATCGTGCCAAAGGCGAACTCGTTTTTGCCGGGAATTTCCGAGGCACTGGGCCTCGCTTCTTCGATAGCAGCACCATGAAAACCAATGTGGAAAATCTTCAGCAATCCTTTGCTGCCATGTTTTCCCAAGCATTCTACAACGTTCAGCAGGAACTGTTTAAGTCATTGGAAGAGAAAAGCAAATGAATCAGGCCGAGTCCGTTTTCCCGATGTCTGTGTTGCTGTTCGTCTCAGGACACCTCACCGTAGCGCCGCTACGCCTTCGTCGCCTTCGCCTCTCGCGCCTTGACCTCAGAAAAACGTCTCTCGTCCTCGCAATTAATTCCCACTTCCCGATGATGCCATGGCTTCGGTTGCTCCTCTTCGCGGTTCTTCTCTGCGGATGGAGCCCAACCGCCGCGGCGCAACTCCCGGCACGAACCGAGTTCAGTGTCCCCCTCAAAGACCCCGATCGCTGGGCCGAGGCTATTAATAAATTTCTCAACGATGAGGTAACAACCCCCGTGCTCCCCGGCAAAATCGTCGCCACTGGTTCCTCCAGCATCGGCTACTGGCACAAAACACTTCAGCAGGACATGGCTCCCCTCTCCATTGTCCCCCGTGGATTTGGTGGAAGCATCCTCTACGATCTCTGGTACCACCGCGAGGAAGTCATCTTCTGTCCCCAGCCGCGCGCCGTCATCCTTTACGTGGGCGACAACGATATCGCCACTGGCCTGCACCCTGAGGAAGTGATGCTCATCCTCGATTCCCTCTGCCGCGAAATCCGTCAGCGCCTCCCCGAGTCCCGAGTGTATATTCTCAGCGTCAAACCCAGCCCTTCGCGCTGGAATCTTCAGCCCCAGTTCGATGCTCTCAACGCCCTCTACCAGCAATATGCCGCAGAGCACCCCAACACACTCTTTGTGGAAATGCGCACCGTACTCCTTCTCCCCGATGGCACACCCGACCCCGCCTGTTATCTCCGCGATGGGTTGCACTTGAACCGTGAAGGGTATCGCCGGTGGACGGAGGTTCTCCGCCCCGTTCTACTGGAGCGTGAACTCAATGACTTACCATAAATCGGACTCCAAAATTCCATCATGCTGAGGTGTAAAACAGAAGGACGAGAGCCGTTTTTCTGATATCAAGGCGCGAGAGGCGAAGACGACGATGGCGTAGCGGCGCTACGGTGAGGAAGTCTGAGACGAACAGCAACACCGAGATCAGGAAAACGGACTCGTCCTTGCGTGAACTCAGCGCCGAGTCAGTTCCGTAATCAGTTCTTTGTGCTGGGGGAGAACCGACAGCATCTCCGCACGGCTCGGCATGTAGAAATCCTTGAACTCAAACCCCGGCGCCACCAAACAACTGCACAAACAATATGGCGAACCTGGCGCCGGACGGCTGGCCTGCAACCGCCCTGCCCGCACTACCGCCTGCGGGTTCCACCCCCCGCCCTGATCCACCGCCAAATGGTGACACTCATACTCCCCGGAGTTGCTGAACACATGCAGCTCCAGCGGCCCACCGGAAATCAAATGCCAAATCTCGTCGCTCTTCACTTGGTGAAACGCTGAAAAATCCCCCGCCTCCAACAAAAAGAAAATCGAGGTTACAGAGGAACGCTTCTCCCCGAGTAAAGGGTCTTCCCCGTGCAGTTTTTCCAACACGGGCAAAACTGATTTCTCCGAGCGGAAAATCTCCCGGTAGTACCCCCCCTCCGGGTGGGGCTTCAGTTCCAGCTTTTCAATAATTTCACGGGCGGTCTGCATTTTCAAATTACTCAAAGTCTTTGTAGAGTCGTGAAGCTTGAATCCCCGTGTTATTCTGATATTTCCCGCTGGCGTAGGTGGTGTACTCGCCCTGAATCTGATGATAGAAAATCTGGCAAATTTGAACCCCGGCATAAATCCGAATCGGTTGAATGCAACTGATCTCCAACGTCCAGAAACCCGAAAAACCCACATCACCAAACCCCGCCGTTACGTGTACAAACAACCCCAACCGCCCGATGCTGCTCCGCCCCTCCAGCATGGGAACGTAACCTTCCGTTCGGGTGTGTTCAATCGTGCGCCCCAAGTACAACACCCCGGGTTTCAACTCCAACCCCTCGGGCGGAATCTGAATCATCTTCGTCTTATGGGGGCGCTTCATATCCAGCACCTCCTCATCATACACCATTAATTGGTCATGAAGCCGGAGGTTGTAACTGTTGGGGTTCAGCAACTTGGGATCGTAGGGCTCAATGAAGATTTGGGTATTGAGCAAACGACGGATTTCTTCGCCGGAAAGGATCATGGAAATGCGCTCGGGAATTCGATTCAAAATCTGGGTGCTTCACCGATACGGAATTCCCGGCCCGGCGCAAATCCAATTCATTCCCCAACGCGATATCGCAACAACTGCCAGAACGTTAAGCAGCCCTCCCCCTGCAGGGGGGGAATCCCAAACCCTGGGGTAGGCGGAGTGCAGCCCCGGGTACGGAAGTTCATCAAGTAGACCCGTTCCCTACATGGGCACCATCTTGATAAGGGCATGGTGGAGTTTTGATCCGCGTTCTTGCAGAGATCGGGAAAACGGACTCACATTATATCGCCCTACGCAACTCTTCACCAAAAAGGGCGAGATCGGGAAAACGGACTCGCCCTATGAGCTGAGCGGAAGCCTCGTTGCTAACTCCGGCATCACCAACCGCGTTTCCAGCAGGCGTTGATCGTACACAAAATCCCGGGTGGGTTCCACTTTCCAGGGGCGGTTATGCAGCTTGGCCAAAGCCCGCACAATCTGGGCAAAGTTCCAGGCATGATTGCTGTTCACGTGGAACACCCCGGACTCCGGGTGCTCGGCGATTTGTAGAAACGCCTCGGCGGTGTCTTCCAAGGTGCTGGTGGCGGGAAGCCACTCCGTGCTTGCGCGAATCACCCCATGCTGTTCATGCTGCGATTCCAAGTGTTCCAGCATGTTGTTGCCGCCGCGTGTGGGGCCAATCTGCCAACCCAGCCGTGCGATTTTGCTGTACGGATTTGCCGAAATCGCCGCTCGTTCCCCCAGCAGTTTGCTTAGGCCATAGCCCTCGGTTTCATCCGGGTGTGCGTGAATACTGAAAGGACCCACGGCCCGGTTGGAAAACACCATCGCCGTGCTGCAATACACAAACGGGATCTTCCACTCGCCGCACAACCACGCCAACTGCCCCGTCCAGTGTTCGTTGATAAACCACGATTCGTTCTCAATCCCCGAGGGTTTCGCTGGCAACGCCAGATGAAACACCACCCCGGGTTTTGCCAACTCAAAGACACGACGCGCCACGTCCATATCTCCTGGGGTGTCCTTCTCACGATTCCAAACATGGGCCTCGCCGCCACGCTCCCGAATCACCCGGGCGAGCACGCTCCCCACGGTTCCGTTTCCGCCGGTGATGATCGCGTTTTGGGGCATTTGTGGATTCTCCATCTGAACAAATTCGTCGATTGCTTTCTGAGCGTCCCCGAACCGGTAATCAGAGGCAAGAACGAAAAAGAAAACCCCGACCCAAGGAATTGGGCCGGGGTGCTGCTAAGCGGCAAGTATCACAAGGAATTAACTGTGGGCAAAGTTGGAAAGCAACTGACCCATGGTTCCCCGTTGAATTTGGGCGTAAGCATCGTGGTTGTGAATGCTCTCATAGTTGTTGCTGGAGACGAAGTAGTAATCCACACGGTTTTCATCCAGCAGCGTTTGCAGACGACCCGCCACATCACGCACAATGTCTTCCACAAACTTGGGATTCTGGTAAGCCCGCTCGGTGACGAATTTCTCATCCGGACGCTTCAGAATCGGATACAGCTGGCAACTGGCGCTCTGCTCGGCAATCTCGATGAGGTCTTCAAACCACATGATGTTGGAGCCCTTCCCTTCGCGAACCCGAATAGTGATCAGGCTTCGCTGGTTATGGGCACCAAAGTCGGAAATCTCTTTGCTGCATGGGCACAAGCTGGCGGCGTTAACGCGCACCTCCAAGAGTTTCTCATACTCACCGGCGGTGGTGCGCACCCCTTTGAAGCTGCACTCGTAATCCATAATGCCCTCCAACCCCGAAACCGGAGCCGGGCGTTTCAGGAAGATGGGGAAGCTCATGTCCAGGAAGGCGACTTCCGCATGGAGCAATTCCAACAGGTGGTTGAGGATATCCCCCACGGAACCGGGCTTGAGCTCGCGGTTCTTTTCCTGAAGAGCAATCATGAAGCGGCTCATGTGCGTCCCTTTTTCCGTCGCGGGAAGGGAAACTCGCATACTCACTTTTGCCACCGTGTTGAACACCCCGCCGTCGCGGAGGGGGAAGGTCAGCGGGAAACGAATGTTGGAAACACCCACTTCATCAATAGCAATGCCCCGTTGATCAGGGGTCTTTTGAATGTCCGGCAGCGTAGTGCCCGTAATTGTAGCAGAGGTTTTCACGGCATTCCCATTGTGGTGGCCGTTGGAGTGTCCGTTTCCGTTTTTGTGAGGAGCTGCCATGTTGTGTACCTCATCCCGATCGGGTAATGTTGTGAGATTGTATTCAGCAGGATCGGGGCCATGTGAATGGAAACTGTTCAAAGAGCTGATGCTATTGAATTTAGCATATTTCTAACACTTAAAACTCACTCCGACACCGGTTCTTCACGGGTTGGCAGTTGGTTTGGGCAACACTGAGATAACTCGGCTTGAGTTCCCACACGGGCTTCCCTAGAAATGAAAGTGTTACAGAGAACACGACGTGTTGTCGAGTTTTTCCCATCCTTGCATTCTGTTGGAAACCTCCCCATGGCCTCCCCCATCGATCCCATTCGTACACTCCAAACAACCCACCGTTTTACCATCGGCGGGGTTCCCGTGGGGGGCTCGGCTCCCTTGGTGGTCATTGCAGGCCCCTGCGTGTTGGAGAATCTTGAGCACGCCTTGGATTTGGGTCGGGAGTTGAAAGCCATCTGTGAACGCCAAGGGTTGGGATACGTTTTCAAAGCAAGTTACGACAAAGCAAACCGCAGTTCAAACTCCAGCTTCCGGGGATTGGGATTGGAACGCGGACTGGAGATTCTCTCCCGCGTGAAAGCCGAACTCAACGTCCCAGTCCTCACCGATGTCCACACGGAGGAACAGGTCCCCGCCGTGGCTGAAGTTGTCGACATTTTGCAGATACCCGCCTTCCTTTCCCGGCAGACGGATTTTGTTCAAGCGGTGGGCCGTGGCGGCAAACCCGTGAACGTGAAAAAAGCACAATTCATGGCCCCTGAAGACATCCAAAACGTTGTGCAAAAATTACAAGAAGTCGGCTGCGAAGACGTTCTTCTCACGGAACGGGGTGTCAGTTTTGGCTACCATAATCTTGTGACAGATTTTCGCTCTCTGCCGATTATGCAGCACTTAAGCGGAAAACCGGTGTGTTTTGACGCTACCCACTCCGTTCAGCAACCGGGAGGGCTGGGCAAAAGTAGTGGCGGACGCCGGGAATTCGTCCCCATTTTGGCACGTGCTTCCTGCGCAGTGGGGATTCATGCCCTGTTTCTTGAGACGCACCGTACCCCTGATTCCGCCCCGAGCGACGGCCCCAACATGCTCCACCTACAGGATGTGGAACCACTGTTGGCGCAATGTGGGGCAATCCGCCGGGCACTTTTTTCGTAGGCCGAATTGTCCAGAATGGGGACGGCGAATAGATTTGGAGCAGAATGAGTCGATAGTGTTCAATTATGCTCTAAATCATCCGAATTTTGCTCTCTCCCGGAAAACGATACCTACCCAATTCTTCACCTTCCCAACGGTGAAGTGTTCCGAGGAACTTGCTCATGCTTGAGCGCCGAACGATTGCATTTCTTGATTCTCGTATGGAGGATCATGCACAATATTCCGCCTGGGTTCTTGGCTTTCACCGCATGACAGCCGAGGTGCTTTATTTCTCCACCACGAAAGATTGTCTTTCCGCCTTACTGGAACGGCGTGCCGAGGTCTTTTTTGTTCGGTTGCACAACAAGCAACTAATGAATGTTTCCCCTCTGTCCAGTATCGCCGCGCCCCAGGGACCCCTTGATCTCATCCGTCAAGCCCGCGCAAACAATCTCTACAATCCTATTTTTCTGATTCTGGATCAACTCCACCCCGAACTCGAAAATGAAGCCCTCCTCGCCGGTGCCTCCGAAATCCTCGTCTACTCGGATATTCGGTCTGATGTCTTGGAGCGATGCACCCGATTCAGTTATGAGCGTTATCGCCTGAAGATGCAACTCATGGAAACGGAGAGCCGTTTCCGTGGGGTGTTCAATTCCTCCCCCCAGTTTATGATCCTCGTGAACGATTCCGGCAATGTGGTGGATATCAATCACACCGCGCTGGAAAAGATGGAGCTCCCCAGTCGCCGCCATGTGATTGGTCGCCCGTTGGAAAGCCTCCCGTTCTGGAAAAGCAAACGCAACTTTACCCCCGTGGTGAAGGATGCCTTCGATTCCACCCTCCGTGGGTTGGAGTGCAGCTTTACCATTCCCCTGAGTTCCCGCATGGGCCGCCAGGTGGAGATGCTGTTCTGCTTCAAACCCATCTCCATCCCCGGCGAACCCACCATGATATTGGTGGAAGCCAGCGACGTTACCCAGCTCAAAACCCGCAACCGGGAGCTGGAGCAAAAAGTCCGCGAACGCACCAAACGCATGGAGGAATCCCGCCGATTTGCCGAGGAAGCCACCATGAAGCTGCTGGAATCCAACCACCACCGCAGTCGCTTCCTTGCCAACATGAGCCACGAATTGCGAACCCCTTTGAACAGCATCCTGGGTTTTTCCGATCTTCTCAAAGGCGCCCACTTCGGCCCCCTCAACGAAAAGCAACTTGCCTACGTTAACCAAATCGAACGCAGCGGAAACCACCTGCTGAGTTTGATCAATGACCTCCTCGATCTTTCCAAAATCGATTCCGGGGCCCTCAAGCTCCACTACTCTTCCGTCTCCTTGGAGGAACTGATTCAATCCTGTATGGACATGGTCATGGTTCAGGCGGTGAGCAAGAACCTGTACCTGCGATTGGAACACGAGGAGCCATTGGGGACGATTCAAGCGGATCCCCAGCGTCTTCGGCAAATTCTCCTCAACCTACTGACCAACGCCGTGAAGTACACGAGTGAAGGGGGGATTATTGTTCGCGGGGATTACTCCGACCGCGGAACGCTGACCATCAGCGTGGAGGACACGGGAATTGGTGTTCGAGCCGCCGATCAGGAAGAAATCTTCTCGGAATTCTTCCAAGCCGATCGCGTGCGCGATGAAAAACTCGGCGGCACTGGCATCGGGCTCGCCATCACCAAACGCCTTGTGGAACTCCACGGCGGGCAAATCGGTCTGCGCAGTGTGGAGGGCGTCGGCTCCACCTTCTGGTTTAAACTCCCGAAACGTTCGCCCGAAAACTCCACCAGTTCCGGTATGTTCCCAAAACCCTCGCTCACCAATCTGCATTCGCGCACCGCCATTCTTGCCCTCAAAGATCGCCAAGTCCTCTCCGCCCTTCAGGAGCTTTTGCAACTGATGGACTTCCGTAACGTCATCGCCCAAAACCAACAGGAATTGCTGGATCTCTTGCAGTTTCAGAATGGTCGCTTCATTTTCCTGGAGTATGAACAGCTCCTCCCCGATGCGGAGGAGACACTCGCCACCATCCTACCCCTCGCCAAAAACCAGCGACTGGATGTCATCGGTCTCGTCACCCACATGGAGACTCCGCAAGCGGCGTTCTTTCACCGCCAAAATCTCCCCGTGCTTGGGACCAAACCGTTCTTTTCCTCCAAACTCTTCGAAATTATCCAGCGGCTGGACGACGAGTTGGAGGAGGAACTCCTCAACTAAATTCCTCACCGGGCTTCTTTATGCTATTCCCCAACGCCACTACACCAATGCCCATCCAGCCGGCGCAAACAACGATTCTCGTTGTGGATGACCGCGAGGAAAACCGCCTCATGCTTTGCGATCTGGTGGTCTCCTTCGGTTACAACGTGCTATCTGCCGCCAACGGCGAACAGGCGCTCCGGGTCCTAATGGAGCACCCAGGGATCGATATCGTCCTGCTGGACTACATGATGCCCGGCATGAGCGGTCGCGATGTGCTGTTGCAAATCCCCCGAGCCGTGAAACGCCTTCCCCTTCCCCCGGTTCTGATGGTCAGTGCCGACGTCTCCATTGAGCGCACCATCGAGTGCCTTGAACTGGGGGCGAAGGACTACATCACAAAACCCATCAAAAGCGAGCTCCTCAAAACCCGACTAAAAAGCTGCCTGGCCGAACGGCGGATGGAACTCCTCCATCTGGAACATGAACGTTTTATCGAACGCCAAAACAAAGAACTGGAACTCCGGGTGGAAGCTCAGGTGGCGGAAATCACCCGTGCCCAGCTTGCCACCATCTTTGCCCTATCCCGTTTGGCCGAATCCCGCGACCCCGAAACCGGCCAGCATTTGGAGCGCATTGCCCGCTATTGCGCCATCCTGTGCCAGCGTTTGTCGGAACTGCGGTCCCACGCCCCAGTGCTCACCGCCGAGTTTCAACGCACGTTGGAAAACGCCAGCCCACTGCATGATATTGGCAAAGTCGCCGTGCCTGATCATATCCTACGAAAACCCGGGAAGCTTACTCCCGAGGAATTCGAACTCATGAAGCAACACACCATCTGGGGGGCGCAGACGTTGGAACACGTCAACCGTCTTCACCCCGGAAGTAACTACGTGCAAATGGGGATAGAAATTGCCCGCTCCCACCACGAACGTTGGGATGGCCGAGGCTACCCCGATGGAATCGCGGGTGAGGCAATCCCACTTTCCGCTCGAATTCTTTCCTTGGCTGATGTGTACGATGCCCTCAGTTCCAAACGCTGCTACAAGGATGCTTTCAGTCACGATTCCTGTCGGGGAATCCTCGTGGAAGGGCGCGGCACCCAGTTTGATCCCATCATTGTGGATGCCTTTTTGGAGTCGGAGCGCGAATTCGAAGCCACCGCGCTCAAGCTCGCTCAATAGCTCCCATGCCCGAATCCCCTTGAGGTACTCCCCCCACCTACCCTTCAATCCCGGCCATCTCTTTTCCCCCTCCGCGAGGTACATTCACCATGGCCGATTCCACCACCCAAAAACAGCTCAATAAATACAGCGCGCACCTGACGCAAAACAAACGTCAAGGCGCGAGCCAGGCCATGCTTTATGCCACCAACATGACTGATGAGGATATGCTCAAAGGTCAAGTGGGCATCGGTAGCATGTGGTACGAAGGCAACCCCTGCAACATGCACCTCATGGATTTGGCCAAGCTAGTGGCCGAGGGTGTTCGCGAAGCCGGGCTCGTTTCTCGTCAGTTCAATACCATCGGCGTCTCCGATGGGATCAGCATGGGAACCGATGGCATGAGCTACTCGCTGCAATCCCGGGATCTCATCGCCGACTCCATTGAAACAGCCATGGGTGCCCACTACTACGATGCGTTGGTTGCTCTTCCCGGATGCGACAAAAACATGCCCGGCTGCCTCATCGCCATGGGCCGCCTGAATCGCCCCGCTATCATGGTGTACGGCGGAACCATCCGTGCCGGACACCTGAACGGCCAGAAGCTCGATGTGGTAAACGCCTTCCAAAGTTACGGGGCGTGCATCGCCGGGCAGATCAGCGAGCAAACACGCAAGGATATCATCAAGAACGCCTGCCCCGGTGCCGGTGCCTGCGGCGGCATGTACACCGCCAACACCATGGCCACGGCGATTGAAGCGCTTGGCATGGCACTTCCCTACAGCAGCAGCAGCCCCGCCATGAGCCAGGAAAAACGCGACGAATGTCTTCGCGTTGGAAAAGCTATCCGCAACCTTCTTGAACTTGATCTCAAACCCCGCGACATCATGACGAAGAAGGCATTCGAGAATGCCATCGTCACCCTCATGGCCGTCGGCGGAAGCACCAACGCCGTCCTTCACATGATCGCCATGGCCCACAGCGCCCACGTGGAACTCACCATCGATGACTTCCAGCGCCTCACCAACAAAACCCCGTTGCTTGCTGACTTCAAACCCAGCGGCCAGTACGTGATGGAAGATCTTCAGGAAGTGGGCGGCATCCCTGGCGTGATGCGCTACCTGCTGGAGGAAGGCCTCCTTCACGGTGATTGCCTCACTTGTACCGGCAAAACCCTGGCAGAAAACCTCCAGAATCTTCGCCCCCTCGTCCCCGGGCAGGAAATTGTTCGTCCCCTTTCCAACCCCCTCAAAAAAACCGGCCACCTGCAAATTCTCAAAGGCAATCTCGCTCCTGAGGGTTCCGTGGCGAAAATCACTGGCAAGGAAGGTCTCCGCTTCGTGGGTCCCGCCCGCGTTTTCAACAGCGAGGAACTCATGATCGAAGCCTTTGAACAGGGCAAAATCAAGAAGGGCGACGTCATCGTGATCCGTTACGAAGGACCCAAAGGCGGCCCAGGCATGCCGGAAATGCTCGCCCCAACTTCCGCCATTATGGGCGCCGGCATGGGCAAGGATGTGGCGCTCCTCACCGATGGGCGCTTCTCCGGCGGTAGCCACGGCTTCATCGTAGGCCACGTTTGCCCCGAGGCACAAGTCGGCGGACCCATCGCCCTGGTGCAGGACGGCGATCAAATCGTCATCGATGCAGAGAAGAATGAAATCAGCATGGCTGTTTCTGATGAGGAACTCGCCCGCCGCCGTGC
>JANRMB010000014.1:0-3792 GCA_033761985.1 Candidatus Sumerlaeia bacterium | reverse complement strand
CGCAGGGGGAAGCTCTCGGGCAGATCGATAAAGAAGCCACGAGTAAAAGAGAAATTCGGTCGTGTCGATTTTTGCATAACTCAGTTCAAGAACTGGTTTGTCCGGAAATCGGAATTGAATGCGGGCAGAACCCGACTTCCCTGATTCTGGAACCACCAGTGAAACATCAGCGTATTGGGAACCGATGGTATCATCGGCTAATTGAATCAGTTGGCGAAAGGTTCGGGAGAGCGTACTCTCCTTGGGGATGAGTGGTTGAAGACGCAGAAATGGCACCTCGGCGAGTTCCACCTTCGCGTTGCGGGTATCAAGAGTCTCGCCATTCCTCGCGGTGATGAGTGCATCGGCGGCGTTCTTGGGGCGGGGAAAAAGAAATCCCGGAACCTCAAACGCCGAATCCACCAACACGTGGTACAAGCGATCCTGAGGCCGAGCACAGAGTTGTATTGCCGCCCCCAGGTAGAAGCTCATGGTCTTTCGGCCACCGGCGAGGGAGGCATGAACGGTGGACTCAGGATCGAGGCACGCCTCACGTGTTTCCTGCAGAATCCAGTCGCTTAGTTGCTCGTTATCCGCAGAGGAGCGAATGTCATCGGGTTCCTTCTTGCCGATGCGGAACACCCGCCACGTTACCGTTTGGGGAACGGCAGCTTTGGGGTAATCGGTTTGAAGGCGTTGCAGCGCCGCTCGAAGCTCTGGCTCCAACCGTTCGCGACTGGAACGCGTCGCCAGCAGGCGGAGTTCTGCAAGGGGAATCCCCTGCTGAACGGCAAGGGCCCAAACGGCCTCGGTAATGGTGGCAACGGTATGACCCGCCACGGCGAGAAGAAGGTGCGTGCTCATGGGGCGGAGCTTACTTCCTTTATAATTTCCAACTTTAGTTCCTCCATGAATTTATTCCACTCATCCTTGTTTTCTTTCGAGTTTTCAGGACGAATCAGATGATCATACAAAAACAAAATGTTGACTGAATAGATATTCTTTTCATCGCAATCAACATGTATAAAGTAGGGTGCAGAATGGCGAGAAAGTTTATTTTCTTTTCCTGATAATCCCTGACTTTTTAGTGGAATTGGTGTCTCGTGCGTGCTGGACGTTTGATGCCCTATAGGTTTATCTTTTGGCCCATGAATTTGGCGTGGAAGTCCAAGGTATGTTTTGATTTTTTTATGTTTATACTTTGAAGCAAATCGAATATAGCATTTTCCAACCATGTCCATGATTTTCCATGAATCCACGTTTTTGTGAATACACTTGATGTTTGTTTTGACAATAAATGGTTCATCGTAACGAACGTAGTAGTTATCGGGATTAGGATTTCGAACCAAGATATTGTCAAATTTGCTTCGCAGTTTTGCCGCTGAGTCCTTAATTTTCAATACCGATAGTTTTCTGGAGTCATCATGAACTTTAAGTGAGCCAAATCCTTTACGCGAACGAGCACCAACACCACCGAATTGAGAAAGAAGTTTCAGGGCTGAAAGCGCCTGATCCAGAACTTCTTGCTGATCCAGTTTGTATTCCGATTTATCTGAAAATGAAACAGAAGTTGAGCGTGTTTGAAAAGTTAACTGCCAGTTTGCCGGAGCTTCAAGACAGTATCTTACTTTACGTACTCTTTCCTTGTTTGAAAATTCATCCATTCCATAAGCAAGATAAATAAGCCCATACTGTTCGTGAGTAATGTCTCCAACTTTGATGGAACTGATACCATGCTTATTCAGGAATTTTTTGTCTGGATTGAGAGGATGTCTTTCATTAGGAATATACTCTTTGAATGGAGCGAGTATAGGCTTGGGATTATCATCCGAAGCAATCAATGAAAGCCCAATCGCTCCACCCGTGCTTGCGCTTCCCCACAAGGCAGACTCGAGCTTGTACAAATCAGTCCCACTTAGGTGGCCGGTGTGTAGTGTGCGCCACCACCAGCGGAGCTGCCCCCGCAACGTGGAGCCTCGGAGGTCGCAACCCTCCGGACGCGAGGGATCCGCTCCGGCAAGAAAGGCCGGGGTGATGAGTTCCAACTCGCAACGGAACGTCGTCGCATCTTCAAACTGATGAACGTTTACCGAGGAGCCTTTCGCGGGGTCAAACATCCCATACCCCGCACTAGTTTTTCCACCGGCTCCGCGCGTGCAGAGAGCCGACTCCAAAAACTGCCGCGCCAAGTTCAGATCTTCCTGCGTCCCCATTCCTTGGGTTGGGGAGAGATGAAAATCGAACGCAACACCCGGCTTAATGGTGAGGAAATTCACGGGGATGGGGTCTTCCCAGTCGCCGGGAATTTTCTCTCCCTTACTGCTGTAGTAATCGCCATGATGTGGAGCCAGGACATCCACCATGAGCTCCGGCCACTTGTTCGGCCACGCATCGTGGAACGTCACCGCACCGATGCAGTCGGTCTGCAGTTTCTTTTCCGTTTGAATTTGGACTTTGGGATACTGCTTCCAAACCTCCTGCCATTCGTGATTGTTCCCGGTGCCAAACACACGGGCGATTGCCTGCCATGCCGTTATGGGATCAGCCTGTTTTGGAAGCCAAGTGGTAATGGCCCAAGCGCGAGCGAGGCCCTTCAATCCCGAACCCGGGAGATAGGCAAACCCATACGTGCGGTGAAGGCATACGTTGGCGTTTTCCAACAGGGCCGCTCGCGCCAAGTGAAGGGCCATGGGGGCAATCAACTCCTGAGCCCACGTCTGTCCCCCAAGCCCCTTCAACGTTTTCTGATGACGAGTCTTGATAAGTTGGAAATAGCTGGAGTCGCCTTTTGAATTTACAACATTGTTAAGTTGCTTAGAAATACAATCCTTCTGCTTTTGCTTATCCTCTTTTGAGTCCTTACCTGTATCAGGAATGCAAAGAATAAGTTTATCTAACAAAAGTCCGGGATGATATTTTGAATTGTGTGTTTCCAGCTCAGTGCTTACAAATTCTAACCGTTGATTCAGCATTTCATTCATCAGAGTTTTTTCCTTCATCAAAAATTTCAATTGCTTTTCCATCCGCAATACGAGCCAACCAATTCAAAAGCGCCATTGCTTCCTCAGTTCTTTGGCGTAGAATCTGAGATTCTAAAGTTGTAAGCTCATTTAGAAAATTTGAATCTATTTTCTTTGATCGAATTTCTGGGTACTCTTCTAGTGCCTTGGCTACTTCATGATATTTCTTTTCATCATACGATCTTGGTTTTTTTGCTCGTGTTTCATAGTTCTCATCTTTTGCTTTAGATCTAATAAATGCATAAGCACCGGCGAGTCCTGCATTCATTATGCGCGTACTCGCTCGTTTGCATGAGGTCGCAAAGTCCTTGGGGCCGACCGCTTCCTGGTTCTTTTCTTTACTCTGCAGAAATTTCTCAGAAAGCTTTTCAACAACAGTCAATGCATATTGTGCGCGTTTCTGATCACGGGTGAGCATCGTCATGATTAGTTTACTCCTTGCGATTGAATGAGTTTCGCCGTGCAAAGCCCTTTGCCGATGCTGGCGTCGCCCCCGACTTGAATGACGTTGGAGGTTTTGTCGAGAGCCGTTGTTACATACTTGAGAACTCCCTGCGCTGATTTGAGTTCTGCCTTTTCCCGATCTTCTTTCTTACCGAACGGAGCTTCCGCAATCGCCAGGGCGTTGAGCAACGTTCCCGCCGGGAGAAATTCCTGATAGAAGAGCGCGCCTCCTTCCACCGTCTTTGTTTCGGGATTGAGTTTGATACGGGCCATCACCTCTGTGGCAAAGCGGGTAGAGAACGCGAAAGCGTTATCGCTTAACACCGCCAAGTGGGATTTGAGTCGCATC
>JANRMB010000013.1:0-4456 GCA_033761985.1 Candidatus Sumerlaeia bacterium | reverse complement strand
GGATACGGTGACAGTGGAAGAGAAAGCCCCCAGCACCGCCGATTCCTTCAACTACCAAACCGAAGGGAATACCATCTGGTTTGGAGGCCAAATCCCCAAAGGGACAGTGGTGAAAGAACGCGCCTCCATTTGGGATGGAGTTCGGTACTCCGCCTTCCTCTTCACAGAAATGTGTGAGAACGAAGGGATCACGGTGACAGGGGAAGCGGCGAATATTCTGGATGTTTCACCAGAACAAGACGCTACCCCGGAACTCCTTCTCGTCCACCAATCTGTTCCCATGCAGGAAATCTGCACCGTCATCAATCAGGTTTCCCATAACTTCTACGCTGATCAGGTGTTGCGCACTTTAGGTGAACGCTATGGTGAGGAAGGGAGTTTTTCCGCTGGAGTGAAAGTGGTAAGGGACTGGATGCGTTCCCGCCAACTACCCTACCCGAATGTTTTCCAAATGGTTGATGGCTCCGGGCTTTCCACGGACAACCGATTCACACCGGAGCAAGCGACTTCCCTTTATCGATTGATTCACCGCGAGCCAAGGCTACGGGAAAGTTTCGTGGGGACACTGAAGCCTCAGGAATATTCGTTCGGCGTGGTGAAAGCCAAAAGTGGCTACATTGGTGGTGTACGCACGCTCGGTGGATATTTGGAATTGAAGAGTGGAGAAACAATCGTGTTCTCCTTCCTATGCAATCAGTTCTCTACTTCGGCACGTGAAGTGAGCACCACCAACGACGCCATGCTGGAAACGATCGCCCGCGAGTTGCAGTAACGCCGCTCACGGGTACGACAACAGCTTTACTCAAATACCCAGAAATCACCAGGAGCAGGTGCATCGCCCAATCGGAATTGAACAGGGACGGAGACCAGGAGACGTTCCGGATCGTTCGTACTTAACAACAGTGTTCCCGTGTAGACTCCTGGAGTCCCTTCCGTGGCGGGAAGCAGAACCACGGAGGAGGACTTCTCCCCGTTAAGGAAAAGCGGAAGCTGTTGTGTTGTGGTCAATTGGGATGGCAAACGTAAATCGGTGATCATCAATTCCGCCTCGCCAGAGTTAACGATGGATAGGCTGAATGCGCTCGTACCATCCAGAGGAATACGCCCCAGATTCAGAATGGTTCCAGTTTCCAACACGTCTTCTTCGGTGGAAGGATCAAGAATCGCCCATTCAAACGAGAGGAGTGGATCGTAAATCCTTCTTCTCAGAACAAGATCAAGAGTGACGTTTCCAACTGTTCCGGAATCTTGAAGAACATCATCCTTCACACGAAAGATCCAATCCCCCTGAGCCTGTTGTGCCTGAATTTTTGACATCCGTTCAAAAGGTCGATAGCTCCCTGAGAACGGAGCGATCCCCTCTGTAATACTGCCGTTGGCGGATTCAATAAAGGTTGTTCCGGTGAGATTGTCTCCGCTCCCCCCATGACCATTAAACAAGATCACCTCTGTCCCCAGGGGAGAGATGAGGGACAGGGTATTATCGGAAACCCAAGTATGGGTGATATTGGTGGTGAGTGAAGAAGAAAAAGAATCAACACGCCCGAATTCTTCCACCGGTAGAATGACATCCACGACTTGAGGAAAGCCAGCGTCCCCGTAGGCTTGATTAACGACGCGGGTAACCGTCACTGTATCAGTAACGGTACGCCCCACAAATAGATTGAAAGGAATTGAATAGGGAAGTTGTTGGTAGTTGAATTCCAAATGAGCCTGGATGGGACTCTGTTCTTCCAAAAAATCCGGAGACACAGAGACCACGAATGCTGGAGTCAGTAATTCCTTTCCTCCTTGTGCAACAAGAGGAAGAGAAGTTTGACTGCGGAGAAGATTCAACCCTTCGAATTCGGTGGTCAGTGTAACGGGGACAGAGGAAACAACCGCCCCCCCTATGTTGGAGAGCTCAACGGTTACGGTGACAGGTGACTCCCCTGGTTCCATCGCAGCGTTATTGTTTCCATTCCCACGGTTGTCTGTAAAGCGTACCGAGCTTACACTAAACTCCGGTACCACATCGCAAGGTTCTGCGGTGTTCTCCGTATTCCGCAAAGCAAACGTTTGGGAGCGTTGCACCCGTTGATTGTTCCGGGTGTAGCTATACTGCACTTCCAAAGAAGGTCGTGTTCCACAGGGAAGCAAATGGCTGAGGGAAAAACTGAAAGGTTGAAGCCCTATCTGTGTGGCTCCTGGTTCGACACGGGATATTTGGGAGAACCCGCTCACTACTTCCACCCGTGAGTCCGTCACAAACAAATCCATCCGTACATCATCAATCACATCAGAGGTGGAATTTTGCAAAACCACATTGAAGGTTATTGCCTGTTCGCCCGGTTCTGGAATACCATCTCCATCGCCCAAGGCAGTATCATTGAATTCCGCCGTGGGGATGAGCTCCACATCGGCGAGTGCAAGACCATCCAGCGTAAGAGCTCCGGTGTTGAGAGGATCGAGCCAAGTGCTGAGCCGTTGACGATCGACACCCCCGCCCGTCCATGACGAGGCAATCCGCCCGTACCAATCAGAAAGGTCATTTCCACAGGCTGCAAAACCGCCGTGCAATTGACCAATAATTCGCCGCTCGGTGTTGAAGAGTGCGGAGCCCGAGGAACCCGGTTCCGTTGTCCCCAAATCCCAATCCAAAATCCGCAGATAAGTAGCCGATGGGTTGACTGTTTCGGAAAGGTAGCCGGTGATTTGCGTGGTGACAGAGGTAAAGGAGATCCGTTTTTCATCGCCATCGGGGTGGTGAATCGCCGTGGGTGCGGTGTGGTTTTGATCTCGACGATCCCACCCGGCGAAGTACGGATTGAACTGGGGATTTACCGGCTCTTCCAATTCCAGAAGAGTGAAGTCCGAAGGCTGATACGACGCCCTCAAGACGGAGCCCACGTTGAATTGCGTAAGCGAGCCATTACCCGCCTGCCCGCTCGCCGTGCTCCCCGGAATCCGGCAAGTGGAGTTTTGGTAATTCCAATACACCACAATAGAGGCAGCATTCGAGGTGGTAACCCCGCAGTGAAACGCTGTCAGGAACAGCGGGCGGTTATCCAGCGCCGTGTTGTTGATCAGTGTCCCCGTACAGAAAAGATTTCCCCCAAAGCTATACCCCCCGACGGCGTTGATTTGATCGCGCCAGGGATTCCCTTCCGGGCAGACAACGTCCACATTACAACTTCCTGATTTATTCGCCGCACCTTTTTCGGTGTCGAACATTGGGCGGAATCCATGGCTGAGCTGCAATAGCTCCAACTCAAGCAAGGGTTCTTCTTCTGCTGGCAGCACCAACTCCAACCGAACCTCGTCACCCTGAAAAAGCGGCGTCCAGTATTCTCCGTGGGGTTGGTTATCGAGAGCGGTGAGGGGTCCGAGCAGTTGGCCATCAGCGATGCCGGAAAGATACAGCTCGGCTCCTACGGGGAGAGCAAAACGACTGAAGGCCAGATTCAGGTTTTCAGCACCTGGGGAATGCAGAGTGGCTCGCCAGCGGCGGCGTCCATCGGCCAAAGTTTCCCAAGCTCCCCAATTGTCAGGAGTAAGAGGAATCTTGATATTTTCGGCAAACTTCAGAGGGCCGGCAGTATCCTGCTTTTGAGACTCCACCAACAAATTGGAATTCGATTGCAGCGCCAATAGCGGGGGAGCCACGGCGGCGGCTTCCGTCCCCGCGAGAAATCCGGAAGGCATGCTCCGCGGGGTTTCCAGCGTGGAAACCTGTGCCGCCAAGGGGGCTACCGCAAGAAGTACTGCCAAACCAAGGCCGCTGAGAATTCGTTTTTGTTGAACCAACATGAAAGACGCCATGAACCGATTTCACTCCTACTCCCAAAGAGGATTCCAACATGTGACCAAAGGGGCAGAATCGTCAAAAGGAAACATGTCACTCAGTGGAATGGATTATGCACCCCACTAGATGAAAAATCTGATGATGGAAGAAACGACAAATGGCGAAAAAGAAATCCTCCCCCGCGAAAGTTGAAACCAAGGGACACCCCAACGTTCTCAAGGTAAAGACGCTCAATCCTCTTCCTGAAGCCACCCGCACAGTCATGGTGGAAATCCTTCAAGCGCGATTGGTGGATGCGCTCGACCTTCAGAATCAAGTCAAGTTGGCACACTGGAACGTTAAAGGCCCCAACTTCATCGCCCTGCATGAACTGTTCGACGAACTTCATGAAGAGATGGAGGAAATCGTGGATGAGTTTGCAGAACGGTTGGTAATTCTCGGCGGGTTGGTAACCGCCACCGTTCAAAACGTCTCCAAGTATACCAGTTTGGCGCATTTCCCTACAGAGGCCACGGCCTCCGCAGCCCATGTGGCGGCCATTAGCCAGGCTTTGGCCGACTTTGCCGCAAAACTCCACGAAGCCATTGAGGTGGCCGATGAAGTGGATGATGCCGTAACCGAAGACCTGTTCATCGGGCATTTGGCCACGGTGGATAAATATCTGTGGTTTGT
>JANRMB010000012.1:0-9365 GCA_033761985.1 Candidatus Sumerlaeia bacterium | reverse complement strand
ACCACCGGCGACTATGATCTTTGGTTGATGGATTCCCAAGTGGAGTTCAGCGAGGAAAGCAAACCGCTGCTCGATACCACCGTGGATCGCGTTCGAGGGGTGGAGGGAGTGGAGTGGGCCGTTCCCTACTACAAAGGGCTCCGTACCGCGCGACTCCCGGATGGTACCCTAAAGTCCGTCAGCGTTGTGGGGTTGGATGATGCCTCGTTGATGGGTGCTCCACCCCGTATGGTGGAGGGTGAGTTGGCCTCCCTGCGGGAAGACCAGGCAGTATTGATGGATGCCTCGGAGTTGGGCAAAAACTTTAGCTTCGATCCCGGTGACGGAACGGTTCGCCCGATGCAGATGGGGGACACCTTCACCATCGGGGAGGAGTCTGTGAAAGTCACAGGCATCTATGGAAAAGAGAAATCCTTCTTCTGGCAGCCAGTGGTTTATACTACGTATAGCCGGGCGCTTCGGATTGCTCCACCCGATCGAAAACTCCTGACGAATGTGTTGATCAAAGTGAAGCCCGGGTTTGATGCCGCCTCTGTGGCGAAACGTATTACGGAACAAACGGGGCACAAGGTGTTGAATCGTCAGGAATACATTCTCCTCACGGCCTGGTACGTTTTGTTCAAAACGGGGATTCTGATCAATTTTTCCATCAGCGTGGGGTTGGGGTTGGTGATCGGGATTTTGGTTTCCGCACAAACATTCTACAACTTCATTCTCGATAACTTGCGTCACTTCGGAACCATGAAAGCGGTGGGTGTCCCCAATCACACGATTGTGTTGATGGTGATGTTGCAAATCCTGGTGGTGGGTGGTATTGGCTACGGCATCGGGGTTGGGATGGCGAGTGCTCTAGGTTCCGTGTTTTCAAAGGTCGGTCCCGGAGCTTGGCTGTTGCCATGGCAGATACCGGCCTTTGTAGCGGTGTCCATTTTTGGGGCCAGCATTTTGGCCGGCTTCATTTCCCTGATCAAGGTTCTGCGCTTGGAGCCTGCGATCGTCTTCCGTTCCTAACCCTCAACCTGTCCCCCATTTGCAAGGAGCCTGTCCCCATGTTCAACAAATTCATCGTACCAAGCATCGCCATCGCCGGCATCGCGCTTACCATCTACTCTGTTCGGGCTCAATCCAGTCCGGCGGTGATTACCACAAGTCCGCTAGTGGAGCCTGTTCGTTCGCCGTATCTCAACACTGTTTCAGGGAGTGGTTTGGTGGAAGCGAGCAGTGAAAATATCCGCATCTCTCCTAGTATCGCCGGAGTGGTGGCGGAAGTGTTTGTTCAACCGAGAGATTGGGTGGAAAAGGGTACTCCGCTTTTTCGAATTGACGACCGAGAGTATCGAGCCGAGCGCTTGATTCGAGAATCGGAATTGAAACTTGCCGAGTCGCAACTTTCCACGCTCATGGCTCAACCTCGCCAGGAGGATGTTCCCATCGCAGAAGCCGAACGCGATGCCGCTGCGGCGATGGCGGAGAATGCCCGGAGTGAGGCTCGCCGTGCCGCGGAGCTTCTCCCCGGTGATGCAATTGATGCCCAAACCGAGGAGTCGCTCCGGCGGGAGGCAACCCGGGCTGAAGCACACTTACAGTTGGCGGAAGCGCAGCTTGTGAAACTTCTTGCTGGCGCATGGGAACCGGAAGTGGAGGAGGCCCAAGCTGCTGTAATGCAGGCCAAAGCCCGCTTGGCTGCCGTCGATGTGGATTTGGAACGACTGATTGTTCGTGCCCCGATTAGTGGCGAAGTTCTTTCCTCCACCGTACGCCCCGGACAGTATGCCGCACTGGGGACACAGGAAGAGTTGATGACTCTCGGTGAAACGAAAACACTTCGGCTCCGGGTGGATATCGACGAAAACGATGCTTGGCGGGTGAATCCCGACTCCGAAGCGACCGCCTTCCTTCGCGGAAATCCTGACATCAATGCCCCGGTCCAGTTCTTCCGTATCGAACCCAGCGTAGTCCCCAAAAAATCTCTCACCGGAAGCAATAGCGAACGTACCGACACCCGGGTGCTTCAAGTTCTCTTCACCGTCCCCCGCGCGGAGTTTCCCGCTTACGTGGGTCAATTGGTGGATGTTCGTATCAGTGCCAGTCCCGTCAGCGCACAATCCACTAAACAACCAACGGGAGGAAAATCATGATTCTCGCCACAGAACGTGAACTCGCCATCAACTGCTTGAACGTGGAAAAGGAATTCCGCCAAGGAGAAGTGGTCACAAAAGCCCTGCGTGGAGTGGATGTTCAAATCCCCACGGGGGAAGTCGCCATGTTGGTGGGACCGAGCGGTTGTGGCAAAACGACGCTGATTTCCATCATCGCCGGATTGCTCAATCGTACCACGGGGACACTGGAAGTGTTGGGGACAGATCCCCAGAAGTTGAGCGGTACAAAAGCAGCCCGATTCCGACGCGAAAACATCGGATTTATTTTCCAGCAGTACAATCTCATCCCAGCTTTGACAGCGGCGGAAAATGCCGCTCTTCCCCTTCTTGCAGCAGGAGTCTCCAAAAAAGTCGCCACACAACGGGCGGAAGGATTGCTTTCCAAACTTGGATTGGGAGAAAAAGTTCGTTCCTACCCGAGACAACTTTCCGGAGGCCAGCAACAACGGGTGGCGGTGGCTCGGGCCCTTGTGCATGAGCCTCGACTGATTCTGTGCGATGAACCCACTGCGGCATTGGATGCAGAATCCGGAAGTGCGGTGATGGCCCTCCTTCGGGAGTTGGCACTATCCCCCGGACGCGCGGTGATTGTGGTAACGCATGACAACCGGATTTATCATTTCGCTGATCGTATCATCCACATGGAGGACGGGCATGTTTTGAGGGTGGAGGAAAAGGATTGAAAAATAGAAATGTTCGCATTGAAGGCATCGATGAAGTGTTGAGTCTTGCGCTATCTTCTAAGTCCCGTATTCCACTGATATTTCTGATGAATTGATTGAAAAAAAATGCTTGAATTCTTCTGATCTCCTTCAAACACACACCTTTCATCTGGTGCGGAAAAGGGAGTTTACTCATTTACCTCTACGATTGGGTAGCGTATCGAGTTGTTATTTGTTGGAACGGAATGTGACGGATGAGAAAAGTGTTCTTGAGCCTGATGCTCATGGGATTAATCCTACCAATTGGGGCAGATAATGCGATGACGGAACCCTCTCAGCCTGCCAGTAAGCCCCGATCAAGAGCCCGGGAGCTGGGCATTCATGTCGGTATTTTACCCACCGGGAAATGGAATGCCATAACCGATGTGGAAGGCGTTCTGGTTGGTCATGTGACGAAAATGGAAGGCGACTCCGTGCGTACCGGTGTCACGGCGGTTCTACCCCACGGGGAGAATTTGTTCCAACACAAGGTTCCCGCTGCTGTTTACAAAGCAAACGCTTTCGGCAAATTGGCAGGCTCCACTCAGATAGAAGAATTGGGGACACTGGAGACTCCCATCGTTGTGACGAATACACTCAGCGTGGGGACAGGGGTGGATGCTCTGGTGCGTTATACCCTGTCTCAAGAGGGTAATCAGGATGTGCGTTCCGTGAATGCCGTGGTCGGGGAAACCAACGATTCCTATTTGAATGATATCCGTGGGCTTCACCTAACAACGAATGATTTTTTGATGGCCATCCGCGAGGCGAAGACAGGGCCCGTTGCGGAAGGGAGCGTCGGTGCGGGAACCGGGACTTCCGCCTTCGGTTGGAAGGGCGGAATAGGGACATCCTCGCGTGTCCTGCCTGAGGAGTTTGGTGGTTATCACGTGGGGGTTTTGGTTCAATCCAACTACGGAGGAATTCTGACGATCAATGGGGCGCCCGTGGGTCGGGAATTGGGACAGTTCCCGTTGAGCAGTTATACCACCGGAGAGAAAGTTGACGGTTCGTGCATGGTCATTGTGGCAACGGATGCGCCGTTATCTGATCGAAACCTTGAGCGCCTGGCTAAAAGGGCCGTTTTGGGAATTGGGCAAACCGGCTCTTACATCACGAATGGTTCCGGAGATTACGTGATCGCCTTTTCCACGGCGTACACCCTGGAGCACGAAGCCGAACTTCTCGATCAACCCGTCGCCCTAGTTTCCAACGGCAGTATGAGCCAGTTGTTTTTGGCTGCAAAAGAGGCCACGGAAGAGGCCCTGTACAATTCGCTCTTCATGGCCACCACTGTAACGGGCGTGGAGGGTCACACCCGGGAAGCGATTGATTTGGATAAAGTGAAGCAAATCACAGAAAAGTACGGATTGCACGAATTGCAGAACCGTTTACCGGGTGTGCGCATTCCCGACAAAACGGAATAACCCCGTATCCCTGATTCACAATTATTGTTTCATTAGAGAGTCAAAGTCGATTTATTGGAACGCCCAGTGGTCTTCCACGGAGGTGATGGGCGGGGTGATTCCGAAGAAAGTAAGGGAGCGGCGAAGAACTTCTTCACGATCGGCGGGGGAGAGGATCGTTTCAAACGGGAAGGCGAGGTGCACAACGGCGCCGGGTGTGGATCCGCTGGGGAATGTCCCCGTGTAAGCGATACCAGCCACCGTCCCCGTACCGTAATTGAGGGCCACATCGGCGGGAGAAATGGCGGAAATCACATCAGGGAAGTCTGCAAAATAGATCGTGGTTCCGGTGGCATCTGTTGCGAAGGAGAGACCGTTGAAGATGTTCCCCGAAGCGCCGTTGAGCGTATAGCTGGCGGCATCATCGGAGACATAGTTGGCGCGGAGGTAGTTGTTATAGAAGGGGATGTTATCAACGGCGGAAGCGGCGCGTCCCATGGCCCAACCGATTTCAGAACCGCTGACAAAGAGTTTTCCACCTTGCTGAAGGTAGGTTTGTACCAGTGTTTGTTCGGTGGTGTTGAAAGGAATATCGGCGGTCGATTCTTCGCTGCATTGCCAAACAACGGTCTCGTAGTCGGTAAGTTGAATCGCGCCGGAAATCAGCACTTCGTTGGCGCAGGTATCAAATTCAAAGTCGAGTCCCCAAAGGGCTTCACCGTGGAGTTGTGTAAAACGTTGGTTGGGTGTGGAGAACGACTGAACGCGATCGTATCCATCCACCACCAGGATTCGAGGAGCAGCCGGGGTGTTTTGTTTGAGGATGGCGTAGGGATCGCTGGTGGTGCTGACGAGTCCGCCGGAAACGGCACTGAGACGATACACCGCTTCACTCGGTTGGCCTGAAAGGATGGTGCTGGTAGTGGCGAACGAGAGGGTGGTTTCATCGGAAATCAGTGTCCAAGTACCGTAGGGGATAAGTCGTTCCAACCGGAAACCATCGTGCGCAGTCACGGTGTTGGGATTCCAGGAGAGAGCGACATCGCCGGAGCCGGACTTGGTGACAGAGAGAAGAATAGGGGACGGAGGAGCGCTGGGGACGGTGACCGTTCCCTTGTAGATCCATCCGTTGGGATCCAGCGTGACACCCGTGACCGTACCGGTGATAGGGAGATCAAAACTCTGCGGCGTTGCGGTATTTTGCACAACTTGAATTTCTGTACTGCCACCTTGATAAGCGATCTGGAGATCCACGGGCATCCGGAAGAATGGGGCGTTGGGTTGCGTGATGGTAACACGAAGAGTGCTGGGGTTGAGCTGCGACCATCCCAGAACGTAATCCGGTTTATCGATTCCAAAGACCCACTGATCAAAGAACCAATCCAACTGCGTCCCCTCCTGCGCTTCCATGGCATCCTCAAAATCCTGGGTGTCCACAATACCATAGGCGTTGCTGGAAATATAGGAACGAATACCGTTGAAGAAATCAGTGTCCCCCATCACACGGCGAAGCATGTGCAAAACGAGGGCGCCTTTTCGATATACAAGGGAAGTTTGAAATGCATCAGCATTGGAGTTCACGATGGGCGTAGTATCGTTGATACCGGAACTGATAAACCCTTGAACGGTGGAGAAGTAGGAAGAAGTGCCGAGGCGTTCTTCGCGTTCCAAAGCTTCGCAGTAGGTGGCGAAACCTTCGTTGAGCCAGAGATGATCAAAGTTTATCGGTGTTAGGGAATCACCAAACCAGTGGTGCGCTAGTTCATGGACGTTACGGCGTGAATAGCCTCCTCCGTTGGCGGTGCGCAGATCGTTTTTGTTGGTGCTGGTTGCCGTGGAGTGTTCCATCCCAAAGCCTCCACCCCACGTCATTGTAACGTATTTTTCCTGAATAAATGGATACTCGCCAAAAAGTTGAGCGAAGGTATCCATCACATCCAGCGTGGCCACGTAGGCGTTAGGATCATCGGTGCTTTCAGAGAAGATGTAGTGCCCCACGGGCATGGATTCTGTTCCCGAAAGACCATCGTAGGTGCCGGAAAAATAGTTGTACTCCGAGGCGGAAAAGGCGATCAAGTAAGGGGGAATGGGGTAGTCATGGCTCCAGTGAAACCGAGTTTTGCTTCCCAACACGGCAACCTGTGAAATCAGTTCCCCGTTGGAAACCGCTGTGGCGGGATCGGGGACAGTGATGATCATATCCAGAGTGGCTTTATCATTTGTCACATCCTTGCAGGGGAACCAAGTACGAGCGCCGTAGGGTTCGTTGAAGGAATAAACCACGGGTTTGCCGTTGGTTCGGATATCCCGGTTGTAGGTTTCAAGCCCGAAGGCTCCGAGTCCTGCGCCCGGTTCGCCATTGTACTCTACGGTAATCGTAAACGCCTCTCCAGTGTTGGGTCGTTCTCCAGAGGGGAACTGAAGCAACAGCCAGTTGTTTGTTCGATCAACTGTCACCGTTGGATTGAGAGCAACGGTTGAAGCGGCGGTGACAGAGGTGATGGTCAAGCTTTGACCACTAAAATCCGCATCGGAAAAATCGAGGGCCACGGTGGCCAGATTGTTCACCAGCGAACGCGCTTCAATCGTGACAGTTGCATCGAGAAAACGGGAAGCCGTGGCTACATCGAGATCGAGTGTGTAATGTTCCACATCATACTGGGTTTGGCTGGGGTGAAGGGGCGGAGCGGCCTTCGAGGTACCGGATCCGAAAACATCGGCCATGTGGACTTCTTCAATCGTTCCCCGCAACTCAAAGAGTTGGGCATACTCTATTTCAAAAGGAGCGCCTTCGAGGGTTTTGATGGAGAGCTGATTTTCTCCGTCCCCACGGAGAAGTTCGTTATCCACTGGAAACACGAGACCGTTTCCGCGCAGCAGCGGACGACCAAACTGTCTGGCGCCGTTGATGAACAAATGGGGGCGTTCTTTACTTTCGAGAACTTCCACATAAACCGCCATGGAAGATGCGCCTTCTGGCAGCGCAAAAACCCACTCGGAAGTATTGGTACCACGGGGTAGTTCCAGCAGCACGGGGTGTTCTCTGGGATTGATGGGTTCGGCGAACAAGCCGGTTACTGCAAGCACCGAAGCACAAAGCGGAACCATAAGGGAACGGAGCCCCGGAGAAAAACGAGAATCGGTCTTGTGGCTCATCGAACCATCCTCCACAACAAAAGGTGTAGAATTCACGGCTTCTAGGCGTATGAAATCAAGCTACTACCTAGATATTTTTTGATGGATGAGCAAGGGCTTTTTGAAATGATGGAGATTGTCTTAGGGAAAACTGATTCAGAGCGTGGTGTCACCGAATTCTTTCGGAAGAACAGCCTCAGCATTCTCTCCCCAAAAGGGCTTCGCTCGTGCGAACGCGTTCTCGTGGATCAACTTCCGGAAGGGGAGTCGGGGCGGGCACTGGTCATCAATTCCTACGGCGGAATTCTGGGGGTGATTCTGAAGGCGCTGAACCCAGACATGCAGGTGGTGGTTTGGGTGGATGACGCCTGGGATTGGGAAGTGGCGAAAGGCGTTCAGGATGCCAATCCTGTTGCGGCGGGAATGGAGGTTGTCCTCTCAGCAGTACTTCCGATTGGGCCATGGGACTGGGTTGTTTATCCCACGGAACTCAAAGGGACAGCAGATTTGGTACGGTGCCGAGTGCGTGCGTTGGTGGGGGAAGGACTGGAACTGGGTGGGCGTATGCTCATGAGCAACGAAAATCCTCGGGATCGGTTTATCCGCGAGGAACTCACCAAATCCCTCGGGGGCGTTCACCTGATTCCTGAAGAACGTCGGAACGGGGCCGTGGCGTATCGGGGGCGACTCAAGCAACGCCCTGATCTGAATGCGCCCAACGCGGAGGAGTCGTTCTCGCTCAAGGATGGGGACACTGTCCTCGAGTTTAAAACCACGCTCGGGATGTTCTGTCATGGTCGGATCGATGTGGGGACAGTGCAACTTCTGAAGGCGATGAAGGTGGAAGGGGCGCAAAACATTCTCGACCTCGGGTGTGGTTGCGGAGTGGTAGGAATTGTGGCGGCCTTGCGGAATCCTCAAGCTCGGGTGACGATGGTGGATTCACATGCGCCCTCGGTGTATTGGGCGGAGCAAAACGCCGTAACGGCGGGAGTGCGAGAGCGATGCGAGTTTCTCGTGAGTGCACAGGCCAAACGTGATGTGGCTATCCGATTCGATGTGGTAGTCACCAACCCCCCGTACTACGGCAACCTGCGCATTTCGCAGTTATTTTTGGAGACCGCGGTGGAGTTGTTGAATCCGGGAGGGCGCTTGTGTTTGGTCACAAAAAACCCGGAGTGGCACGAACGGGAAATCCAGGGGCTTTTTGGGAATGTGGAATTGGAGGAACGGAGTGGCTACTGGATTTGCACGGCGGTGAAGAAGTAGACAGGAGGGGGAGAGTATTATTGCAGGATGTTATTTCACGCGAAGGCTCAAAGAACCGCAAAGGGAAGCAAAGGGATTTACCTCTATTGTGACATTTTACAGTGAAATACGAAGAACTATTGAATTGAGTAGTAATGGAACGAGATTTAGCATTTTTGAGAAGTATTTTCGTGTTGATCTTTGCGAGCGGAAAAAACGTCTGGAATGAAAAGTCAGATTTGCGGCCTGATGATTACTTCCAACGAACAGCCATCGTATGTGGAGTCATGGTTTCTGGGGTTTACGGGCACAACCGATCATGGAGGCACCGTTGGGGAGAGCGCGGAATAACTTGTAGTCGAGCTTCATCATCGCAACGCCGTACCGTTCTGGTAAACGTCCGAGCGGAGTATGGGTGAAGAGAAAGGAAAAGAGATGGGATCTCAATCGATAGCTCGGCGGTTCAAAACCCACGGCTTGAAGGCGTATTGCCAATTCACTGGTCTTCATGCGCCGCAAGTGGGTGGGTTCTTCCCATTTCCATCGGCGTTCACCCGTTTCGGATTGGCCGATGTTGTTGGTGAGAAGTGAGTAGAGATGCTCAATGGATCCAGAGTTGCCACAGGGGGTTGTCCAAATGAAGGAACCACCGGGTTTGAGGCACTGAAAGATATCTCGAAGGTAGAGGTCCAGAACTTCCACGCTGACAACCACAT
>JANRMB010000011.1:0-3039 GCA_033761985.1 Candidatus Sumerlaeia bacterium | reverse complement strand
CATAGAAGATTTATTCAAAAACCAACCACGGTCCATTGTGGACTTCATCAAATGCGCATAGCACCTCAGCGTTGTAACCGTGGCGATTGGACTTACGCCACCTCGGAGGGTGGCGCTCCCGGGGCTCTCGCGGGCAGGATGCCCTCGCCACGAAGTGGGAAGCCCCCCTCCCCTTTTCCGTTGGCAATCCCCTCCATATCCCGTACCAATATGCCCTACAGTTTCTGCCCCAACGGTTCCAATGATCAAACTCAGCGTTAACGTCAACAAAATCGCCACTCTGCGCAATTCCCGAGGGGGGCGTCACCCTCAGGTTCTGGAATTTGCTGAGCTTTCCCTTCAGGCCGGAGCCCACGGCATCACCGTTCACCCCCGACCTGATGAGCGCCATATCCGCCGTTCAGATGCCACCGCGCTTGCCGCCTACCTGAAGGGGAGAACCGTTCTGAACAGCTCTGAGCCCGTGGAGTTCAACATCGAAGGTTACCCGGACGATCGCTACCTTGAGCTGGTGGCGGAGTGTCGCCCGCATCAGGCCACGCTTGTCCCCGATCCCCCCAACGCTCTGACCAGCAACGCCGGATGGGATGTGATTCGTCACCAGGAGTTTCTGCGGGAAGTGGTGGCTCAACTCAAGAAGTCGGCGCACCGTGTGTCTCTTTTTCTCGAGCCTGATTTGGCCCAAGTGGAAGCCGCTGCCGCCACAGGAGCCGACCGCATAGAGTTCTACACCGAGCCGTTTGCTGTGGCTTATGAGGAAGGGCGCGGAGCGAAATCCTTCGAAGTCTTCAATCGAGCTGCCCAGCGCGCCACAGAACTCGGTTTGGGGATTAATGCCGGGCACGATCTGAATACCCACAATCTTCAGCTTCTGCGCAATCTGCACGGTTTGCAGGAGGTTTCCATTGGTCATGCTCTGGTGGTGGACGCCCTCCGCATGGGTTGGACCGCCACCATTCACGCCTACCTGAAGGCATTGGCGGGCCCCGCTGCATCGTGATCAACTCACTGAGGCGGTTCCGTGGTCGCCTCCTGAAGTCCACCTTTTCCTCTCTGACGGTTCCGGATTTTCGGAACTTCTACGCGGGGCAGTTTCTTTCCTTCACGGGGACGTGGATGCGCCGCACAGCCTTGGGCTGGCTGGTTTTTGAGAAGACCCAAAGCTACGAGGTTCTGGGGCATGTCTCCGCCCTGCTGGTGTTGCCGCTCCTTCTTTTTGCACCGTTTGCGGGGATGCTGGCCGATATCTTCCCCAAGCGACGCCTGATATTCATCACCAACTTCTTTCTGGCGTTGTTTTCCTTTCTACTGGCCATCTGTGTCGGGTTGGATTGGATCAATATTCCCCTGCTTTATGTTCTGGCCTTTTGCTCGGGGACGGCGTTCGCGTTCGAGGTCCCCGCCCGGCAATCGTTCATCAAGGAATTGATTGGGAAGGAGAAACTTCTGAACGGAATTGCCCTGAATTCCGCGAGTGTAAACCTCTCCCGAATTCTGGGGCCGCTCTTCGCCGGTTTGATTTTGGCCTTGGGGCCGATCGGGTATGTGTTGGTCTTCACCCTCGATGCCTTGAGCTATGTGGTGGTGATGCTCACCCTGCGTGTGATTCGGGCGGAGGGCCTTCCCCTGAAACAAACCCAGTACGGGCTGGCCTATTTCCGGGAAGGCTTCCACACGGTTTACCGACTCAAACCCATCTTCTTTACCATTCTTCTGCTTCTGGTGCTGGGGATTTTCGGGTGGTCGTATCAGACGCTTCTGCCGGGAATTGTGCAGGAACAGTTTCAATTCAAGGCCAACAACGCCCACATTCTGGGGTTGTTGATGGCGTTGTTTGGTGTGGGGGCAAGCGTGGGAGCGATTCTGGTGGCCACGTTTCACCACCAGTTGAATGCCCGGCGTTCCCTCTATGTGGGGCTCTCTGTGCTGAGCTTCACCCTTCTGGTGATGGGAATGTTCCCGAACTATCTGTTGTTTTGCGCCCTTCAACTGCCGGCTGGGTTTGGAAGCATCTTCTTTCTTTCCACCGCCAACACGGTGATCCAGCTCCGCGTTCCGGATGAGGTTCGGGGGCGGGTCATGGGTATTTGGTCGCTGGCGTTTGGGGGGTCCATTCCTCTGGGAAGCTGGTTGATCGGGTATGCGGCGGAGTGGTTTGGTCCGTTTGAAAGCATCGTTGCCTTCGGGGTGATTCTGTTTGCCTTCCTTCATGCGGTTGTTTATTGGCAATACAGAAGTACATCTGCCGCCGAACACACTGAGCAGGCTTAATTCCCCCTCACCGGAACTCCTCATGATTGTTGTTACTTGTAAACTGACCGATTGCGTGTATTGGAAGTCTCCCCCCAGCACCACCCAGCTGCAGGACGCCTGTGCGTGCAGCCACCCCGACAAAGCCATGTACCTGAAAAACGAAACGTGCCCCCTCTACAAAAAGGGTTGGGCGGGAACCAACACCAAGGACCTGGCGGACCGCTTTCGCAAGAAGAAGCTCTGATCCTTTTCCCCTCGCCCACTCGCACGTTTCCTGCAATTCATTCGTTCCATTCAAACCCCATCAAGAGTTGACATGACTTCCCCATTTTCCTCCCTTCTGAAATCTCATCTGGACCGCTTGGCTCCGGAACTGCTTGCTGATTCCCAGCGCATTATTCAGTTCAAAACCGTGAGCGGTGGCTCTCCTGAAGAGGAAGCTACCCTGAAGCAGGAGCTTCCCCGGTGCTTTGAGTGGCTGCGCACTCGGGCGGAAGCCTTTGGATTTGAGTATCGCGAGTTTGAAGGTCGTGTGGGGGAGATCGCCTGGAATCACCCCAACGGCGATGGCGCACCGCTAGTGGTTGTAGCCGGGCACATCGATGTGGTGACTCCCGGCACCGGAAATTGGACTCATCCGGCGTTCGGTGGTGAAGTACACGACGGCGAACTTTGGGGTCGGGGGACACAGGACGACAAGGTTCCCACGCTTCAGGCTCTGTACGCCATGCGCGCCCTCAAGGAGGCTGGTGTGCAACTCCCGTTCAACCTCCGTCTCGTTGTGGG
>JANRMB010000010.1:0-11196 GCA_033761985.1 Candidatus Sumerlaeia bacterium | reverse complement strand
ACTCCACGATGACGAGGAATGCGTCGTCGTGAACAAAGCCTCCGGCGTCGTGGTGCAACCCACTGATGGTGAAGCCAAGGAACGGGCCTCGGGTCCTCCGCTCGTGGAACTCCTCAAGCATTACTGGAAGCGTAAACACGCCCCGGTGGTGAACCCCTACGTCATCCAGCGGTTGGACAAAGGAACCTCCGGAGTCATGGTACTCGGCAAAACGGTGCACGCCCAGCGGTTTCTACAAAGGCAAGCTTCTGATCGCCTGATGGAACGCCGTTACCTTGCCCTTGTTCACGGTAACATGACCCGTGATTCCGGCACTTGGCGCACTTACCTCGGCCTCGATGAATCCAACCGCCGCCGAAGCGTGATCCGTCTCCGGGACGACCAACCACTCCTCACCGAATATCCCGAGGATGTGAAACTCGCCATCACACACTTCAAGGTGATGGAACGGTATCCCCGCGCCACACTGTTGGAGCTACGATTGGAAACCGGACGAACACACCAAATCCGCATCCATTGCGCCGAAACCGCCCACCCACTCATCGGCGATGGGGTGTACATCCACCTCGCCCAACACCTCTTTCCCAATATCAAATTTGAGGAAGGAATACCCCGTGCCCCGCGCATGATGCTCCACGCCGCACACCTCAAATTTCAACACCCCGGACGTGAAGGCCGTTGGCTTACTTTTCGCGCTGAAATGCCTGAACCTATGGTACTGTTTCAAGAACTCCTGCAGTCGCCCCGGCTTCGCAAACCGCAGTAAATCATTCTTGGGTATTTTTCCCACAAACCGAAACATTTACCTCTTGCAATATCAACTCAGCAAGGCATTGTAAAATTCTAAATTCGTTGGACTCAGCCCTTTATCGTGATCAAAGCAGACATTGTTAAAGAAATCATTCAAGCCCTGAGCACGGAAAACGACATCATGCGGGATAAGGAAGCTCTGGAAATCGTTGATTGCATCATCGATTCCATCAAGGAGGTCATCGTTCGCGATGAACGCCTTGAAATTCGCGACTTTGGCGTCTTTCAAGTCAAAAAACGCAAAGCCCGAATTGGCCGTAACCCAAAAAACAAAGTCGAATACGAAATCCCGGCGCACCATGTCGTCACCTTCAAACCCGGCAAAAAGATCAAGGTGATCGAAAACACTCCGGCCACAAAATCTTAATCCCCTTCTCTATTTGGAGTCATTCTCTGTTCCCACCCTGCTGGTATCCAGCGGGAGAAACAGCCTCACCCTGGTTCCTTCGGAAATTGTGCTCGTGATTTGTAAACTCCCCCGGTGAGTTCTTACAAAACCCAGAACGAAAGCCAAGCCAAGGCCCCTGCCCATAAACTTGGTGCTAAAGAACGGCTGAAACAAATTCCCCATCGTCTCCTCGGTCATCCCCGTTCCCGAGTCCTCCACATCAATCACAAAATAATCCCCGGGTGCTGGAGCTTCCAACTGTTGGGGAAACTCAAGTTCCTGGATTGTAAACTCCCCCTTCCACAAAATCACCCGAATGCTCGGCGAGTCCATAATCATTCGCGACGTTTTGAACTGCTCGCCGTGTTTCAGCAGCAGGCTTTCCCACGCATTCCCTACCAACGCCGAAATTGATTGCCGCAATTCATGGGGGACGCAACGCACCAGACAACTATCCGTGGGGAGTTGATTGCTCACCACCACCTGCTCCTCCATGGACATTAATCGCAACAGCGCCGGCAAATCATACTGGGCAAACTCATTCATATCCACTTCCCTGGCCAGAGTCCGTTTGCTCCCGGTGAAGAGAGCCATTTTCTGGGTAACCGCTGTTCCCTTGCGCAACAAATCCCGAATTGTTTCCCGCGCCTTTGTTTGGCCTTCCACGGTGGTACCGGAATCCATCTCCTCCAAATTGATCAAAATGCCCTGAAACAAATTATTGAATTCATGGCAAATCCCTTCGGCCATCATCCCCAACGCTTCCTGTTTTTGGCGAGCGCTCTCATTTTTGATCGATTGCCGCTTCACCTCAAAATCTCGATTCTTTTTCGCCAAACAACAAAACAGTTGGAAGATGATCTCCCAAACAGGCCCCTTGTGATTGAAGGATGGCGAACTTGTATCAAAGGTGATTATCGCCACACCCAATAGTTCACCGCGAATTCTCAAATTCCGCATCAATCCGCGATCAAACCGCGCCGGTCTCTCCATGGGTACCTTCCGCGATTTAACACAATGGATATCCGAGTCCATTTCATCCTTGAGGATCCAGTTGCAAAACTCCAGTTCCGCCCGGGACATTTGCTCCAGAATCCGCCCCTCTCCCGAGTAAATCGTCCAGTTCCATCCCTCATTCCAGAGTCCGGCATACTTCTGATGATCCGCCTCCAGCGTCCCCAAAAAAATCTCTTTCACAGGGTACTGGGTCCTAATCAAATCATAAGCCTGCTGAAGATCTCTCTCCATAGATTTGTGGCCTTCGCTCAATAAATCCAGCACCATCATCGCCATGAGATTCATTACTTCCGCATGTTTTTCGAGCTCCAACTCTGCGTTTTTTCGCATGGTAATATCCGTGAGAATCCCCACCGAATACACCTTCCCGTTTCTACGGATTGGTGAAGCCAAATCATGAATCCAAACTTCCCGTCCATCTTTGCGGCGGTATAACGTATCGGCCTGCCATAAGGGGAATGTTCCATCCAAGTAGGCCTTAACATATTCTTGAATCGTGGAATTTGATCGATCCCCCCCCCAGATTTTTGTTTCAATCTGGCCTCTTCTCCATACTTCCGGAGTAAACTCCGATGCACTATACCCCGTGAGTTCCAGAATTTTTGGACTCATAAATTCGTACACCTGATCCGTCAGGTTGTTCAGATACACACAGCCATCCAGATGCTGCTCCATGCCGGGAAGTAATCCCCCGCAATCTTTTCTCCTTCGGTTCGGTTGTTTTTTTCCTCCCTCACCCCGGCCGCGAGAACCACTATTTGCAATTCTCCCAAGGGATTGCATTGACTTGAAAAGCCCTTTTAAATAATCCCATAAGGCAGGCACTGCTTTGCTCATTTGATTTTACCGGCGCACTGAGAAAAGCTCACATGGAACATAAGTTCATCTATCCGTGGTCAGAACTGGAAAAAAGCCTGATTGAGTCGGATCGCGGTTCCTTTCTCCTTGCCGGCATCGGAAGCCTTATCAACTTCAAATCCGCTGCAAGAACTCTCAGTCGCGTCCCTAATCCACCAAAACCCATTAAAGTGCTCGGTTTCATCCGTGTCTATGATTATATCATCTCCCAGAACCACCCGGAACTCACAACCAGAATTTCCAGTGTCCCTGTTGCCGCTTTAAACGTTTATCCCAGCCCAAACCACTGGTTCAACGGCGTTCTTCTCCGCGTCTCTCTCGATGACATTGAACCCTTCCGCCAGCGCGAGGTTGGGTATGATCTTGTCCCTGCGGAATACGTTCCCTATGATGAACGTTCCGCCAAACCCCGCCGAGTGTACGTTCTTTCCCGACCCAGAACACCCTCCATCTTCCGGCTCATGGGCCACCATTTCGCCCCGCATCCCCATTATCATGAGCTTTGCCGCGCTGGTGCCGCCTCCATCTCCAAACCCTTCCTCCGTGACTTCTATAAAACCACCTACCTCGCTGATCGTACCACCAAACTGGAAGACGTTCTCGGTGATTGTGCACTTCGCCCCAAAAGTGCTCTTCGCTAATCCCACTCACCAACCTCCAATTGTTTCAAGTTGGTGAGCACGCAAGTTTTCCTTGTAATTAGCATCCCCCAAAAACAACATCTCCACGAAACCCTCCCAGCGACGATTCTCCCATGCCCTGCAATGACGTCACAGAAGTCATCTCCCTTCAACTCGATCCCGAAGATCGTATCCGCCACTACACCCTGAACAAACTCACCTGCGGAAGAGCAGTGGGGGAGCAAACCCTACTCCTCTCACACGTTGAAGGCCTTCAACTTCAGGAGTTTCTATCCCTTTCCCTCGATACGTTCTTCCAATCCGTTCAGGCCCCCACGGAGGAGGAGGAATACCTCGCCCTTAAGCACTACTTCGCCCTGCAACTCGTTGCCCTGGTACTAACCGGCGGTGAATCCGGCGGTATTCAAGACCAGTGCACCGTGGAAAGCATCGGGTATGACACTCAAGGAACCGAAATCGTGGCGCAAATTTCCCAGGAAGTGCTTACGGAAAAGATTAAGTCCTGCGGCCGTTGCGCGGGGTGCGGAACCAAAAAGCTCGCCGCTGCCGCAGCTTCTCACTAAGCACCCCTCAACCTCTTTTTCGAGCCTGATTGACTACCGTAATCCCGGCCAGCATTACCAGAACTCCAACCCATTGAATGAGCGTGAGTTTTTCCCCCAGCACCACAAAACCCGTTATCAGGCTGATCAGCGGCAAAGCGTACGCCTTGGTTGCAATTACCGGAGCGGGTAACTTCCCCAGAATATACATATAGCAGGCATAGCCCAACAGGGTGGTGATCAAGCTGACATAAAGAAACGCACCCCACGCCCTGGATGAGTACTCACCCGGGTTGAATTCCTCCAGAAACAACGCCAACACCAAAAACACTCCGCAGCTCATCAGGTATTGAAGTGCCGTATTGGTAAACAATTCCATCCGGATGGGATGATGCCGCACAAAGTACCCCCCGCAACCCCAGCAAAGGGCACCGCAAAACAACATCAGCAATCCAAAACCTTCCCGCGCTTCAGTCAACGCCCCACCCTTCCAAAATAATTCCAACGTGGGGGAAAACAACACCAACAACCCCAAAAATCCAGTCCCCATCCCCACCCACACCCACCTGCTCATCTTCTCCCCCTGAAGAAAGCACAAAAGCAGAAAAACGCTGGATTCCAGCGACGTTATGACCGGGGCGATTCCGCCGTTTATACTCAACAACCCCAACGTTACAAAAAAGTTCCCTCCAAACACCGAGAGCGCCGAACTGATGGCCAGCCTTCCCCAAGTTTCCCGGCCTTCCGTGCTTCTCCAACTCGGGAAAACCACCCCTCTGCCATAGGCCCAAATCATCAGCACCCCACCACACAATAAATACCGAAGCACATTGTAGGTGAACGGTGGAATCTCCGTCACCACCATCTTCGCCGCCACAAAACCCGTTCCCCAAGTCAGAAACATCACCCACAGCGCCAAATAGGCTACGGAAGGTGGAGTTTTTTGTTCCGGAGATTCCATGGAAAAGCCTTTGTGATTCAGCATGCAACCAAACAAAAGACCCGGTACATCTACCGGGCCTTTTGAAAGTGAGTCATTTGTAAATCAGGACGTTTGCAAAAAACAGACGCCTGAAACAGTTAGTTTAAAGGGACAACCGGAGCGGGTTTGCTGGCTGCATCCGAGGAGTTTTCACCAGTTGCAGGAAGAGATGCAGGAACTTCTGTCGCCTCTGTGGTGGCAACAGGTTCTGCGGGTACTTCCTCGGTCAATACCTCTTCCACTTCCTCGGCATTCAACGCCACGGGCTCTTCCGTAACTTCCACGGCTGGAGCGGCTTGAAAAGTAAATGTCTCAACTTCCACAGCAACTTCTTCTGGTTGAGCTTCATAGGTATTGGCGCCACGCAGAATGGCCCGCTCATCGGCGATAGATTTCGTCCCGTCGCCATGAGCCCACTCAAAATGGGAAGCCTCATCAGAAACGCTGGCTTGGTGGCCAACCAACACATCAATGTCATCCTGGGAAGCAATCGCATGAATGGGGCGTGCAATTGCATACTCCAAAATGATTCCCGCAGCGTGAGCAGGGTAGGCCAGAATACGCAGGGGATGCGCGGAATAATCGCGGCTGTATTCATGCGCCGACGCATTGGAACCACTCAGCAGGACAAACCCTGCGAGCAGACCGACGGAAAGAACTTCTTTTGCTGAAAGTATATTCAGTTTCATTGGAACAAGACTCCAAACAGTTTCGTGGTCATCATCAAACCCACAATCAGGGAGTCAAGCAATAATATCCCTTTCAACCCCGTTCCCACACAAACCCACCTGATTCAACATATCAGACCCCTTTCCGCGAGTTTGAGGTTGACCCCCTCTGGTGCTCTTTCGAGTTTTGAATTGAAGTTGTTGATTGTTGAAAAACATCAGGCGGGGGAGTTGAGGCTGCTTCCCGTGGGAATTAGGTATGGAAGTTTGTTCCACCTCGTTCCTCTGCGTTCATTTCTGTTGAGCGCAGCTTTCACCTGCTGGATGAATTCCTACAATCCCTATTTCCAGATTGAGAATTGCTCCCTCTATGGCTGGTCTAAAAAAATGCTTGGGCGTTGACCTCGGTACCAATGCGGTAAAGGTGGTTGAGCTTACTTACGACAAAAAAGGCATTCGCGCCACCCGAGCCGGTATGGCGGAGGTCTCCCTTGAATCCTCTGCTACTGTTGAGGAGCAACGTTCTGCTATTGTCTCCACTTTCAAGGACGTTCTCAAAAAGAATAAGTTTAGCTGCCGCGATGCCGTTTTTGCCATCCCGGGCGTCAAAGTCTTCATACGCCGCTTCCCGCTTCCTGCCGCCTCACCCGAACGCCTGAACCGCATCGTCGCCTACGAAGCCCGTCAACAGATCCCCTTCGACATCGACAAGACTGATCTTCAGTGGGAATTCTTCGATATCCCCGGAAGCGACGAAGTGGAAGTCCTCCTCGTTGCCGTCCGGCTCGATGAAATCAAAAGCTACATGTCTCTCGTCAACAAATGCGGCGTTCGCGCAGTGGCTGTTGCCGTTACTTCCCTCGCCCTCTTCAACGCACAAACCTTCTTCGATTCCCCGGCCCAAAGCATTCTCGAGCAACTCGGTGGCGGCGCCAAGAAAGCCAAACCCGACGCAAAAAAAGCCAAAGGTGGCTTTTCTCTTTCTTTGGGTAAGAAGAAACCCGCGGAGCAACCCGTTGAGGAAACCCCCGAAGAATCTGCCGAACCCGAGGAGTTTTTTGATTCCGTCAAGGGCTTCGTCAATATTGGGGCCAGCACCCACGATCTCATGATCGCCACTCAAAACCCCAAAAAAGCCTACCTCAAGTTCCCTCGCTCCGTCCCGGCCGGTGGGAATGATATCACCCGTGCCATCATGAAAAACTGCTCGGTCTCCAGTTTTCTGGATGCGGAGCGCATCAAAAAACACCAGACCGCATTGATGACTTCCTCCTTCGAACCCGAGGGAGCCGACATCAACGAGGACGCCTGTATGGCGGCCACCAAAGCAGCCGACCGTATCGTTGGGGAGCTGCGCAAATCTCTGGACTTCTTCATCTCCCAACCCGATGGGATGGCCGTTGATAGTTTGGTCATCTCCGGTGGTTTGGCCAACCTCCCCGGTATGGCGGAATACATAGAAGAAAAACTCTCCGTCCCCGTGGAAGTTCGGAATGCGCCCCCGGCGGATTTCCCCTTCCAATGGCCCCAGGATGTTTCCCTTTCCGATTATGTGATTGCCACAGGCTTGGCGCTACAGGGATTGGGCCTTGGAACCATCCATGTGGATTTCCTGCCGGAAGACCGCAAAATCAGCCGAGACTTCCCCGTCAAGCTGGTTGCCGTTCTCGCCATTCTTCTGGCGGTCTCCATCGCGTTCCTCTCCCAAGCCGGTAAGGTTTACACAGCCCAGTATCGCACCAAAGCCAACGACACGCGCTCGGTGTTGAGCCGGAATGAACCGCTGGTTACGGCTCGTACAAAGGCACAGGATCGCCGAAATGAAGTCGCCAACCTCTACACGGAACTTTCCAAGGTGGCCTTCGATCGGCTTTATTGGTTCGATTTCCTGGAAAAAATCTCCGATGCCAAGCCCTCTGCCGTGGTAATCAACCAACTCAACATGGGCCATGATGGGCAGATTCAGCTTGTGGGCGTCAGCCAGTCTCCCGCTTCAGCCGCAGCGTTTAACAACGCGTTGGTGGAAACCTTTCCTGAAGCCACAAGCAAACCACAGCTCCTCCGTGCCGACCCGGTTCCTGGTCCTCAGTTCGGTTTCCCCCAAGACCCCACGGTTTATCTGTTCCGTATTGAATTTACGGTACATGACAAGATCAATCGCTTGGAAGTAACCCCAACGCCTGCACCCAACGCCGCGGGCAACACCAATCCCAATGCTCCCGGGCGCCCCCTGGCTCCCGGCGGAAACCCCGGCCAACCTCCCGCTGCTGGCGGCGGGCGATTCTTCTAAGGTTTTTGAGGGTTAATCATCATGAATGACAAAATGCTCGCCCAGCTTAAAATGGCCCTCAAGTACGTGGATCACGTAATGGTTATCCTCTTCGTAGCCATGGTGGGCGTCTCCTATTACCTTTATAGTCAGGAACGGAACTTCTCTTTGGAAACACTTTCCACTCCCGGGGAAATCCCTTGGGAGGACAAAGTGACGGCGATGACCGAGGACGACAAGGTGAAGGAGCTTTTTGGTGAGCGCCAACCGGATATCCGTGCCGATCGCCGTTCACGTCGTTTGGTGCAGGTCAATATGTTCGACTATAGTTCCGTGAGCGAGGCCCAAAAAGTCGAGGAAGCCGTCCGCGAGGATTTTGCCCAAGCTCAAGCAGCCTTCGATGCCGGTGACTTTCCCCGCGCTCGTCAGCTTGCCGAAACCATTCTTCAACGCTTTGAAAATCACCTCGATTCCCAACGTTTGATCCAAAAAATCGAGGATGCAGAAGCAGCCAAAAATGCTCCTCCTGAACCAACACCAACCCCCGCAGTCGTGGAGCAACCCGCATTTTGATCACACTCTTTTCTGTCCTCAGGCTTCAAGCCACTGCACCAAAACCTCTTGGTGGCGAGCTGTTGGAAATTCCGACCATAAAATTCGTGCTTTTATGTTGCTCTCTTCCACAGATAGCGGTTCGGTCACGATATAAACAATTAGCACCAACTCAACTAATCTCGTTTTTGCAGGCCATCACGCCGCGCCATCAACGTCGATTTACCGGGGGCGGTTTCTTCAATTTGCTTCCAACCAGTACCAATAACTTTACGGGAGATTGTGAGAACTAATGATTCGCTCTAAGCTCTTTCAATATGCGAGTCTACTCAGCCGTGGTGCCTTCACCATCGCTGTGGCGGCTTCGCTGGCATGTTCAAGCGGGAGTGGACCCAAGTCCGACTCCACACAAAGTCGCACTGAACGTGTCAACAAGCAGGTCAACGAGTTCCTCGAACGAGCCCGTGAGGACATGAAGACCGACGACTACCAGAGTGCCCTGGATAACGTCGAAAAAGCCTACAAGTTGGACCGCAACAACCCGCAGGTTATCCGTCTTCGCCGCGAAATTCAGCAACAAAAGTCTGAAAATGCCCGGGGAACTACCCGCACAAAAGCCGCCATTATGCGCGCTGACAACCTCTACAAAGAGGATCGCTTCTCCGAAGCTGTCGCCGCCTATGAAAACATTCTCGGCGTGGATCCTGATAACAAGGATGCCCAGTACGGTCTTGAACGCAGCCAAAAAGCTCTCGCCCGCGAAAACGAACGCGAGATTAATCGCCTCGTTGATGCCGCCCGCGATAACTACCGCAACGGTGATCTGGATACAGCGGAACAACAGCTTGCAGAAGCCATCAAGCTCGGCGCTTCCAGTGATCGCAAAGTTCGGGAATTGACCGAAGAAATTCAGGCCCAACGCGATGCTGAAGCTGAAGCTCTCCGCGTTGCTTCCGCACCAACGCCCGCACCGGTTGAAGTCGCTGTACCGACGGTTGTACCCACACCTGCGCTTGAGTCTGTCCCTGCTCCAACAGTGATCCCCACGGTCGCTCCCGTACCCACAGCCGTTTCCACTCCCGCGGCTGGTGCTGTTGTGGCACTCAACACCCCAACGCCCACCGTTGAGCCCGTTGTTCCCACTCCTCGCGTGGTTGCCCAGGCTACGGTTGCCCCTACCGCAACCCCGGCTCCCACGGCGACGCCTCGCCCCACTCCCACGGCAACTCCCTTACCTTCTCCCACACCGCTTCCCTCACCCACGGCAACGCCCCGCCCAACGCCAACTCCGGCTCCCACCGCGACTCCTGCGCCAACAGCTACTCCTGCTCCTACCGCTTCTCCCACACCGCGCCCCACACCCACACCGGCGCCTACCGCTTCTCCAACTCCAGTTCCCACGGTTGCGCCCACACCAGTTGTGACTCCCGCGCCCACAAGCACACCGCGACCCGCTGGCATCGTACCGCTGGACTCCGCAACGGGTTCCGCTGCATCCACAGCCCCAGCCGCTACCATCACTACGCCGGGTGAACGCACGGCAACTCCGGAAGATCTTCTAAGTGCATCAGAGCGTGAACGCCGTGCCGAGGAAGCTCGCCTTCGCTTGGCCGCCGCGGCGACACCCACAGCCACCCCGGCCCCCACAGCCACCCCTGCTCCCACGGCTACACCAGCCCCAACAGCAACGCCGGCCCCTGCCGCCACTATCGTTCCAACTCCCGCCCCGGAAGCCGTGGTTGTTGAGTCTACGCCCGCGCCCGAATCAGCTCCTGTTGCAGAAACAGCCCCCACGGTTGAAGTGGCTGAAGTGGCCACCCCCGAATCCGCTCCTGTAACTTCTGAAGCATCTCCGGAATCTGCTCCCGTAGTTGAAGAAGAAGCTGTACCGGTGGACGAGAAAGTCGCCCGCCGTGAAGCACGTAAAACCTTCCAACGCGGCGTGGATATCTACGACGAATCCCCCAATTCCCTCGTTGCTTTGGAACAGGCTCGCGCTCTATGGCAAGAGTCCTTGGAGATCGATTCCACCTTCGAACAACCCCGCACCTACTTGGCGGAAACCGAAGAACGATTCAATCAACTCTCTGCCGAAGCTGCAGGGAAAGCCTCCTTCGAAGAGCGCGAAGCCAAAGCTCAGGAAATGCTTGCTGCGGAAGTCTCCATCGACACACTCCGCCCCATTCCTCTGAAGGAATTCTTGAACAACATCCGCTTCTTCTCCAACGTGGATTTCATCATCCTCGGCGGTGTGGATGCACCCATCGAGGCCTCCATCCAAGACAAACCCCTGAAGGATGTATTGGATCAGGTTCTCCTGCCCATCGGTCTCAAATGGGATCGCCGTCCGGGTGAAAACACTGTCGTCATTAGCCCCGATCTTCAAACTTCCATCGTGCGCCTCCCACAAAATCAGATCCGCACCGTGGATGCCCTCATCGAACGCAAAACCATCCAACAACTTCTCTA
>JANRMB010000009.1:0-24985 GCA_033761985.1 Candidatus Sumerlaeia bacterium | reverse complement strand
TCGAATACAAACGCATGGTGCGTCAGCCGGTGATGACGTATCAAGCCAAGGTGAAGATTTCCCAACTCGACTAATTTACACCACATCGGCCAGGCGATCTTCCACCGAGCGAAAATACCGAATGGCTCCCCAGAGTAGGATACCGACCAGGAGGATGCTCACCAGCATTTTGGGGAGCGTCAGCGTGGTTTCCGCACCCAACAGCGCCCAACGGAATCCATCAATCACTTGGGCCATTGGATTTAGCCAAGTCAGCAACGGATAATTCTCCATCAATTTGCTGGAGTACCCCACCGGAGTGATGAACACACCAAACTGCACCACAAACGGCATGATGATACGGAAATCGCGGAAGCGTACATTCAGCGTGGCGAACCAAAGCGCCACGGCCATGGCTGAAGCGCAGGTAAAAAGAACCAGAAACGGAAGCAGCAGCAACCGTGGGGAAAAGAGAATCGGTGAATCCTGCATCACCGCGTACCCTGCACAGATGGCGAGAAACAACCCGATGGAAATGGCAAAGTCCAACAACGCCACTCCCACCACGCTGAAGGGAATCAACAACCGTGGGAAATAAACTTTGGTGAAGAGTCGGGCGCTGGCCACAAGACTGGTGCTGCCGTTATTGAGAATCGTGGTGAAGAGTTGCCAAGGAAGTACTCCCGTCAGCACCAGAATGCCATAAGGGACGGATGTCTGCTCTTCCAGCTTGGCAATACGGCCAAAGATCACCGTAAAGATCAGCATCGTGATGAGGGGCTGTATGACTGCCCAGCCAACCCCGAGCAGCGTTTGCTTGTAGCGGACCGCCACATCCCGCCAGGTAAGGAAGAAAAACAACTCGCGGAAATGCCACAAATCCCGCCAATAATGGGATTTTTTCCGCCCCGGTTCCAAGATGAGATGGTGTTCCATCATCGTCCTAATCCTACCACCAAGCAGTGCATCGCCTGCAGGACGTTTTCAATTCGTCGAAATCATGGGGCGAACGGCCGGAGCCGAAGCCCCACGCAGAGATCGGCGATGTTGAAGCGTCTCGTTACTCTCCAGTGACAATCGCCACCCCCCACTCCGAAAGGGGGACGCGCACTTCCTGGGATTTGGTTCCCTCATTCCGGGTTTGAACGTTGAGGCGTTCTCCGCTCATGAGTTCCCGGGCGCCGGAAGCAAATGTTCCTTCCGCCAGCCGGAGACCCACTTCGCTGTATTTGCCTTCACAGAATACAAAATACACCGGCTTCCCATCAACTTTGCATTCCTGAACGCTTACGTGGCCGTTGGCTTTGCGTTGGGGGAAAACAATCTGTGGGAATAGGGTTTGACGCGATTCCTTCAGCACGGAGGCGAAGAGATCAGCCAAGCCGCGCGGCGTGTAGCTCCGGGAGCCGGGACCGTACCCATTTCCACCCAAGTGGCCACCGAAGGCGTACAGCAGGCCCGACTCCACTTTTTGTGAAACGAGCAGGTTGTGGCTCTCCCCTTCTGTATCCAAACGGTGCAGAACGCTTCCTTCCGGTGCTTCCAGGGGGAAAACCAAATGGCCGTGATTCAGGAGGAATGGATGGCCGTTCAACAAGACGCTTTCCGTGCGGTTGCTGCAGGAACGGGGGCTTTTCTCCACGATGTGGGAGCGACGACTAATCCAGCGATCGCGAGAGGGAACCAGCGCGCCCTCTGCGTTGAAGGCTCCGCATTCTGCTTCGGTAAAGATGGTGGATCCCGCCGCCAGAAACTGGTTCAGAGCAAACTCCAACTCATTCGGCAATACCAACAACCGGGGCACAAACAACACGCTTAGGTTGTTGAGTTCCGCCACTTTGGTTTCTTCCACCACGCGATAGGAGATCCCCAATTGGGAAAGCGCCAGACAATAATCGTAGAACCCGCGCCAGTAGTGGTCTGCTTTTCCACGGGCATAAGCCAGATTGTAGGACGTGGGGCTGAAGAGCACACCGACTTTTGGCTCGCTGGGCTTGCAGCCATCGAACAAGGCTTTATGCGTGTTGTAAACGCTCAGAGATTTTGCCAGAGCCTTCAGACGCGGTTCGGCTTTTCCATCGTTTCCGTTGAAGCCGAAGAACCCCGCGCCGGGACCCGCCACTTCGTCGCGCCAGCGGAACAACGAGACCACCTGCGCAGCTTGGGAAATTCCCTGCCAGAACCACCGCTGGTACAGCGAAGGCTCCAGCGTGCAGGCTTCCGGACAAAGGTTTGCATCTTTGGGGCGATGGTATTCCCCCACCCAGAGCGGTTTGACTCCGGAAGCAGAATGCTGGAAGCGCATACGAACATCGCGCTGGGAATCCGTATGGCTCGCCCATTTGGGGAAACTGCTGCACCCGAGCGCATCACCGGCTTCCGCCAAAATCCAATCATTTCCTGCAGGCAGCGGACGGATCGCCTGATCGTCTTCCTCGATAATCCGGAGGAAGGGCTTGTTCCCGTACACCACCGCAGGGTGGGCGGAATCGGCAGAGCGTACCATGTACAGACGGGCTTTGACGTGGCGAATGGTGCGCACTTGATGGTAACGCAAAAAGTTGAGGTATTCGGGCGAGCCCTCGGCATCAGAACCCGTGGGGATAATGTCTTCAAAATCCAAATAACGACGCCGCCAGCGTTTGTTCAGTTCCTGAATGGACTGGTATTCATCCTGGAGCCACTTGTGAAAGCCCCGCATCACCGAAAGATCGATGTTCAGCGGATAGCTTTCCATCATCTGGTAAACAACCCAGGCATGAAGATTCGGACGATCGGCGTAGCGCTTCACCATCTTCTGAATGAATCCGCTCATGCGTTCCCAAACATCCGGGGCATCGGGGTCGCAGCCGGGGAAAATCCCCGCGGGGGAATTGATTTCCTCGTAGTTCCGGGTGTTCTCAGGTGTGAGGCGGTAATCGCGGAACGTGGTGAGAACCCAGCGCGGTTGTACCTCGGGTTTCAGCACACAGATGACCTTCAGGCCCTGCTCCTCAGCCTTGCTGAAGAGTTGATCGTAGTCGTCAAACTGGAAGGAATCTTTGCGGGGTTCAATCCACCCCCAGGGCATCACCAACTGGATGGCATCGAAACCAGCGGCCTTGATTTTGGCCAGATCCTCGTCCCAAAACTCATTGGAGGGATACGGGGGGACGTAGTAGGTGACAGCAAGTTTCGGCACGATAGGGATCCTCTTCACCAGAAGGAGATGGAATATTCAGGAACTAAAGTATTACCAACGGTTCGTTGCATCCAAGAATTCCGTTTGGAAATACAAAGGTCGAGGGAAATTTCCACGTGATGGGCGCGAAGAGAGAGGGATTTTCTCCCCGGTGTGTTTTCACCCTTCAAGGGTTCAATTGTTCCCGCTCGCGTTTACGCTTCAAAAACTCTGACAAAATCTCCAAAGCCAACTGGTCCTTGCTCATTTTGGGGAGAGGCATCCGCCAATCACCGTCCACCAGAGTCGCTTGATTGGTGTCCGATTGAAAACCCGAACCGGGTTCCGTAATGGGGTTCGCCACGATCAAGTCAAAGCTTTTCTTGTGGAGTTTTTGGCGGGCGTTTTCTTCCAGCTCCTCGGATTCCGCCGCAAATCCGATGTAGAATTGCCCGGGTCGACGTACTTTGGAGGCCTCCAGCGCCACATCCGGAGTGCGAACCAACCGCATCACCATCTCGTGGGAAGCGCCTTCCTTCTTTATCTTCTGATGTTCAGTATGTTCGGGGCGCCAATCGCTGACGGCAGCAGCGAAGATGGCGCAGGTGGCCTGGGGAACGAACTCCAACACGCGGTCTTTCATCTGCTCGGCGGTTACCACATGGCGAACGATATCCAAGTTGGCGTGATCCACCGGAAGCTCTGTGGGGCCCGTGATGAGAATCACCCGGGCTCCGCAACGTTTTGCCTGCCGCGCCAACGCAAACCCCATCCGCCCGGTGCTGGGATTGGTAATACAGCGCACGGGATCGGCGAACTCACGCGTTGGGCCGCTGGTGATCAAAATCGTTTCGCCCGCCAAGGAGGGCCGTTCCTTCACGCGCCCCTGACTCGATTCAATTTCCTCCAGAATGCGTTCCACTTTAGCCAAACGCCCGATTCCCAAATCGCCACAGGCTGTGCGCCCCTCTTCCGGGTGAACAATCACATGCCCCACGGCGGCCAGTCGTTTGATGTTCTGCGTAACATAAGGATTTTCAAACATGGTGGGGTTCATCGCCGGGGCGATGATAATGCTCCCGGGCCAGGCAACAGCAAAGGTGGAGAGCGCGTCCTCCGCCATGCCGTGAGCAATCCGCCCGATCACCGCCGCTGTGGCCGGGGCGATGCAGAACGTGTTGGCCCACTTCGTCAGTGCCAAATGGTCCATCTCTCCGGGGGATTCCGAGTCCCAAAGCGACGTGGTAACGCGGTTCCCGGTGATGGCCTCGAAGGCCGCCGGTTGAATCAACTTCTTCGCATGCTCGGTCATCACCACGCGCACTTCGCCCCCCTGCTTGGTAACCTCGCTTGCAATATCCAAGGCGCGGTGGGCGGCGATGGAACCGGCCACTCCGAGAAGCAATTTGATGGGACTCATGGCGAAGGGGATCCTTTTTCCGTGGAAACGAAACTAAATTCCAGAACCTGACGGTAGTGATCGGAGGCATGACCCGCAAGGAGTTCCGCACGGTGAAGGGCAATATCACCCCGCACAAAAGCGTGGTCGATTTGCACCATGGGGAAGGTATCGGGAAAGGAGGCCAGCCAGCCACCGGGCCGCTGATCTGCCGCGAGATAGGCATCGCGCCAATCCCGGAAAACTCGTCGCAACCACATGCTTCCCCGGGGGGTATTCAGGTCCCCCACCACGATGACGTTCGCTGATTCTTCCGCCCGAAGTAGTTCTTCCAGTTCCAAAAAAATGGCCCGGGTATCCCACCGCGGTGGGCTGGGCATATCCACCAGCATCAGGGTGAGCGGTTGACCTGCATATTCCACCTCGGAACGGAACACCCGCAGCGACGTGTGGGTTTTGAGTTCTTCCGACTTCCGAATCGTCCATTTGCTGCCGAGGGCCATCTGACGAGTGCTGGACCAAACGTATTCCGAGGAAAGCCCCCGAGTGAGGAAATCCGGAGCCGCTCCGCGACTTGTTCCCTCCACGAACAAGAACAGATCGGGATCAAGCTGTTCAATTCCCTCCAGAACCGCTCGCTTTCCGCGGTTGTACATCATCACGTTCCAAACAACCAGGGAATGCGCCTCAGGAGGGACGGATACGTTTTGTCGTTTTGGAGAAATCAGGAGCGGTTGTTCCAGCAGCACCGAAGGGATACTCAGCACCCCCACCAGCCCCAGTAAGAGCAGGCGCTTCCGCCATCCGTACACCAACAAACACGGAACCATCAGCACCGGAATCCACGCCCAGAAGGGAACCCAGAAGAGCACCTCGGTTCCAACGATCCAGTCTCGAAAAATGACTCTTAACGCATACAATGCCACGCCGAAGGAAGCCAATACCAGCGCTGCCCCGTGCAACACACGACGCCACGGCGACAGCTTTGGTGGTGCCGTTTCAAGAGTCTGCTCCTCCACCAACACCTCAGTCATTCCGTCCCCTCCCGGAGCCGATCCAACCGTTCATACAAGATGAAGTATCCGGGAATGATCTTCATGGAGTTGGGATTCATCAGCTTCCTCGGCCAACGGCGCGTCTCCCGGTACTGGCCAGCAAAATCCGGGTGTGCGAGCATTTCGTGATCTGCAGAAGACTCCCCCTGCAACCCCAAGGGTTGGTTCGCTGCGTCCCGGGCAATGAGCAGAATGGCCTCGGGTTGGCGCCTGAGAACAATTTCCGCACTGTGATTTTCATGAAGCCCACCCTCCATTTGGGCAATCTCCCGATCCACCAATCCCAACATGTCAATCACGCGACACCGGGCGTAGTAGGGAATCACCCCAACCTCGGCAAGCGCCAGCGTATCCGTGGGCTTGAGTATCCCGTTCAATTCTTCCCCTACCCGCTGAAGACTGATGGTGGTGCGTTCGAACTGGGCGGAGCGCCGCAACCACTCCAGCGAATAGTACCCGAAAATCCGCTCCCCCCGGGCTTCAATCACGTTGGAAAGAAAGAAGAACATCATCAAACACACGGGGACGAACCGCGGAAAATACTCCAACTGACGCCCCGCCACGAAGCACAGTGCCGGAATCAGCGGAACCATGAAGCGCATCCCGGGCATCCAATCGCCCCCCACCGCCACGACGAACACCGTCTGCAAGACGATCCACCCGAACAACATCAGCAGCAATATGTCGCTCTCGGTTTCAGTCCGCCTTGCCCAACGCCAGAGAATCCCCAGCACTCCGACCACCGCAAGCGCCAGCATCACCAACGGCGAGCCCACCAAGTAGTGCAGCACATAGGCCGACCCATTCCAAATTGTGGTGAAAAGTCCGCCCCCCACTTTGGCCGAGACTGTATTCGGAACCAGCGTTCCAAAGTACACCAACCGGAAAATCTGATACGTCATAAATACAGCGCCGAAGAGCACCAGAGCGTTCCAAAGTGGGCCCAGGCTTTTCCCGCGTTGCAGACCATACACCAGCGCCATCGCCGGAAAGAGGAGCACCAGGAACCCCTCTGGACGAGAAAGAATGGTGAGAATCAACAGGCCGCCTAGAGTCCAGGGAGTGAAAAGCCCCGGGCGGTGTATACACCGGGCACACCAGACCGCCGAAGCAAACACGCAAACGCTGTATTGAATCGTCTCAAGCCCACCCCACGCCCAAACGCTCCACGGATACGAAAACGCCAACAGCACGACCGCAAACGGCGCCTCACCCAAACGGCGACCATCGCTCCCCCGCCACCGGCCTCCGATTCCCACGCACCACCACACCATCAATCCCGTGGCCAGTAGAATGCTCACCCCCTGAACCGGAACCAAGGGATCTTCCCACCCCGTGGCGATGAAAAACGCCGCCACCCACAACCACACAAAATTCGAGTATCCCTCAACGCGTTCCCCCGGATTGAAGACCAGCCCATGGCCCTCCACCAAATTTCGGGCGTACTGAAAGGTGATGTAGGGATCATCGATCAGAATGTAGCGATGCCGATAGAGAAAGAGCCCAAAACAGAAGATTGAAACCCAGAGTAGGAAAAAGCGCAGATGCTTCCCCGGGGAATGCCGGGGTGCCGGAGCTGCAATCGGGGAATCCACTACGGAGGACACGAAAGGGAAACGTCCAAAGGATAAGGGTGCGGGTTGAAGGGCTTCCCTTACAAAGGCTGGAATAAACTCAAACCGCGACGGGAGTCACCAGTTCGACCAGCAACGATTCCCGTACCACCGCATCAAAGGAACCACCCACCTGTGCCACAAGCAGAAACCAAGGCATCTCCGCGTGGCCAAGCAATTCGTGCCCCGGAAGATGACGGTACAGGTGAATCACATCCCCACCGGGACGCTGGTAAATCACAAATCGATCCTCTGAGGTTTCCACCCGAAACCCGATATTCAAGAGTTTGCGCTCCACGGCCGCGGCGCTCTTTTCCGAAAGCCGACGCAAAAACCCCGCTTCGCGTTGTTGTTCAAACTGAAAGTACAAGGTTTGAAACAACCCTTCATTCGCCTCCCGAAGCGGAACACAAACCTGATGCGACATCGCCAACTCTGCCGCTACGGTAAGGTTGATGCTCCACCCCAAACTGCTGTTCCCCTCTGCACCGCAGAACTCCTCCACCAAGGGGAGCGGCTTCAGCGGATCAGCTTGAGTGACACGGAACCCATCGACTGGAATTTGAACGTCAAACGCGGGCTCCAGTTCGTTCGCAAAAGGAACTTCCTGCTCCACATGCAGTTTTAAGTGACAACTCCCATAGGTACGGTGAATCATCGCCTTGTCAGAGGGGGACTGAACGGATTCCTGATAATCCTCCGTGAAAAAGCTCTCTGCCGGATCGGAACTCAACCGCACCCACAATCGGCTTTGATCACCAAAGGGAATGCTCTTCAGCACCGGCGCCTTGGGAAAAGGCTCTGCAGAGGTCGCCTCTTTCCAAAAGCGGCGTATGGTGGCGCGGTCGGCATCGGAGATCTCCCGCGTTTCCGCACTCCGAGCGAGATCCTTCCGGATTGTTTCCAATTCCTTCTTCAAGGTCTCATGGTATTCGCTCCGCAACCGCACCTGAATTCGCGTGGAATCCAACTCCAAAATTCTCCACGTCATCACGTCGAAGATACGGAGTCGTTCCCCCACGGGGACATAGGCGATGTTGTGTGTTCCAAAACCAAGGGACATAATGAAGCGGCCTATTTATCGTCCGAGATTTCGTCCATCATGTAACTGACGGCGTCGGAGTAACTGATGCGGGCATCCTTCAAGTGTTTGGTGAGAAGGAAGTTCTGGTGCAGGCCCTCCACGATGAATTCCATCATGACGGGAAGCTCCTGTTCCGTTTCACCGAAGCCATAGTCGCGGGCGAGTTTCTCCAGCCCATCGATGTCCTTCAGCGCCTTCACGTAATCCTTATAGCTCATGTTGGTGCTGAGGTGAAGTTTGTTCCCCGCTTCGAACCAATCGATGACCGTTTGGAAGGCGTGGAAGTTTACTTTTTTATCCCGACCCCGCTTGTAATTTTCGTCGATCCGCGAGTTGAAGGAATGGCGCACGGCACGGCCAATCAGGTGGAGCGCCACATTGCTCACCCCTTCCTGCTCGCCTTTGTACACCAACTCAATTTTACCGGTCAAAGCGGGGATGCTGGCGAAGATGTCACTCACTCGGACCATACCCGAGGATTGACCATCGCGGAGTGCCGTGTTTTCCGCACAGGAAATGACGGTTTCCAAGTAGGAGATCGCCATCCGGGCGCTTACCCCGGAGTTGCGGTCCACGAACTCCGAAAGGCGGGCTTCCACGGCAATCTGTTCGATGATCTCCCGCACCAGAAGCGGCACATGCACGGGGAAGTCGCGATCCGTCCACGCCTCTTGGAGCGTAATACTCATGGAGTCTTCCAAACTTTCGGGGTAATGCGTCAAAATTTGCGCATCAATCCGGTCTTTGAGCGGCGTGATGATGTTCCCACGATTGGTGTAATCCTCGGGGTTTGCCGTGAAGACGAGGAGGACATCCAGAGGAAGACGTACGGGAAAGCCCCGGATTTGAATATCCTTCTCTTCCAGAATGTTCAACAACCCCACCTGAATACGAGCCTGCAAGTCGGGGAGTTCGTTGATGGCGAAAATCCCCCGATTGGTGCGCGGGATGATGCCGTAGTGAATGACTTCCTCATCACTGAAATCGAGCTTCCGAGCCACGGCTTTAATGGGGTCGATATCACCGATCAAATCGGCGATGCTCACATCGGGAGTCGCGAGCTTTTCATGATACCGTTCACTAGCGGGAACCCAGGAGATGGGGAGCGCGTCGCCCAAATCGGCGAGCATCTCACGACTGCGTTTGGTGAGGGGAATCATCGGATCCTCGTTGATGGGGGAACCTTCAATAATGGGGATCCATTCGTCCAGCAATCCAACCAACTGGCGAATCATCCGCGTTTTCGCCTGTCCCCGAAGACCCATCAACAAAAAGTCGTGCTGGGAAAGAATCGCAGCGTTCACCTGCGGAATCACCGTTTCATCGTAACCGATGATTCCCTGGAATACTTTTTCCCCGGACTTCAGGCGCTTCATCAGGTTTTGTCGAAGCTCCTGCTTTACCGAGCGGGATACATAGCCGCTGGCTTTCAGTTCTCCGAGGGTGGTTATGGTGGGCTTCAACATCGCAAAGGCCTTCTTGGTGGAGGGAAGTTAATTCAACAACAAATTCGGATCGTTCAGGCAGGTGAGTTGATCGAAGTTCGGGTGAATGATCACCGTCGCTGGTTTCACCAGATACTTGTTCGCCACGCGCATCACATCCCGCGAGGTCACTGCTCGAACACGTTCCACGTAAAGCGAATCATATTCCGTTCCCAATTCCAACACATGCCAACGGGCCAAATACCACGCTTGGCTGGCGTTTGTCTCGTGTCCCCGCAGGTAACCACCGAGCAGATAATTCTTCGCGCGCTCCAGTTCCTCCTCACTCACGGGCTCCTGCTTGAGCGCTTCTGCCTCTGCCCAAAGCCCCTGCAGGCTTTGACACGCTTTCTCTGGAGAGGTGCCGATGAACAGCGTCAAATACCCGACCCCCAGATGGCTTCCGTTTTGAGCCCCCACACTATACGCCAGAGACTGCTCATCCCGCAGACGCGAGAACAATCGGGAACTCATGCCGCCCCCCAGAATGGCCGTGGCCACATCCACCGCCGGGGCATCTTCATGCACCGCGCTGCACGTGCGAACCCCCATGGCGATGAAGCTCTGTTCCACTTCCCGGGAGACTTTCTCCAACTTCGCCGTTCCATACTCGCTTATGCCGTGGCGGCTTTTGCTGCGATCCACGGAAGGCAAATCGCCGAAGTGCCGCTCCACCAGAGCCTTGAGTTCGGCCAATTCAATGTTCCCCACCACGGAAATGGTCATGCGTTCGGGGCGCAGACGTTCCTTCCACGTTCCCGCCAAATCCTCCTGAGTGAGGGTGGGAAGACTTTCCGCCGTTCCCTCCAAGGGGAAGGCATACCGCGAAGGAGAGAAGATTGCCTCGCGCAGGCGGCGCATTGCGGAACTCGAAGGCCGATCCTCGCGCATGCGGATTTCCGCCAACACTCGCTGACGCTCCCGATCCAATTCCCGCACGGGGAAGGTGGGTTGGCGCAGCACTTCTTCCAGAATCGCCATCCCCTGGGGAAAATCCTGCTTCACGCTTTGGAGAGAGAAGCTCAAGAAATCATACCCAGGCTGCGCCGAAAGCCGAATCCCGTTCTCCTCCAGATACTCGCTCAACTCAATCGCCGATCGCTTCTCCGTCCCCCGGGTTAGCAGGCGCATCATCAATCCCGTCAGACCGGGTTTATCCTCGGGGTCGAACAACGCCCCGGGCTCCAGCACCAACGCCAGAGAAACGAGATCATTCGATTCCGTCATTTTGTGCAGCAACGTGATTCCGTTCGGAAGCTTTTCCATGGTGGGAGCCTTTTGCAGTTGTGTTTGAAGAGTGGTGATCAGGGGGTCCTCAGAAGGGGACACCTGAGCGGAAGCTGGAGCCGAAAGGGCACCCAGAACAAAAAGCGCCCATGCGAGAACACAAGCGCGGAAGGTCATTAGTTGAGCGTCCCCGGGCCGATGACTTCAGGGGTTACAACAAACGTACTCACGGGTTGCGTGCTCAGTTCACCGAGTGATTTGCGTACTTGATCCAGAGTTACGGACTCCACAGCAGCGGGGTAATCGGTGAGGAGTTCAGCATTCCCAAGCAACGCAAAGCTCAACCCCAGTGTCCCGGCTTTTCCGGCATTCGTCTCTGTTTGAAACGCCTGCTGGGTGAGAATCGCCTTCTTCGCCCGGTTGAGTTCTTCGAGGGTGAGGTTGTTTGCCGCCTCCTGTAGTACCTTCTCCACCTCTTGGCGAACGAGGTTCACCTGATCCGGTTGGCACGTTCCGTAAATCCCCCAGAAGGCTGGGTATCGATAGCTTGGCCCAAAAAAGCTGATACTTGTGACGATCGCTTTTTCCTCGCGCAGTGTTTTCACCAGTCGGCTACTACGCCCCCCGCCCAGCACCTGCTCCACCACGGAATCCACGGCAATCCGCTCCAGTGAATCCAACTCATGCCCCGGAAGCGTGAAGAAGAAGTACGTCTCCTGCCAATCGCGATTCCACGTTTCTTGTACCGGAGCGCTAAACCGGGTAATGGGCTCCACGTTGCGGTGCGGTTTCAAAGCGCGCTGAAATGTTCCGAGTTCTTTTTCCACCAAAGGAAGAATCTCCGAGGCACGAACATCCCCCACCACCAGAAAAGCCATGTTTTCCGGCGCATAGAACCGGTGGTAATGATCGATGAGTTGATCGCGAGTGATTGCCGAGACGGTTTCCGAACTCCCGATCACGGTATTCTCGTAGGGGCCGGATTCATAGACCCGGCGCGTGATTTCATCGTACAGGAACCCGATGGGCTGATCATTCTTCATGCGGATTTCTTCCAGAATCACCAGCCGTTCCTTTTCCACCTCGCCCGCATCAATGCTGGAATTCACCAACACGTCGGCCATATCCTGCAGCGCGCGATCCAACTGGGCGCTGGGAATCGTCATGTAGTAGTGGGTGTAATCCCCGGACGTGGCAGCGTTGAGATACCCACCAATTTCCTCAATCCGTTTGTCATACACACCAACACCCAACCGGGGAGTCCCCTTGAAGAGCATGTGCTCCAGAAAGTGACTGATGCCGGCAATCGCCTCCGGCTCATCGCTTGAACCCACACGAACCCACATATCGAGGGTGACCAGAGGAACCTGATCGGATTCCACAACATAAACAGTCAAGCCGTTGGGCATGACATGGCGTTGAACTTGAGAGGGTGTCATCAGAGACCTTTCACGGGAGAAGGGTGTGCCCAAACGGGAGCATCCGGTTGTCACCAGAAGCATCATCACCAGCATTGAGGCAAGAATCGGGAACAGTTTGCTCCCAACGGGGTGCATTTCAGCGCGCCAGCACAGCGGGGGTGCGAGTGTTGGAAACACCCAGAATCTGTTCCGCCGCATGGGCTGCCTGAAGAAGTTGCAAATCAGTGAACGCTCCACCCAGCAACTGCATTCCGATGGGAAGACCCGACGACGCAAATCCCACGGGGAGCGACAATCCGCAATACCCCGCCAGGTTCAGCGAGAGCGTGAAGATATCCGCCAAATACATCTGCACGGGATCACCGGTTTTGGCTCCGAACGGGAACGCCGTGGTCGGTGACGTGGGGGCCGCAATCACGGCACAGTTCTTCAAGGCATTATCGTAATCGCGTTTGATCAACGTCCGCGCTTTTTGGGCACGAACATAATAGGCATCAAATGTCTCCGCGGAAAGTGCAAACGTTCCGAGCATAATCCGGCGCTTCACTTCCGCACCAAACCCTTCCGCACGGGATTTGCTAAACATCTCCACGATGTTTTGAGTCCCCGGGGTGCGGTACCCGTAATGGGCGCCATCATACCGTGCCAGATTGCTGCTGGCTTCCGCTGTGGCCAAAACGTAGTAGGTGGAAACGGAATAGGCAGCCGCGTTGGGAAGGTGAACCTCCACAATCTCCGCCCCGGCCCGAGCCAGTTGCTCCAAAGCATCCTCACAAGAACGTTTGACCTCGGGGTCCATGCCGTCCACGTCGAAAAACTCTTTGGGGCGGCCAACCTTCAATCCCTTCAAGGAGAAATCCTTGAGGCGCGATGTCAAGCTCCCTAACTCGACGGTGCTGCTGGTGCTATCCAACGGGTCATGACCACCCAACACGTCCATCGCTAGGGCTGCGTCTTCCACCGTCAAACTAAACGGTCCGATTTGATCCAAACTGGAGGCAAAGGCCACCAATCCATAACGCGACACCGCACCATAAGTGGGTTTGTAGCCCACCAAACCACAGAACCCCGCCGGTTGGCGGATACTCCCCCCCGTATCACTCCCCAGCGCCAAGGGCGCCATTCCCGCCGCCACCGCCACCGCAGAGCCGCCACTGCTTCCACCCGGAACACAATCCGTATCCCAGGGGTTTTTGGAGGCTCCATAAGCGGAAAACTCCGTGGAACTCCCCATGGCAAACTCATCGAGGTTGGCTTTCCCCAACACAATCAAACCGGCGTCTTTCAGCTTTTTCACGACTGTGGCGTCGTATGGGGGGACAAAGTTTCCGAGAATTTTGCTGGCACAGGTGGTCATTAAACCCTGTGTGCAAATGTTGTCCTTAATAATAATGGGGAGGCCATCGAGCGGGGAAAGTGACGAGCCGGACTTGCGTCGAGCATCGGATTGTCGAGCCGAATCCATCACCAAGTCGCGCTGGGCGATGGTGATGAGGGCATTCAGCTCGGGGTTGAGCACCGAGCAACGCTCAAGAAAATGCTCCGCCAACTGAACGGAAGTGGTGGTACCCGCCGCAAGATCGCGTGCGTAATCGGCAGCAGTTTTGAGTCCCTTGGGAGCAGTCATGATGGCGAATCTCCGGCAACCCGACCACGGAAGCCGGGGCTACGTTCCTGATATTGGGGTCAGATAATCTGGGGCACTTTGAAGCAGGAGTTTTCCTGTTCGGGCGCGTTGGAAAGAGCAGCCTTGGTGGTGAGACCCGGCCGGTTGACATCTTCCCGGAAGACATCCGCCACGGCGATGGGGTGAGCCGTGGGTTCAACACCCTCCAAGTCCAGACGCCCAAGTTCGTTGATATGGTGCAGGATGCTCGTCAAATCCTTCGAGTAGTGGTCGAGTTCCTGCTCGGTCAGAGCAAGACGCCCCAACAATGCCACACGTTCCACATCCTCCCGAGAGAGCGACTCAACTTGGGAGCGTTTCTCCACGTCAGCCACGGATCACTCTTCCTCTTCTTCGTCGTCGTCTTCGTCGTCTTCCTCTTCTTCCAACTCTTCCAAGGAAACAAGGTTCTCATCTTCTTCGATGATGTCTTCTTCCTCATCTTCCAACTCAGGAAGCGCAGCAAACTTTTTGGCGGGGAACACAGGGTCGGCTTCGAAGGCTTCTTCCTCAGCAGCGGGATCTTCCTCGGGTTTCTCCACCAGAAGATTCGCGTACTTCAGAGCGATTTTCTTCTCGCCTTCTTCTTTGAACTTGATGATCGCCTTGCTGTTTTCATCCTCGCCCGTGCGGCTCAGGACTTTCCCCGGCCCAAAAGTGGGGTGAATGACCTGGGCGTTGACGACGACATCGGCGAAGGCGATGGATTCATTGGATTTGTTCGGTGCCATGGGTGCTCAAAAATTCCTTTGAGGAAAAACAGCCGACTGCTCGATGGCATTCGGTCCGATAAAGCTGACAAACATCGGTTGCAGGGAGCGTTCGCGTGGGGAAATCACCCCTCAGAGCAAAACCGTTCGCGGATCACGTCCACCAAGTTGGAAGTGGAATGACCGCTGAGCAACGGAAGAGACAACACCTTGCCCCCGCGATCAAGCACGAATTCATGCCCCACGATTTCCGGGATGGTATAGTGCCCGCCCTTCACCAGAACATCGGGGGCCACCGCCTCGATGATCTCCTTCGGTGTATCCTCGTCAAAAAGCACCACAGCATCCACGCAATGGATGGCACTGAGCACCTTGAGCCGTTGATCTTCCGCCAAAATCGGACGACCAGGCCCCTTCAGTCGCTTCACGCAAGCATCACTATTGACCCCCACAATCAGCACATCCCCCTCGGCCGCAGCACGGCGAAGAGAATCCAAATGGCCGTTGTGCAGCATATCAAACACGCCGTTGGTAAAGACAACTTTCTTCCCTGCAGCGCGCAGTTCCGCGGCCCAACGTGCTGCCGCTTCACGGTTTGGCAGAATACACTCGCTGGTGTTCATGGATTCATCAATTCCCAACAAACATGGCCGTGGAAGAGCATCAGGGTTTGACGCCTTCCTCCAGAAGATCGTCCTCAGCCGCTTCGGTCTCCGCAGCTCGACGGGTTTTCTTGCCATTACCGTTCGGTTTTGTCCCCGCTGCTGAGCGGGAGCGGTTGCGGATTGCCAGCACATCGGTAACCACAATCCGCGCCACCACTTCCTGCTCGCCAATATTGTAGAGCTCTTCCAAAGTACGCAGAATCACCTCATGCACTTCACGGGTGGTTTGCGCCACAGGTTGGCTGAGGCGGACGGTTAACTCTACGCGCAAATGCAGTTTACCATTTCCGGAAAAACCGCCCCCTTTTTGGCTGGCGCGAATCCATACCCCACGCACGGGAGTGTTGGCTTCGCGAATTTCCGTGGCGACGCAATCCTCCACCGCAGAAGGCGCCAAGTTGATTACATCACCTGTGGTGGCCCGCACTTGAATGCTTTTCAGCGCCCCTTGCAGCACGAAGGAAAGCACGGCGAGAATCGGGAGAATCACCAACGCCAGCCCGAGATAGTCAGAGCCGGGAATCGCCCCGCCGGGTTGCCGAAGCAGGTTCCACGTCTCCTGGTCTGTAAAAACCCAAACGGCTCCCACGGCCCCCAGCACCAAGAGGTTCAGGGCATAAACGGTGAGAAAGCTTGTTTGAGTTATGAGCCGGAAAAGGGAACGAAACATCGGTGCTGAAGTGTCCTAGAAAGAGGATGGGAAAAATCGGCGAGGCCGAGAAGTTGTTATTCGGCCAGAAGCTCGGGAGCATCAGCCGATTTGCCTTCAGCCATGCGAATCCCCACAATCGTTACATCCACTTTGCGCACATGCACGCGGGTCATCTGCTCCACGGCATCTTTGATGTGGTTGCGCAGCTTCACGGCGAGCTCATACATATCCTTGCCGTATTCCATCTCCACGGAGATGTGAATCTTTACATCACCCTTCTTCTGGCCACGTTCCACGCTGATGCGGCGGGGCTCATCACGCTCGGATTTACCACGGATGAACTTCCCTTTGGAAATGTAGCTAGCCAACTCGGAGAAGCTGGAACGGGATTCCACAAGGCTGACGCCTTGGATTTCACGGCTCGCCAAATCCACGATGTGCGTGATCACGTCGTCGCTGATCTGGATGAGTTCTTCTTCATTTTCCAGAGAGTCTTCTGCAAAAGGCTGGGTAACCAATCCTTTTTCCTGTTCCTGATGGGAGGCGGTTTTCGTGCTCATGGTTCATTCTCCTCGTGAGGTATGGTGAAGCGAAGGGTTACTTTTTCTCTGCGGGGGGAACCGCATCCTTTTTCCAAACTTCAATGAAGTTGGTCCCGAAGTCGCCGTTCTGGAACAACTCCGAATCCATGACTTCCTTGTGGAACGGGATAGTGGTTTTCACCCCCTGGACCACAAATTCGCCCAACGCCCGCTTCATGCGGCGAATGGCCGATGCGCGATCCTTATCGTGCACGATGAGCTTTGCAATCATGGAATCATAAAAAGGCGGAATCATGTACTGGGGATAGCAGGCGCTATCCACCCGAACACCCGGGCCACCGGCGGGAACAAAGTCCAGCAACCGCCCGGGGCTGGGCATAAAGTTGTTCGCCGGATCCTCCGCGTTGATGCGGCACTCAATCGCATGACCCCGGAAGCTGACGTCCTCCTGCTTGAAGGAGAGCGGAAGCCCCGCCGCCACCAGAATTTGTTCCTTCACGATGTCCACGTCGGAAATCAACTCCGTAACGGGGTGCTCCACCTGAATACGGGTATTCATCTCCATGAAATAGAAGGACTTACGGTCGGAATCGAGGAGGAATTCAATCGTCCCCGCGCCACAATAATTCACATGGCGGGCGCACCGCACCGCGGCGTCCCCCATGGCTTTGCGCAGTTCAGGGGTCATCACCGGGCAGGGAGCTTCTTCCACCAGCTTTTGGTGACGCCGTTGCACGCTGCAATCGCGTTCCCCCAAGTGAACCACGTTCCCGTGGGAATCACCCAGAATCTGAACTTCCACGTGCTTGGGATTGATGATGCAACGCTCCAAATACACGTCGGGATTGCCGAAGGCACCATTCGCCTCAGCCCGGGCTGTGGTGAACGCCGCCACAAAATCACTCGGCGATTTGGACATCCGCATCCCTCGACCGCCACCACCCGCCGTGGCCTTGATCATAATCGGGAAGCCGATCTTTTTGGCCTGCTCCACCGCTTCTTCCACATCGTTGATCACGCCATCGCTGCCGGGAACAGTGGGGCATTTGGCTTCACGGGCGGCTTGCTTGGCCATGCCTTTGTCGCCCATGCGGCGAATGGCATCGGGGCTTGGGCCGATGAACGTGATATTACACTCGTGGCACGTTTCGGCAAAATCTGCATTTTCCGCCAAAAACCCGTAACCGGGGTGAATGGCATCGGCATCCGTTACTTCCGCCGCAGAAATAATCCGCGCCACATTCAAATAACTTTCAGAGCCCGGAGCCGGACCAATACACAACGCCTCGTCGGCCAAATGCACATGCAACCCATCGCGGTCGGCCATGCTGTACACCGCCACCGTGGCGATACCCAACTCACGGCAGGCACGAATGATTCGAACGGCAATTTCCCCGCGATTCGCGATCAAAATTTTCTTAAACATCAATACTCACAACCCTGTGGAGAAAAAAGAAAACGGAAGGGGATCAACCCCATCAGTTGGGTTTGATGGCAAAAATCGGCTGACCGTATTCCACGGGCTGACCGTTTTCCACATAAACTTTGACGACCGTGCCGGAGTACTCGGCCTTGATTTCGTTCATCAACTTCATGGCTTCGATGATGCACAGAACCGACTCCGGACGCACCTGATCGCCGATGTTGGCAAAATTCGGGGCACTTGGAGACGGCGCACGGTAGAACGTCCCCACCATCGGAGAGGTAACTTTCTTCCAGGAGGGATCGTCCTCGCCTGACTTTGGCGATGCGGAGGAACTGCTGGTGAGCTGGGGAGCGGCCGAAGGAGCAGCCACTTGGGGAATCATCTGAAGAGGGGTGGCCACCACATCTGCAGAAAGCGGAACAACTGCGCTGCGAGAGGAGAGCCGAATTTTGGTGTTGCCGACTTCCAACTCAACCTCCGTTAGCGAACTCTTGTCCACCAACTCAACCAACTGCTTGATTTCATCAAACGTCAGGCCCGCAGAGCCTTTATCCTCGGATTTTTTCATAAGAGACATGGGAACGTCCAAACCAACGGCGATATTCTTGGAGTTTGTTGTTCTCGGAACGCCGACCCGGTTCAAGTTGATTTTTGATCCGGAACAGGGGGAGCGCTGCAAGAAGCACGAAAGGAAAGGCACTCAAAAGAACGGAACGGGGTCAAGCGAACACTCCGGAAGGAGAGGAAAAGCCCGGCAGGCAACTCAATGGAAACGGTAAATCCAAATGTTGCGAGAAGGAACCATTTTGACAGGTGGAGCCAATCGCCTTCGTGCTGGGCATTTGCCTTACGGATTCTGATAAGGGTTGACGCGCCGAATTGATTTTTAGCTTCTGCCAAATTGAACTCCCATTAAAGCAGACCAAGGATTTCTTATGACTCAAGGGCAACTTCATTTATCGGCTTTTTCCACGCCGTTCAAAATTGCCATTGGTCTGGTGGTGGGATTGTTGCTTGGCATTACGGCGCAGGCATTTGCCCCGGCGGAGACGGTAAAGTGGTGGAGTACCAATATCGCTGCGCCCATTGGGGCCGTGTTCTTGAATATGATGTTTATGGTCATCATCCCCCTATTGTTTAGCTCCTTGGCTCTCGGGGTTGCAGGGTTGGGGGATGCCGGTTCGATTCGGAAGTTAGGAGGGCGTATCCTGATTGGTACCGTTATTCTTACGATGTCGGGGGTATTCATCGGATTGCTTTTCGTCAATACGCTCAAGCCCGGGACGCGGATCTCGTCAGAAGCTCGTGTGCGCCTGATCAGCGATACGCAATCGGCGGATGTTGAAAAGCGCCTTTCCCAAGCAAAAGCTGCAACGCCTTTGGCGGAAACAATACCCACATTAATTACGCGCAACCCGGTGGAGGATATGGCAAACCTGTTTACGCCAAATCCTGCCTATAAAGGAGGCGGAATTATTGCTTTTATTGCCTTTACAATAATCACCGGGTTAGCGTTGACGATGGTGGAGCGGGAGAAAGCCGCGCCGATTTTGGCGCTATTGGAGGGAATACAATCCGTGAGCATGGTGATTATTGGGTTTGCCATGACACTTGCGCCCTTTGGAGTAGCGGCGCTGATCTTCCAAACCAGTTCAAAAGTCGGGTTGGAACTCTTCGGGGTATTGGGGCTTTATATCGTCGCCGTACTCGGTGCTCTTTTAGTACAACTGTTGTTAACATATAGCATCGCACTGAAGTTCCTGGCAAAACGTTCACCGTGGGTTTTCTTTCGGCAAATTGAAGAGGTGATGATTACTGCCTTCTCCACGAGTTCCAGTAATGCCACGCTCCCCACCTCTCTGCGGGTGGCCCACGAACGTGTGGGACTGAACAAAGCCGTATCCTCGTTTGTGCTGACTGTGGGATCTGCGGCCAACCAAAACGGGACGGCGCTGTTTGAGGGCATCACGGTGCTTTTCCTCGCGCAATTCTACGCGGTGGATTTGAGCTTTCAACAACAACTAACGGTGGTGGGAATGTCCATCTTGGCGGGGATTGGTACGGCGGGGGTTCCCGGAGGTTCCATTCCGTTGATCGCGATTTTACTCACGCAGGTAGGAATCCCCGCCGAGGGAATTGGAATCATCCTCGGAGTGGATCGCCTGCTGGACATGAGCCGCACGGTGATCAACGTTGCGGGTGATCTGGTGCTGGCTGCGATTTGCGATCCGGGGACCGGGGAGTAACCCGTACTCGTTCCACGCTTCCGATTGCAGTCTTGGGGGAAAGCGAGAGAAATCAATCTCCACGTTCAGTCTCTCAATCCAAATACAACTGTATCGTCTCAAGTAGTCGATTTCGATGAGCTCGATTTTACGAAAGGTTCCTGGGATTTTACTCTTCCGCCTTCTCAATCTCCAAGAATATTCCGGTTAACATTTGAGAGTTATGATCCGTACAATACTGTTCATATTTTGGACGAAATTTCTCTAATCCGCCTTCCTGATGTGTCATTGTAAAGGTTCACGCCATGAATTCTACACATCAAATGAATTGGTGTATCCTGCAATCTTCTCTATTCCTTGGGGCCTGTTTATCACAGGCCCTAGGGGCCGAGCTTCTTGTCCCATCTCAATTTGCCACCATCCAAGGAGCTGTGGATGCAGCAGCAGACGGGGATATTATTACGATTTCTCCGGGGACATATATTGAGAATATCAAACTAAAGGGAAGTAATCTCACCTTTCGTTCTATTGAACCTGATAACTTAGAAATTAGAAATTCCACACAACTTCACCTTCCAACGAGTGATTCACTTTTTGATTTTACACAATTTCCTGTTTCATGGGAGTTCCGATTCGAAGGACTATTTCTTCGTGGCTCCTCACCAAATTATGGAGGAAGCATAAAAGGAATACCTGAAATTCAAATTGCTGTTAACAATTGTACATTTTACTCTTGTGGAGCAAGTTTCGAGGGAGGTGCTATATTTAATACAAAGGGGATAATTCGTAATTCTACATTTGAATTATGTAGGGTTATAACAGGTGTTTCTAGCGCCGGCTCTACCTATGGTGGCGCCATTTCAGAATTCGATGGCTTAATTGAAAATTGTGACTTCATCGATAATTTTTCCGATGGAGTCTGTAGAAATAACCAAGGCAATCAAACCTGCTCCTTCGGAAATGGTGGAGCCATCGCCTTTTCTTCTGGCACAATTCGTAATTGCCGGTTCAGTCGCAATCGATCAACAGATACCGGCGGTGCGATTGAAGGATTCAATGGGCTTATAGAGGATTGCTTTTTTGAACTAAATAACGCGAGGAACTTTGGTGGGGCAATCAGTGGAATCGGAGAACATTCTCTTATCAATCGATGCGTGTTTGTTAGGAATAGCGCCGTAGGAACCGGTGCTATTTCTAATTGCGAAGGCAATATTTCCAATTCATTATTTGTTTCTAATAGCGCTACTGTCTCAGCAGGAGTCTCTTCTAATGTATTTGGAGCTTACACTAATTGTGTTTTTTATGGAAATTCCGCAGGCTCATTTGGCTCTACCTTGGGAGGAAGTTATGGCCCGATCGTAAATTGCATTTTTTGGAATAATAGATCACGTGATGGAACATTGTTCGGTAATGTATTTTTATCTGATATCAGGAATTGCCTCATCCAAGGCTGGGAACCCGACGACCGTGGTAATATTAACGCTCCTCCAAGCTTCATCGATCCCACGCTAGACTCTAACAACCGCCCTCGCGATTTTCGTCTCCGCCCTGATTCCCCTGCCATCGACCGAGGTCTAAGGGTTTTCGATTCGGGTTCCAGCGTTAGTCAGGCGCTGCAATTCGACGCCGACGGCAATCCCCGACCCGTCGTCAATTACCCGACAGATATTTTCAACCGTGGCGATGGATTCGGCACAGACATCGGTGCCTACGAACACCAAACCGTGTACGATGCACTACCCAGCACGGAAGTTTGGGTGGTACGATGAGGACGGCCCGCGTGGACAAAGTATGCAATTCCGGTGAAGCAGTCTCCCCCCCACCCCATCACCCCAAATTCGGTTGCCATCGCTCCCCGTGACGCCCAACGCTTCCCTCCAGTTTCCCGTAGGAGTGTAGCCCCCCGTGACGGATAGGCAAGCAACCAACGTTTTCCTCCTCTTTATGGTTCTCAGCGTGGGATTCCGCCTTTTCTATGCCGCCTTCGGGCCCATGGATTTGGTGGAGGATGAAGCCTACTATTGGGAATGGAGTCGGCACTTGGATTGGTCCTACTACAGCAAGGGCCCTCTGGTAGCGTACCTGATGGCGCTTTCCACCGCGGTGTTTGGGGTGAGCGAGTGGGCCATTCGGTTGCCGAGCATTCTGATGGGTGGGGCCACCATGGCCGGGGCGTTCGTCCTCGGAAGTTGGCTGACGGGTTCCCGGGGGACGGCGCTACTTGCGGTTCTGCTGCTGAGCAGTTCGCCGATTTTCATCGCTGGGAGCATGATGCTCACGATTGATGCCCCGCTGTTTTGTTTCTACGTGCTCTGCACAATGCTGACCTGGAAAGCGCTGAACTCCCCCGGGAGCCTCCGCTACTGGGTGCTGACGGGAGTGTGTCTCGGAATTGGGATCATGGCCAAGGCGGCGATTCTCTTCTACATTGCCAACTTGGTGATTTTTTTGGCGTGGTCGCCGGTGTACCGGAACCAACTCAGGAGTCGCGGTCCGTGGGTTTGCATTACCGTGGGCCTGTTGTTTTTTGCGCCCCAGATTCTTTGGAATGCCTTGAATGATTGGGTGATGTTCAAGGATTTCCTGTTCAAAGGGGGAGCTGGGCGCAGCATTCCTTGGACGGAACGGAACCCTTTTCTTTTCTTTGCCACTCAGGCGGGGGTGCTCTCTCCCCTGCTGTTTGTGGGGGTGTTGCTGGCGTTGCGCCACGGTTGGCTGAGAGTGAAGGCATTGGAAACGGACCCCACCCCGGGATTGGTGGCCAAGCCGGGTGTTCGGGCGCTTCACCCCGAAGCCGCACGGTTTTTGGTGAGCTTCACTCTGCCGATTCTCTTCTTTTTTTTCCTGCTTTCCTTCCGGGTTCCGATTAATCCCAACTGGCCAATTATCGGCTACTTCACGGGGATTCTTCTGCTGGCGGCGTGGCTGCGCTGGCTGATGAAGGATTTGGCTCAGCGCGGGCTTTTGGTGAAGGCGCGGCGGTTGCGCGTGGTGGTCATCGCAGGCGTTCTTCTGGGAGCGGTGCCGAGTTATGCGTTGTTCGCCACAGATGTGTTTCATCAGTTCAAGTTGCCGAATAATGGTCGTATCGACCCCACGAACCGGCTCGCCGAGTGGGAGCAGTTCGGCGAAAAAATCACCGAGTTGCGCCGCGAGTACGAAAAGCACGGACCGCTGTTTCTTTCCGCCAAGTATTATCAGGAAACCGCCCTGCTGGCCTTCTATTCCCCCGACCACCCCACAACGTATTGCTTCGAGCATAACGAGCGAAACAATCAGTATTACTTCCTCATCGATTTCAACGATGTGGTGGGACAAAACAGCTTGTTTGTGGCGAGACGGAAGTCGGACCTTCGCCATGTGGAGCGCGCCTTCGAATCCGTGGAAAAGGTGGGCCCGTTGATTCTTTGGCGCGGGGTGAATCCCATCATCGAATACGATGTGTACTTCTGCCGGAACTTCAAGGGTTGGACGTATCAGGAAAAGGGGAGCAAATGACGACACCCTCCGAAACTCAAGTGACCGCTGTTTCGAGTCGGGATCTTTTCCCTCGGCTGAAGCCCATTTCTCCGGTATTATTGGTGCTCCACTTGGTGATTTTTGGGGTGTTGCTGCTGTTGGATTCCGTGACGTTTCCGGTGTTGAATCCGGCTCTGGAGTGGGTTCGGAAAAAGGTGATCTTCCTGACGTATTTCCGGGAGTTTGGGCATTTCTATACCACGGCAGCCGGGGCGGCGCTGGTTTGGTGCGTGTTTCCCGATCGTCGCCGGGCGGTTCCGTATATCGTGGCGGCGGTGTTGTTTGCCGGCGGGATGATGGAACTCACCAAGGCCTTGGTGGGGCGTGTTCGACCCAACGAATCGAAGGCGGCACTGATTATCAAGGGGCCGTTTCAGGCGGAAAGCCCGTCGCTTCCCTCGGGTCACGCCACCGTGGCCATGGCCAACGCCCATGCTATTGGGTTGGTGATTCCCGCGGCGCGGCCTGTGCTCTACACGCTGGCCATCGGCACCGGTTTGCACCGTATTGAGCACGGTCGGCACTTTCTGGCGGATGTGTATCTGGGGTTTATTTATGGGATTATCTTTCCGCAATTGATGGCTTTTTGGTGGCGACGGAATGCGGGATTTTGGGATCGCCGATTGAAGGGGCGAATGTTCCGCACCTAAATTAACGGGGGACGCTGGAAAAATGCCCTTTCCCACACCGCGGTGGAGGGAATAGTCAACGTATAATCAGACGCCATTTTATCTCCTATCAACGATTCAAAACCCCATGCGCCCCAAATCCCCTCTCCTAACCCTTGCCGAAATCTGCAAACGACTCAACGTGGCAAGCCCCGCGTTGCCAGAAAAGACTGCCTTTTCCGGGCTTTCCACCGTGGAACTTGCCGGCCCCAAGGATATCACCTTCTTTCTGCGCCCCAAAATGCGCAATCAAGCCGCCAAGTGCAAAGCCGGGCTGATTCTGGTGCAGGACACCATGGAGTTTGATGACCCACGAGCGCTGTTCGTTCCCAACGTATGGACGGCTCTACTTTCCCTGATGGCGCATTTTCACCCCAGCAAACCGGTGGAGGAATTCATTCACCCCACCGCCGTGATTCACCCCACGGCCCATATCGGCACCAACGTTTTTCTGGGGCCGTATGTGGTGATTGGCGAAGGGGTTACCGTG
>JANRMB010000008.1:0-6301 GCA_033761985.1 Candidatus Sumerlaeia bacterium | reverse complement strand
CCCTGGTCGCCACCCAGTGGCCCACCCTCACCGATGCCCAGCGCGAACAGTGGGAAGCCTTTGCCACCACCGCCTACCCCCGCGACAAAGACGGCACCGGCGCAGGCCCCAACGGCCAATCCGTATTCAACAAACTCAACTGGTACCGCGCCGTCCTCGGGCTTTCCTTCCTCACCTCACTCCCCACCGGCTCGCTCCCCGCACCCCTCATCTCTGTCACCACGGGAGAAATGGGCGCTGAAGACGAACTCGTTTTCGTCGTTCAGCATCAGGCCCGACCCGGCATCGATCGACTCCTCATCGAAACCACCCCCCCTCTTCCCCGTGGTTCCCTCAAACCGCGCGACAACGACTACCGTCTTGTCAAAGGCCTCAACCCCACCTCGTTCATCACCGTTGCGGCACCCGGTACGGAATACCGCATTACCGAAATCCGTTCCCCTGTCCCCGCAGGACGCCGCTTCGGTCTCCGCATCTCCGTCCTCACACCCGAAGGCATGGTCTCCAACCCCGTGAGCCTTGTCACCACCAAGATCATCGTCTAACCTCATCACCTCCGTCCCCCCGGGGTTGCCCAAACCCAACCCCGGAAACTCCCCCTTTCCCCCTCCGGCCCGCCTACAGGGGAAACACGGGGGTTTCCCCCTACGGTTGTGCCTTTTTGTGCTCTTTGTGGCCAACCCTACCCCTTGGCTTCCCTCATCCTTTGCCCCTTTACGAGAGACTTCCCCTTCCCCCTCTTTGCGCTTCTTTGCGGCATTTGCGTGAAAACAACTACTGCTGTTCATCCTAGGGCGCGCCAACGTAACCACATCATCCGCCAGGGAGAATCGGATTTCATCAGCCTTGACTTTGGCAATCAGGTTCGGAATGTTCTTCTCAATCGCCGCACCCACCCGTTGACGGTCGACGAAGGCGACGGGTGCATAGCCTTTTTCGAGGCGCATAGCTCGCTTTTGTGCATCGGCGTCTTTGCGAGAGGCTTCCCCGCCGAATAAAGCCTCCTGCGCCCCACCTCTTTGCGTCCCTTTGCGGTTCTTCGCGCCTTTGCGTGAACCCTCCCCCAAACAAATCCGCTCCTCTTCCCGCCCTTCCCGGACAACATCATCCGCCAGAATAAACGCCATTTCATCAGCCTTGACTTTGGCAATCACTTGAGGAAGTGACTTGCGTATTGCCGCTCCCACTTGACTCAAGCGACCGAATGAATCAAGTGCGTAGTCTTGGGCGAGGCTCGTTGCTTTCCCTTGAACATCGGCTTTTCCTTTTTTGTATCTCGACACAAGCCAAACAGCCGAATGAGATTCTTGATTTTTTTCAAGACGGCCGCGGAATCCTTCAGACTCCAACACTAAGTAATCTCGTCCCCGGCGTCTCAGCGTGATGACCCCCTTTGCGCCATCGCGCCTTTGCGTGAGACTTCCCCCTCGCGGCCTTGGCGTGAACCCTTCCCCCTACATTTCCGACCCTTTCTGCCCTTGTGACCCGACCAAAAAAAAGAGGCCGCCATTACAGCGACCTCTTGTACCAAATGTTTGGTAGGGGCATCAGGATTCGAACCTGAGACCAACGGATTAAAAGTCCGCTGCTCTACCAGCTGAGCTATACCCCCACAGGTTGCTTTCGCAACGAAGGGACGGCATTGAGCAAGAGAATCCCGGGTGCGTCAACGCCTAAATAATCTCTTCCCGCACTTTTTTTCACCCCGGGTTTTGAGGCTCTTCCAGAAGAGAACGGTATTGGGTAAGCAGGTTTTTTGCCATGCTCTCCCGACTAAACAGCTCCCGAGCACGCCGCAAGGCCCCTTCCGCCAAACGGTTGCGCTCGTTGGGGTTGTTCAGAAGGTCCTCGATTGCCTGGGCCATGGCGACGTCGTCAGCGGGGGGGATAATTCGCCCCGAGACTCCCTCCTGATTGACGAATGAAACGCCCGTGCCGAGTTCGCAACTAATAACGGGAAGTCCGCTCGCCATCGCCTCCACCTGAACCAATCCAAACGCTTCACTCGGCAGGTGACTCGGAAGAACAAAAATGTCGGCAGCATGCAGGTGTGCCACCATTTCGGCATCGGAGAGTTCACCAAGGAAGTGGATACGCTCGGTGAGTTCGAATTCGGCACTGAGTCGTTGGAGTTTTTCGCCTTCGGGGCCTTCACCGATGATAAGGCAGTGCACATGAGGCAATGCCCGAAAAGCAGAAATCAGAAACTGCAGGCCTTTGTAGTAGCGAAGCTTTCCAACAAAAACGACGAGCGGGTATCCCTTGTAGCGGCGGCGGATTTCCCGGGCCTTGAGGGCGGCTTCCGTCGTGCGTTCAAAGGGCTCCAGCGGCATTCCCAGAGGAATGGCCACGCATTTGTTCCGAAGGGGACGGAGGTAGTCGCTGGCTTCAATCAAGTGCGGTGAGGTGGGGAAGATGCGGTTGCAGCGACTAAGAAAGGATTTGAGCAAAGGACCGTACATCGCCATGGCCCATTTTTGCCGAACAACGTCGCTGTGGTAAGTGCAAACAACCTTGCCTTTCGGGCGCGTCAGAAGCCAGGAAAGATCCCCCGTGGGGTTGGGAATGTGAAAATGCCAGATGTCGGCCTTGAGACGACGTAGCTGCAGGGGAAAGGCCGGGGAAAGGGGCGCGGAAAACGCACGACCCCACTCCCCCACTTCGATGATTTCCAGCGGACCATCCTGACGCGTCCGAGTTTCCTTGCTGCGGGAGTTCACAAGGATGGTGATGCGGGCTTCGGGGCACAGAGCCTTCACCCCATGGGCCATCCAGTTGATGCTCCGTTCGATTCCCCCCACGATGGGTGGCCAGTAGTCCTTGTACACGTGAACGATGTGCGGAGCAAAGGGTGGGGACACAGGAAATTCTCAGAAGATTTTGCGTACGGTGTTTTTGTGCAGAATGAGAACTTGATCGCCGGGCTCAAGGGTTATCGTGGCAGTACCGGTGAAACTTCCGAATGCGGGGAGGAGTCCGCTCTTGCCGCGAAAGTGAAAGCAGGGAAACTTTTGCTGAAAGGGAGCATTCCCCAACCGGACGGCTGGGTGTACATGGCCCGCAAGGGTGGGAACCAATGGTTGCTCCACCGGATGATGGGCACAGCACAATCCGTGAATCAACAGAGGATCATCGACGCAACGTATCCCCAATTCAGGGGGTGGATCACCCGCACGCGCATCGTGATTGCCGCGCACCAGAATCACATCGAGCCCGTGATGTTGCCTCAACCAGAAATCAAGATCAGCAAGGGTTCGGTCGCTGGCTCCTTCACGATCGTGGAAAAAATCACCGAGAATCACCAGTCGATCGGCAGCGGTGGTTTCCAGGATGGTGGAGAGACGCTGAAGATCGGCACTCAGTGTCCCCGTGGGCAGACCAACCCCCGAAACCCGGAACGATTCATCCTTTCCGAAGTGGGGATCGGTGATGTAAACAGTCCGATGCTGAAAACGATAGAGGGCACGCTGGGGAAGGGCGAGCCAGGACTCCCCCGCCCAGAGGAATTCCACGCCATCAGAGGAGAGATTCTCAACAGGCATGCTTACCACTCCTACCCGCATGGGTTTCGAGTTGCTCCACCAGTCGCTCAATGCGGTCGTCCCAGGATTCCGTACTCAATTGATGACGAAGCCGATCCACCAAAATCGGAAAACAAAAGGGAGTGAATTTGGGAGGTTGAGTGATGGTGATTTCCATGGTTTGAATCGATTCCAGTATGGACTGCATGCGGAGGATTTCCATCTGGCGATCGAGAACTTCCCGTCGTGCTTGTTCCAGGAGAAGATTGTCCGGCTCGAACTGGGAGAAGACATCGTACAAGAGATTGCTGCTGATTTGCAGTTGCTTTCCGGTTTTTCGGTTCCCCGGATAGCCTTCAAACACCAATCCCGCGATGCGGGCGATTTCCCGAAATTGATACTTCGGAAGTTCCGTATTGGCCAGGGTAAGCAGGAGATCCTCCAGCAACTGATGGGGGGACAGATGACGACGCAGCGACTCCACATCCAGCTCCAGCGGCGTGGGAGAAAGCAGTTCAATCCCATAATCATTTTGCGCAATACTGAATGTACGGGCTTCCTCCCGGGCAATCCGCCACGCGAGAAGGGGCCCCAGCCCCTCATGTACCAAACGCCCCGCAAATGGATACAGGAACGTGTGGTATCCATCACGCGATTTAAGTTGTTCCACCAGCAACACATTCGGCGCAGGAACGACCGACCAATTTTGCTGAATCTGAAGAATCGGCGCCACCGCAAGGCTTTCCTCATCGTTCAGCTTACCTTGGCTGATGGAGTGGATTTTCTCCCGCACCGCCCGGGAAAGCTCCGAAGAAAGAGGCATCCGCCCGCCCGCCCAACGAGGGACAGCACCAGGCTTTCCGGTGGAGCGTTTCACGTAGGCGGTCATCGCTTGAAAACGCACCAACTGGAGAACCTTGCCTCCGAACACAAACTTGTCTCCGGGTTTGAGTCGACCAATAAACCCCTCTTCCACTGTCCCCAATTCTCCCCCGCTGGTGTACTTCACCACCACCGATTGATAGCTGGAAATGGTGCCGATGTTCATGCGATGAAACTGCGCGGCTTTGGGGTTGCTGATGACGTAGCGCCGCCCCTCCTTCCGGACACGCGCATACTGGGCATAAGCCCGCAGCGATTTTCCCCCGTAGGTGATGAAGTCCAAAACCCACTGCCATTCCAGATCCGTAAGAGAGGCAAAAGACCACGTGCTCCGCACTTCCTGAAGTGTTGGCTCGGACTCAAAACCACCCCCCATGGAAAGAGTAATCAAATGTTGAACCAGCAGATCGAGGGGTTTTGGAATCGGTTCCCGCGCTTCAATTCGAAACTGGGCGACGGCATCGCGCACGGCAGCAAATTCGATCAATTCAAACGCATGCGTGGGGACACAGATGATACGACTCACCTTTCCGGGTTGGTGCCCACTGCGCCCGGCACGCTGAAGCAATCGAGCCACCCCCTTGGGGCTTCCCACTTGAATCACTTGTTCCACAGGCGAAAAATCCACACCCAGATCAAGACTTGAGGTACACACAACACAGCGGAGAAGCCCCTGCTTCAAGCCTTCCTCGTACATCGTCCGTAGATCTCGGTCGAGACTTCCGTGGTGGAGAGCGATTTCGTGTTCCCACTCGGGTTTCGCATTCAGAATCGCCTGAAACCAAATCTCCGCCATGGCACGCGTATTGGTGAAAAACAGTGTGGTGGTTGCCTGTTCCAAATACGTGAGAATCTGCGGCAACAACCGCACACCCAAATGCCCCGCCCAGGGAAAATGCTCCATGGTATCGGGGCGCAGCGTCACAACATCAATTTTTTTGGGATATTCGCCCCGCACCAAGCGCCCGGAATTCTTGGGACCCACCAGGACTTGTAACGCTTCCTCAATTCTTCCGAGAGTTGCGGAAACTCCCCAAACGCGGAGATTCGGGATTGCTGCTCGGAAACGGGCAAGGCACAACTCGGTCATAACGCCCCGTTTGTTTCCGAGCAATTCGTGCCATTCATCCACGATGATGGCCTCGAGTGTCCCCCATGTTTCCTCCCAATCCTCATGGGTGAGCATGAGGGACAGAGACTCCGGCGTGGTGACGAGTGTGGTGGGAGGACGATCCAGCAGCGCCTTCTTTTTTGTGGATGAAATGTCGCCGGTTCTCTTCTCCAATGTCCATGGGATGCCAAGAGCTTCAACCGGTTGCTGAAGAGAAAGTAGGGTATCGTTGGCTAATGCACGCAGGGGCGTAATCCATAAAACCCTCGGGGGAACGGGTTCCTTGGGCCATCGCTCCCGATCGGGGTTTTCCTCGAGCCATTTGTTCAGAGCTCCCAACCACGCGGCATAAGTTTTCCCCATCCCGGTGGGAGCATGAACCAACCCCGATTCCCCGTTTCCATAGGCGTTAATCGCATCCTGCTGAAAATCAAACAACGACCACCCCTGTTGAGTAAACCACAGCTCCAAAAGCCTATTCATCATTTTGCTCCCCGAGAAGAGCCATCAAGTTTTGAAGCGTATCAGCTTCAGAAGCGGGTTTATCCGTGCGGCAACGGGAGATACGGGGAAAGCGCACAGCAACTCCGGATTTATGGCGATTGCTTCGCTGAATTCCTTCGAACGCGAGCTCAAAAACAAGCTCCGGATCCACCACACGAACCGGACCGAATCGCTCTCGGGTATGCTTGCGGATCCATTTGTCCACCTGCTCGATTTCCTGATCCGTCAACCCACTGTAGGCTTTCATCACCGGGACGAGTTCCCCATTATTCCAAACCGCAAA
>JANRMB010000007.1:0-9248 GCA_033761985.1 Candidatus Sumerlaeia bacterium | reverse complement strand
GGGAGTGGGCCGCGTTTTCGGTGGAGAGAGCTTCTCCAACTTCGTGGCGTGCAACCTTGACTGCCTGCAAATGCTGAGCGACGGCAAACCCACCGGAGCCGCCTGCCCGATGAATCCCAAGTTCCGGGAGTTTATGGTTCGTTGGATTGAGGATGTCCTCTGGACGGGTGCCGATACAATCTTCTGGGATGAACCGCACTTTTCTCTCCCTACCTTCATCGGGGGGCGGCCCAATACTTGGGGTTGCAGGTGTTCCATCTGCCAAGAGTTGTTTGAAGAGAAATTCGGAATCCCGATGCCCGTGGAAAAAACACCGGAAGTCCACGCCTATCTGGAATGGGCCATCCGTGACTTTCTTCAGTTCTGCCTGGCACGAATGGCCGAACGGGGTGGAAAGAACGCCCTCTGCCTCCTTCCACACGAAGGAACCGAAGCGGGAGCCGTTTCCGATTGGAACAGCTTTGCCCAGATGAAGGGCCTAAGCATTTTTGGAACTGACCCTTATTTTGACTTTTGGAAAAAACCCCTCTCCCATGTAGAGAAATTCTCCAAGATAACGGTGGAATGCGCACAGGCTAACAACGTGGAAGCCCAGATTTGGTTCCAAGGATTCAAAGTGGCTGCAGGCCGGGAAGAGCTGCAGGCCGAAGCCGTGGAAATCGCCTACAAAGCAGGAGTGAAAAACTTCGCCGTTTGGGGGGTGGACGCCTGTGATCACATGGGCTGGATTCGCCCTGATGACCCCGGAAAACTTTGGAATACCTTTTTGACCGCCTTCGATAAAATCCGCGAGCGTGAAGGCTTGCGCTAACCTTCCGGAATCTCGGAAAACGTACTGCCACAACAGAAAACACCGAAACCAGTGGTTGACCCGCACGCGGGAGTGCGGTCAATTTCGCAATTCACTTTTCCGGCAACCGGAACGGCTTGTCGGTATACGAGGTTTTTATTCATGCCCATCTGCTTTAGTGACCCCACGGCCACCAATAATGCCATCTACGACGACTACCTCGCTGATCTGAAGGGTATTTTTGATTCCGGTCACTTTATTGGCGGCCCGGTTGTACAAAAATTTGAAGAGAAGTTCTCCCGTTTCAACGGTAACAAATATTGTGTCGGTTTGGGAAGCGGTTCCGATCCCATTCTCTCTGCCCTGCGCGTACTCGGAGTCGGCCCCGGCGATGAAGTAATTTGCCCCGCCTTTGGTCCCATCTCTCCGGCTGAAGCCGCTGCTCGACTTGGAGCAACCCCTGTGTTTGTGGATGTCCGTTCGGACAACTACACCTTGGATGTGGACAAAGCCCTTTCCTTCATGTCTTCCCGCACCAAAGCAATCGTGGGTGTTCACCTCTTCGGCCATGCCGCAGAGATTGACCGTATTGTTCAGCATGCCCGCACCTACAGCATTCACGTGATTGAAGATTGCCGCCACGCCACTGGTGCCCGTTTCGGTAGCCGTCGCTTGGGGACATACGGCGATGTTTCCGCCTTCAGCTTCCTTCCAGAAAACCCCCTCGGTGCCGCTGGCGATGCCGGTGCTCTCAATACCAACAATGAAGATATCGCCAACCTGGTTCGCCGCCTCCGCGACCACGCCCAGAATGACTCCGGCATCTACGAAATGATCGGCTACGGTTCCCACATGGATGCGATTCAGGCTGCTCTGCTCCTGCAAAAGCTTCAGGAACTGGATGAAAACAATGCCGAAACGATTGAAAACGCCGGGCTCTACAATCGTTTGTTCTCCGGTACAGCGGTACAGACACCTGCATTTGTGGCCGATGGCAGCAACATCTACAATTCCTATGTAATTCAGGTGCCCAACCGCGACCGCGTGATTGCCGCTCTTCAAGCCAAGGAAATCGGTTTTGCCGTTCCCTACGCTTCCCCTATTCACCTTCAGCCCTGTTTCGCCTACCTTCAAATCCGCCCCGGTTCCTTCCCTGTTGCCGAGGATTTGGCCAAACGCGCCTTGGCTCTGCCCATCTGCGGTGGACTCAAGAAGCGTCAACTTGAGGAAGTAGCAAACACCGTGATTGCCGCGCTGTAAGCCAGCATACACACTTCAGAAAAAGACCGGGTGATCCTGTTGGGTTCACCCGGTTTTTGTTTTTTTATCCCTCGGATTGTTCGGCTCCAGAATCCACCACGCGCAATTTGGTGCCGGCGAACTCCACCACATCACCGTGGTAAATCTTTTTCCCTCGACGGATTTCCACTTCGCCGTTCAGCATGACAAGTCCCTCAATAACCGCCTGCTTGGCAACGCCGCCGGAATCCACCAACCCCGCGAATTTGAGGAGTTTGGCAAGCTCGATGGGAAGGGGAGATATGGCAATCTCACGAGGTTTTTGGGGAAAGCGCTTGGGAAGATTGTGAATGGGGCTCACGAAAAAGCAGGGCTCCTGAAAAATGGCGGGCTTAGCGAAGAATTCGGAAGCTTTCTTCCTGATGTTTATGCTCGGCCTGAAGCCACTCCACTTGGATATCCACCACGCGGGAGGAAACCGGTCCTTTGTACATTTCCGTAAGCAGATCCGTTAGGATGACTTCGGAATCGGATTCCGCATAGACTTCCACGGTTTTATCCGGGAGGTTGCGTACCCATCCGGTACAGCCCAAATCCATTGCCACTTGGCGGACAAACACCCGATATCCCACACCCTGCACCCGCCCTTTGACGATGGCATGCAGCACGTTGGAATCGTTTTGGTTGTTGTTCTTCCTTGAATTCTGCGTCATTGGCTCCCAAATCGCCTCGTGTGTAGTTCAACCTTCGCCTGAAAAAACAACTACCCGGCCGCGATTAATCACGACCGGAGATATTCGACAGTTCATCCTCTAATCCGTACTTCTTAATCCTGTAACCAAGAGTTCTGCGTGTGACTCCAAGAATACGCGCCGCACGAGTTTGGTTTCCACCGGTTTTTTGAAGCGCCGAGAGTAGGCACCGTTTTTCAATTTCTTCGAGGCTGGACTCTCCCATGTGTTGAATCATTCTTGAGGGAGATTCTGGAGAAACACCCCGCTGGAGAGCAACCGGAAGATCATCCAAGATGATATTCTCCGGATCACCGAGTACCAAGGCATGCTCGATGGCATTTTCCAATTCCCGAACGTTTCCCGGCCAATGATAGGCCTCCAACGCCGAAAGGGCCTCCGGAGAAAAGCGAACTTTTCGTGGATCCACGTGCGGAGGGGCGTACTTATCGGTAAAATACTGGATAAAGGCGGGGAGATCCTCACGCCGTTCCCGGAGCGGAGGGAGATGAACCGGTACAACGTTGAGCCGATAATAGAGGTCTTGCCGAAACTCCCCGGTTTCAATCATCGCCTCCAAATTCCGGTTGGTGGCGGCAATCACTCGAACATTGCATCGTTGGGATTTGCTCTCCCCCACCCGGGAATATTCCCCACTTTGTAATACCCGAAGCAGCTTCACTTGAAGCGCGGGGCTGATTTCCCCGATTTCATCCAGCAGGAGAGTTCCTTCATTGGCCGATGCAAATACACCCATACGATCGTTCAAGGCGCCGGTGAAGGAGCCCTTCACATGGCCAAACAGCTCCGACTCCAGAAGGGTTTCCGTCAGTGCGCCACAGTTGATTTTCAGGAACGGTTTTTTGGCGCGCGAGCTTTTGCGTTGAATCAAGTCGGCGGTGACTTCCTTGCCGGTTCCACTCTCCCCGCGGAGGAGCACGGCAGCCTCAGAGCGGGCAATCTTGTCAATCTTCTCAAAAATCTTCCGCATAGCCGGGGATTTGGATTCCAGAATTCCAAGTCCCTTGCCCTTCTCAAAGTCCGCCAATTGCTCTGCCGTTGGCGTGCGATCGGTAATATAGGATTGTGGAAGAATCGGGTAATCGTCAGAAGAGGGGGACGCCAGAAGTCGCCGAAGCAGAGGTTTGAGGTCTTCCTCAGCACTCACCGGTTTGAGGAGATAATCCACGGCACCGAGCTTGAGTGCCTCGCGCGCCGTCTCTACGCTGGCGAAGGCGGTCATGAGAATAACTTCTGTTTCGGGAGAGATCTGTTTGCATCGTTGAAGAATCTCCAAGCCATTCATTCCTGGCATCCGAAGATCTGTGAGGAGCACCTGAAAGCGATGGGTTTTGAGCGCCTCCACGGCCTGTTCCGGGTTGGTGAAGGCTTCCACCTCGTAGCCTTCCCGCTCTAAAGAACGCTTCAACAAGGAAGTCATTCGTTCCTCATCATCCAAAATCAGCAGGCGTTGTTTCAGCGGTTCTGCCACGGAGGGATTCCTTTGCATTTCAGGTTAAAGACTTCGGGAACCCTCAACAGAAGGGTTCCCGATGCGAAATTGTTTTTCTTCAAACGCCCGAGGGGATCAAACGTTCCAGAGGCAGTAGATTCCCACGAAAACAAAAATCCAGACCACATCCACCAAGTGCCAATACCAGGAGGCTGCCTGAAGGGAGAAGTGACGATCCTTGTGGTAATGCCCCAATTCCAAGCGACCATACACCAGCATAAGCATCATCAAACCGGTCATCACATGGAAACCGTGGAATCCTGTAAGCGCATAGAACAGGGTGGAGAAGTTATTGGTGGAAGGAGTAAATCCTTGTTGGATAAACAATCCCCATTCGTACCCCTGAATTGCAAGGAAGGCGAGACCCAAACCAATCGTAATCAGTAGGAAGTCTTTGCAAAGGCCGCGCTTGCCTTTTGCCATGTAGCCGTGGGCCATTTCACACGTTACGGAACTTGCCAGAAGCAGAATCAGCCCAACGCCAGGGAGCAGAATATGAACTTCTGCCGGTGTGCCGATTAGTGGCCACTGGCCTAGCTGTTGAAACTTGTAGAACTGAGCAAAGTGATAGGCAAACAGAGAACCGAAAATGGCAATCTCAGAGAGGAAGAACAGCTTGGTGCCCAGGATCAAATCCCGCCCCTGAGCCACAACACCGAAGTGACTCATCCACTTGTCCACAATCACACTGTGGCACCACCCCATGGTGGGAAGCAGCGAAGTCAGAAGCCCCAAGGCAATCACAACCCATCCCAACGCATGGGTAAATGGGGTGCCCCCGTAGAGCAGAATCAATGTGCCGAGAGGGAAAAGCCCCAAGGTGATGGAGAGAAGAATCGGCCAGTAACTTGGAGGAGGATTGAGCGCCTCCAAAAACTCCACATGATCACCCTCGTGATGATCATCATGAGCATGTACATCAGCAGCAGCGGAAGCCATTTGAACGGATAAACCTCTTTGGAATCAGGATGCCATTCAGCTTAGTGGCTGAAGGTTTGTTGGGCGGCAGCGGGATCCCACATGTAATTGAATAGTGGGTAGGACAAAAGCATCATCAGCAGGACGAGCGCAACCAATACCGCCAACCAGATGTTGTTTGTTTTGTATTGGGTGGCATTTTCCACGTGGGCGGGATGCTGGGGAACAGTGTTATTGTTCTGCATTTGAGGAACTCCTGTTGGGGTCAGTGGATTCAGTTGCAGCGCCAGAAGTCAAGGCTTGAGAGCCATACGCTTCCTTCAACTCTTCATGAGTCAGGTTTTGCGATTCCTGCAGTTTTTTTTCATACTCCGCTTCGGTAATCTCAAACATCGTATAGTTCATGGTGAGGTTATTGTAGTTCTCAGGAAGATCGGAGCTGATTTGGTAAACCACGGGGAGCGTAACACGTGCACCCGGAGCAATTTTTTGTGGATTGAAGCAAAAGCACTTGGAAAGATCGATGAGGTCAGCCACTGCAATCGGCTGAAGAGTATGGATGGGATAGAAGTACACCCAACGATCGGAAAGATTCACAAACCGGTAGTCATTCGTCACCACTTCACCCAAACGCGCCATTTGAAGCGTGTTCACCGGGGAAACCTGCAACGGAATATCTCCGGATTTTGTACCGAGAAAAATCATTTTCACTTCACGATCGGTTGGCTCTGAGGCCACAACCCTTGGTTCCAAGGGGCTAAGGGGAATCCCCAACGCGCTGCAGAGCATCCCGAAAAGGGGGACATTCGCAAAGGCGAATAAAAACATGACGACGCCAATGGAGGCCAAGATCATCAGGAATTTGCCATTCTTCCGGGCAACAGTGGAGGCATCCTCAATCAACGGAGAATCCAGTTTCTCCTCAACAGATGGGGCTTCAGGAGTTTTGGTAGTTGGTGAATGAGTGGCCATGGTGTTTCTCCTTCGGATGAAAACGCCTTAGGAATTCCAAACCATGACGGGGACCAAGCGATCCACAATCAAGCTTAGAAACAGAACCAACAAATAAACGATGGAGTAAGCGAAAACTCCCCAGGCCTGTTTGGTTTGGCGAGTCCGGCGAACCCGTTCCACAAGCCATACAAAAATGGAGCCCAAAACAAACGCCGCTATAAAGTAGATCAATCCGGTACCCACATGAGGAAGTACCGGCAAAATCAATGTAAATCCCACCGTGATGATGGTATAGATAAGGATCAGTCGAAGAGTTTCGGGATCTGACTTCACAACCGGCATCATGGGATACTTCACGCGTTTGTAGTCCTCTTTCAGACAAAAGGCGAGCGCCCAGAAATGGGGGGGAGTCCAGAAGAAGATGATCAGGAAAAGAACCCACGGCGTCAGGGAAAGTCCATTAGTGGCAGCAGCCCAGGCGATAATTGGGCCCATGGCGCCAGCAGCACCGCCAATCACGATGTTTTGTGCTGTGCGTGGTTTCAGCCACAACGTATAGAAGAAGCTGTAGAAGAGTACCGTTACCAATGCCAACGCGGCGCTGAGCAAATTGAACTGGATGGCAAACAGAGCTACTCCAACGATTCCAATCACGATGGCGAAAACGAGCGCTTCCATCGGCGCAAGAGAACCGTTTGTCAGGGGCCGTTTCTTGGCTGTGCGGCTCATCTGTTTGTCAATATCGCGTTCCAAATATTGATTGAATGCCGCTGCGCTTCCCGAAGTAAGGAACAACCCCAGCAACACACCCAAAAAATTGAGGGGTTCCTGCACGAAGCTCCCCTCCATGAACAACGCCGTGGAGCCGGTAATTAAAACCAGAAGGGCGATGGTGGGCTTAGTGAGCGTCAGATACGCGAGCAGTTTGCGTTTCAAGAGAGATCTCCGGATCGTCTTCCCAGGAAGTGCGACGCGCCAATTGCTCTTCGAAAAGAGCAATTCGAGCGTTGGTTCGAGTTTCAAAAGTAAGGAATATCAGTAGTTCAAACAATATCAAACCAGTTGCCAAGTGCAACAAACCCAACGCAAAAGGAACAGCTTCCAATAAAGTTGCAATCCCCAGAAGGATTTGAAAAACCACGATGAATACTGTTCCACGCAGAGCCCAGCGACCACCCGATGTGAGTGGCTTGGTCATCAACCGTAACGCCAAAACAATCACCGCAAATAATACAACGAAAGCAACCCAGCGGTGGATGAACTGAATCAGAATCAGATTTTGGTAAAAATTCGCCAACAAGGGATCGAGTGTTTCATTCCAGAGAGCAGCTGAAGGAGGAATGATGCGCTCCCCAAGCTCAGGCCATTGATTATAGCTTTTCCCGGCTCCAGTTTTCGCCATCAATCCGCCGAAGAAAATTTGAAAGGCACAAACGGCAACCGTTGTAACTGCAAACCAGAAACTACGTGATACCTTTTGATTGGGCTCCACGTCACGAACTCCTCGGAAGCAGCGCAACGTTGCCCAAAGAATCATCGAGATGAAAGTGAAGGCAGTCATCAAATGTACAGATACGTACAAGGGGTGCGTGTGGTTGATCACCACTTTACCCCCCAGAACAATTTGAATGGCCAGAACCAAGGCCGCGTAACCCACTAAACGGCCCACCAGAGAACGAAGATATGTGGAGCGATAGAGCTTGGTTAATACCGCCAGAAAGACGATCCCGAACAAGGATACCACAAACCGATGACCATACTCGATGGCAAACTCCTGCTTAAACTGAGACATGCTGATGTAGTCAGCTTCAGTTTTGGGTTTGATGTAATCACGGTGATAGGTGTTGTACGCAACTTGCCATTGTTCTTCATTGAACAAGGGAGGAAGAAGACTGGGATTTGTTTTGCCTTCACCATAATAGATGACAGGCCATTCGGGGATACTCATTCCAGAGTTGGTAAGCCGAACGGTTCCACCTACAACCACCACAAAAAACAGGAGGATGAGGGATAAAACCAGCCAGGCACCCAAGGTTTGAGCTTCACGAATTTGCTCGGGGGAAGCCATACGGGCGTTTACTCCGATGTATCAGAAATTTGGGATGGAATGCATCGGGCCATAGAATTTACTTCCATGGCCCAACGGTTACTTTCAAGTCTCAGTGGCCCTCAGAGTGTTTGATGACCGGAATCTTATCAAAGTTATAGGCAGGGGGGGGGCTGGGAATACTCCAGACCAAGTTTTGCTGAACTTCGTTAATGTTCCAAGCGTCTGCAGCAGCAGTGCGTGGCTTGCGGAGTGACATAATCACATCCAGAATAAACAGCGCACCGGCAGCAGCCATGAACAAATACCCAATACTAACTACTGTGTTCACATCGCTGAACTCTTCACGGTAGGAGTAGATACGGCGAGCCATTCCTTGAAGCCCCAGAAGGTGCATCGGGAGGAACGTGACCATTGTACCCGCATAGAACAACCAGAAGACGATGTTACCAATCCGCTCACTTAGGAAACGACCCGTCATCTTGGGGAAGTAGAAGTATGTTCCGGCAAACAACGTCATTACGGAACCACCGACGAGAACGAAGTGGAAGTGGCCAACCACGAAGTACGTGTCGTGTGCTTGATAGTCGAACGGTACGTTGGCAAGGTAAACGCCGCCGATACCACCAATAACAAACAAGCTGACAAACCCGAGGGCAAACTTCATCGCCGCCGTGAACTCAATCGTTCCACCCCAGATTGTGGCGATCCAAGAGAAGATTTTGATTCCGGTGGGAACGGCAATAACCATCGTCATGAAGGAGAACCACAGACGAAGTTCCGGAGACATACCGGAGGTAAACATGTGGTGACCCCATACCATGAAACCGAGCAATCCGATAGCGCCGACGGCCCATACCATCCCGGTGTAACCGAAGATCTTCTTGTGGGAGAATGCAGCCAAAACGTGGGAAACGATCCCGAAGCCGGGGAGAATCATGATGTAAACGGCTGGGTGGGAGTAGAACCAGAACAAATGTTGATAGAGTACGGGGTCGCCGCCCATACCGGGTTTGAAGAAACTGGTACCAAATCCACGGTCGAGGAGAACCATCG
>JANRMB010000006.1:0-14875 GCA_033761985.1 Candidatus Sumerlaeia bacterium | reverse complement strand
GGTTTCCTTCCGGGTGAGAAGGAAGAGCGCCACCCCTCCAAATACGAGGAGCAGGAACCGACTCAAAATCGGCTGACCTGGTAGAATCGCCGCGAAGAGGGTGATCAGGAGAATGGCTATTTGCCACCCTCCAACGTATTGCTGCCAGGGCTCGTGCAGGGTGGGGGGCGCCTCGGAACCGGTGGTGGGTTCTGTGGAGCGTGCGGCCTTTGTCCCAGGTTTCAGCCAAGGAGCTTCGGAATCCTCGAGTGACCGGGATGTTATCCGTGAATCCTGTTCCGTCATGAGCCAACAGCCTGAACTCCCATCTGTTCATCGCCTGTTGATGGGATGTTCACTTTAGGTGTTCCTATACAACTGCTGGGGATTGATGCAATGGGGTTGTCTCTTCCTAACGGCTTTCTAAAGAACAGTAGGGTAAAAATGGGCACCGCCCCACGTGGATGCAGGGCGGTGCTTGAATGTTGCGGTGGTGCTGCGCGGCAGTTTGCGCGATTAGTCAGCTTCCGTGTGGAGCGGTTTGCGTTTGCCTTCGGTGGTGCGTGCGGTGTTGACGGCCACTTTTGCCGCGGGTTTGCGGGGTTGGGGGGTCAAATCCTGGCGCTCCAAGAGGGAGATTTGCAGGGGCTTGGCGGCTTTGGGGCGTTCGATGCTGGGGTTGTCGAACCCGCGGGATTGTTTCTTGAGTGCTTCCACCGCTTCGGCGATGGGCATGTCCTGGTTGTGCACGAGGTCTTGAATTTGGAAGAGGAGTTCAATATCCCGCTGGCGGTAACGGCGTTGGTCGCCGCGTTGTTTTTCAGGTTTCAGCATTGGGAAGCGCGTCTCCCAATAGCGGAGAACATAGTCTTCAACACCCACGATCTTCGCTACTTCGTTGATCTTGTAGTAAAGCTTTTTTTGGTAATCTCGTTGGGTGCTCATGGCGACTCCTGACGTAAGCTGATTGGGAATAATGGTTGAGGTTGTCCGATGCGGAATGAGAGTTCAAGGAAAATTTTTTTCCTTCATTGAAAGTCATTATAAAAGAGAGTTGCTTGAGTGCTTTTTATCGGTCTTTTTCTGAGCTTCTTTTTACAAGCATTGTTAATAGCTGCGGTTTTGACTCCCGTGGCGAGGGAGTTGGCGCCGAGGCTGGGAATGGTGGACGTTCCCAATTTGGCGCGGAAACACCACGCCAAGCCGATTCCGCGTTCCGGCGGGTTGGCGCTTTTTGCGGCCTTCTGGGGGGCGCTCTTTCTCAACGTGGGGGTGCTGCTGGTGCTATCGGGTGTTCCCGGGCTGCTGCCGGAGTCCTTGCAAACACTGGCCTCCAACATTCCGATGCGGTTCGGCCCGTTGCTCGGTATTTTTATCGGCAGCAGCATCATTTTCACGTTGGGCGTGCTGGACGATGCCTTGAACCTTCCCGCCAAGGCCCGGCTATTGGTGCAGATTCTTGCCGTGCTGCCGCTTTTGTTGAGCGGGGTTCAGTTGCAGTTTTTCCTCCCTGATTTCGCCGCGTGGATTCTCACCATTTTCTGGGTGGTGTTGCTCACCAACTCCCTCAACTTTCTCGATAACATGAACGGCCTCACCTCGGGGATTTCGGTGATTATGGCCTTGATTTTGGGTGTGCATTCGCTCCTCACCGGCGAGTGGTATATGATGGCGTTGTTCGGGTTGTTGGCGGGGGCGGCGTCGGGGTTCTGGTTGTACAACTTCCCCAAGGCGAGCATCTTCCTCGGGGATAGTGGCTCCACGAATCTCGGGTTCCTCTTTGCCTCGCTGACCACGGTGGCCACGTTTTACGAGCCCACCCTCCCAAGCCAGCTCCCCGTGCTCATCCCCTTGGCGGTGATGGGCGTGCCGCTCTTCGATACCGCCACGGTGATGTGGATCCGTTGGCGCACCGGGAAGCCGTTCATGCAGGGGGATACAAACCACATCAGCCACCGATTGGTCGCCTTGGGGATGAGCCGTGTTCAGGCGGTGTTGTTCCTCTACGGCGTAACCCTGACCATCGGTTTGGCGGCGCTCGTGCTCCGGGCACTCCCCTGGAATTACGGTTTGCTGCAAATGTGCGTTCTTGCGCTTGTGTTTCTTGGTATGTACGTGATGGAACGCGTCAGCCATCGCGAGCGCACCAATCGCTCGCAATCCTCCAACTGAGTCCCCAAAAAATCTCCACCTCCCAAAGGCTTTCTCCGATGCTCCCGTTCTCCTCTCTCCGCCTTTCCGTAATCGCTGCTCTGGCCCCCGCCCTTCTCTTTACCGCCTGCACCACCACGCGGGAACTCAAAGACACCAACAACATGCTGCAACAGCGCGTGTTTCAGTTTCAGCAGGATTACAACGCCCTGGAAATTGCCTACAACCAAACCGTGGCCGAACGCGATCAACTCGCCGGCCGCAACCAAGAACTCACCACGGAGGTCACCGTCCTCAAGGACCGAATCAACAGCCTGCAAAACATCCTCAGCGCCAACCAGATTCAACAAGCTGATGAACTGAAGAAGGACATCGAAGCCCGCGTGAAGCGCGAGACTGAGCTCAAACTCCAACTCGATGACGCCCTCGGCAAACTGGAATCCGCCGCCAATGAAAAAACCCTGGTGGAAAGCCAAATGCGCGAACGCGACGCCGAAATCGCCCTGCAAAAAGCCACCCTCGCCGATTTGGAACTCCGGCTCGATACGCTGGGCAAAAACTCCGAACTCCTCCTTACCGAACGCGACGCCGCCCGTTCCGAGCGCGATGACTTCCGCCGTCAGCTTACCAGCCTCACTTCCTCCAAGGACGAAGTAACCCAGGAACTCGCCAAACTCAGCGAACAACTGCGCGACCGCGAGAAGGAAATCACCACCCTCAAACGCGATCTTGATCTCTCCAAAGCCGAGGCTTCCAGCGCTATTGCCAACGCCCGCACCACCAGCCAAAACCGCGAACTCCTGATGAAAACCCTGCAGGAAAAACTCGCTCCCGCCATTGCCGCCAACCAACTGCAACTCCTTCAAGTGGAGGGAAACCCCACGGTACGCCTCACCAGCGACGGGCTTTTTCAATCCGGCACCGTGCTCCTCACCACCGATGGTCGTGAACGCATCAAACTCATCGGCGATGCTCTGGTGGGGCTTCCCTACTCGGAGATCATCGTGGAGGGCCACACCGATAGCGACCCCGTGCGGAACATGCCGTTTGTGGACAACTGGGATTTGGCCGCCGCCCGGGCGAGCTCCGTTACGCGGGCCCTTTCCGTGCGGAATGATGTGCAATCCGGGAAACTGCGCGCCGTGAGCCGGGCGTTCTTCGCCCCTGTGGGCGCCAATGATTCCTCCGAGGGGAAACGCCAAAACCGCCGCGTGGATGTGATTATTGTTCCGTAAGGGGAACAGCGGGTGCTTTTTTCCTCAACACTGACTCCCAAACAACCCCTCACCGCCCGCCGGAGGTGGGTTCATCGGGGCGGGCGTAGGCGCGCATCACGGCTCCGCGGTACACCATGGCGATGACGGTGCGGCTCCCTTCGTCCTCCACCACGGGGATTCCGTCAATCTCGCTGTTGCTGAATATTTCCAGGGCTTTCAACGCCGGTGAGTGACGCGTCAGCACCGGCGGTTGGGTTTGCGCCACATCGCCCGCTATCACCGCCGCGGCGCCCAAATCATCCAGCGTGGCCACGGCACGCATATCGTGTGTGCTGATGATGCCGTGCAGAAAGCCTTCGTCCGTGCTCACCACAAAGGCGTCCTCATCGGTGTTTGCCATGACTTCCAGAATGCGGGAGAGATTTTCATCGGGTCGGAAGCTGTGGAACGCGCGGCTCATGATTTCCTCCACGGTGATTTGCGCCAAGGGATCGTTCTTCCGGCGGTCGTGCTCCTCCATGTCGAACCCATCGCGCAGCAGGGAGATGGTGTACACCGAGCCTTGGGAAAGCACCTGACTCAGCAGGCTGCTTACAGCGACGGTGATCATCAGGGGCAGCATGAGGCGGTAGTGGCCCCCGGAGACCTCGTAAATGATCAATAGCGCGGCAAGGGGTGTCCCCAGGGCGCTGCTGACCACTCCGGCCATCCCCACGAGGGCGAAGATGCGGTAATCGGGGGAGAAGTCCGGGAGCACGGCATTCCAGAAGTACCCCATCGCCGCACCCACCATGGCACCGCTCACCATCGCCGGAGCAAACGTCCCCCCGGTGCCGCCGCTCCCCAGCGTCAGGCTGGAGGCCAGGATTTTCAAGGCGCACAGCAGCAGTAAAAGACCCAAAAACCCGGCATCGAATTCCCCGGTGGCGGGATTGTTGTAGATCATCGTATTTACAGATTCGTAGCCCTCGCCGAGGATATCGGGGAAGAAGATGCCGATCACCCCAACCAGCAACCCCCCGATGGCAGGCTTCAGCCACATGGGAATCGCAAAGCCATGAAACACATCGTGCATCAGGTACATGGCCCGCACCAAGACCGCCCCGACCAGCGAACACGCCACCCCGAGCGAGGCAAACTGCAGCACCAACACCAACGAGGCTTGGATTGTTTGCAACAGCATATCCGTCAGCGGGGGGAACACGGGATTGTTCGGCAGCAGAGCCGTGCTCGTGACCGCCGCCATCACCGCCGCCACCACCACGGGAGCAAACTTCCGCACTTGGAAATCCCGCATGATGAGTTCCAGGGCAAAAATCACTCCCCCGATCGGAGCTGCGAACACCGCCGCAATCCCCGCCGCCGAACCACACCCAACCAGCGTCCCCACTTGTTCCTTGCGAATCCCCGAAAGCCGCCCAATCAGCGACCCCGTCACCGCGCCAATTTCCACAATGGGTCCCTCGGGCCCTGCCGAACCACCGGAAGCGATGGTGATGGGAGACGTCAGCGACTTCACCGCCATGGTGGGAGCCAGATAGACTTCGCCGGTGGAGACCGCTTTCATCACGCTGGGAACGCCGTGCCCCCCGGCGAGCTTCAAAAACTTGTAGATCAACAATCCCACAAACAGCCCCCCCAGGGCGGGAAGAAACACCGTGGCAACGCTTTCCAACGCCCCGGGGAGGTAATGCAGTACCGAATAGGAGATCACCTCGCCGTGTTCGTTATGCACCCCGTGAAACAAATGGTGGCTGTGCACAATCAACAGGCGGAAAACGGTGGATACCACGCCCATGGCAAGCCCCACCAACACGGCGAGCGCAAACAAGTAGGCGTCGCTGCGTTCGGGATCATTGCGCAGCGAATCAAACCATTCCCGCAGGCGTGCAAGATTCCACGGGCGGTGGGTTTCAGGGGTGGTTGAAGGGTTCATGAGAGAATTCTCAGCGGATCTTTGGGCCGATTGCAAGCAGGAGGTGGGGTTGCAACGGCGAGAAAATCGGGAGGGCTTTATGCGGAAGCAGGGGAGAACACGGCTCGAATTACTTCTCCTCATTGATGTGCAACCCCGGGTTCGGCGATTTTGAGAACGTTCTCCCAGCACCCCGTATCACATTCTTTTCAATTGCCTTCATCTTCCCCGGCACAGCAGCGTTTGGTTGTTAGCCTGTGAGAAGTAGGGTCATGATGCCCCGATCAGGCTGAGAAGAATTCATTTTGTTTGTGTCCGCTGATTGATGCGCTCGGCCGGCCCCCCCTCCACCGTTCCGGAATGTCCCGGAGTTTTGCATGGGTGCCCCTCTTAGCCGCTCCAGAACGAGGCATGAACCGATTTCAAAGGAATCATACGGAGTTTATGTCTAATCAAGTTATCATGAATCGGGGCGATGCCGATATTCGAGTCGCCTTTCTGGAAGACAAAACACTGGTGGAGTTTCACCAGGAACCCATCGATCAAAAATCCATCGTCGGCAACATCTATCGCGGAGTCATTCAGGACGTTGTTCCCGGCTTACAAGCCGCTTTTGTGGACATCGGCTTGGAGCGCAACGTGTTCCTGCACTTTTTGGACATCCGCCCAGAGTCGCTGGTGATGACCGAAGCCAACCTTGAGGAAGCCCTGCAACGCGCTTCGGAGACGGTTATCCCCGGGCGCATTGTGAAGAAGGGTCGGCGCGACCGCGTTGATTTGAAAGCGGGCGTTGTGGAAGCCCCCATCGCCAAGGGCGACACGATCATCGTTCAAGTGGTGAAGGATGGCATTAGCGACAAAGCCCCCCGTGTAACAACGAATCTGGCCATCGCCGGCCGTTACGTGGTTCTGCTTCCCTTCCCCGGTCAATCCGGTGGTGTTTCCCGCAAGGTGGCCCTCGGCAAAGAGCGTTTCGCCCTCAAAAAACTCCTGAACAAACTCCGCTCTGATTCCCATTCCTTCATCATGCGCACCGCCGGTTTGGGTGCGGATGAGGATTTGATCCTCGCCGATGGCGAGCGCTTGCAGGAAATCTGGGGCGAAATCACCACCAACTTCCGCTCCAATCGCCGTCCGCATTTGGTTTACAGCGATCACAACATTGTGGACCGCATGGTGCGCGACGTCTTCACCCCCGGAATCGACCGCATCCTTCTGGATGATTCCTCCCTGGCGCGCGACCTGAAGGATTCCCTTCAGCAGTACATGCCCGAGCTTTCCCAGAAGATTGAAGTTTATCGCGGCACCGAGCCCATTTTCGAAGCCTTCGGGGTGGATCGCCAACTGGATCTCGCGCTCGACAACAAGTTCTGGCTTCCGAGCGGTGGGTATTTGATCATCGAGGAAACCGAGGCGCTCACCGCCATTGACGTGAACTCGGGTCGGTTTATTGGTTCCAACGATCAGGAGCGCACCAGCTTCAAAATCAATATGGAAGCCGCCGCCGCCATTGCCGAGCAAATCCGCCTGCGGGATATCGGGGGCATCATCGTCATCGACTTCATCGATATGCTCAACCAGGGGAACAAGCGCAAGCTGACGGAACACTTCCACCAGTGCATGGAGAAGGACCGCAGCAAGAGCCAAATCGGCCAAGTGGGGGACTTCGGCCTGCTGATGCTCACCCGCAAACGCAAGAACAAGTCGCTCAAGAAACAAGTGTTTGAAACCTGCCCCTATTGCGACGGCAAAGCCCACGTTCTGCGCAAAGAAGAAATCTGGCGGCGCATCAAGAGTGATCTGCTGCTGCTGTGCGAGGAAGCCCCGCAATTCGGCGCCGTGGTGCTCAACTGCGAACCCGCTGTGGCGGAGTTCCTGCAATCCACCTGGAAACAGTACGTGCTGCAAGTGGCGGAAACCTACGGCGTGGAAGTCATCATCCGCAGCGAAGCCGGTCTTCACCGCGAAGATTATACGCTGACGGGCATTGAACGCCCCGGCCGCGACGCCATCTTCCTTCCGGAGAACCGCATTCTTGGGCGCCGTCGTTTTCAGGAAAACAAATCCTACGATTCCATCGCCCCCGCCGATTTGGTGGATTCCCTTACGGATTGGGAACCCTCTGATGTGGCCGATGACGATCAGCCCGAAGCACCCGCTGCTCGCCCCCGCCGTGCTGCCGCCCCCCAAGGCGACGATGAAGCCAACCAGAAGCGCACCCGCCGCGGTCGCCGTGGTGGCAAAAATCGCCGTGGTGGTGCCGAAGACGCCGATACGCGTGACGCCCTTGCCCCGGAAGCCGAGGACTCGCTCGACGCCGATGATCTCTTTGAGCGCGCCGCCGAGGACCCCGATTTCCTTCCCCCCACCGAGGAAGCGGAAGCCCCCGAAGCCGCACCCGTGGCGGAGGAACGCTCTGGCCGCCGCGATCGCCGGGAACGCCCCGAACGTTCTGAACGCCCCGAACGCCAACCCCGCCCCGAGCGCACCGAGCGCCCCGCTGCCGCGGCTCCGGTTTCCGCGCCCGTCCCCACGGAAGGCCTCAAGAGCCGCCTGCAAGTAGTGACCCGCAACAGCCTCGTTCTCCCCAAAGGGCTTCCCCCGGTAGAGGACGAACGCGCCAAGGCAATCGCCGCCGCCGCCAAGGTGGTGGTCCCCAATGCCTTGGAAAACTTGAAGGCTGTGAAGATCGTGAACACCTTCGATGCCCGCATGGCAACGCTGGAAACTCCCGCTGCGGAAGCTGCTCCCGTTGTTGCCAAGGCTGCACCCGTGATTCCACCCGCCGGGGATTACAAGCCAAGCCGCACTCTGCAAGTGGTGGCGCGCTGGGGGGCCAAGTCTGCCTCCGCGCCCGCCGTGGTTGCTCCGGCTGAACCCGTGGCCGCTGCGCCTATGGCTGCTGCGGAACCCACGGAAACCGCCCCTGCCAAATCTGGTCGCAACCGGTCGCGCAATCGCGGTGGAGCTCCGAAGGCCGAGGCTGCACCCGTAGCTGTGGAGGCCCCGGTGGCCACTCCCGTGGTTGAGGCGGCTCCGGAAGCCCCCAAAACCGAAGCCCCCAAGAAGGCTTCCTCCAAAGGGCGAAGCAAATCCGCCAAAGCCGACGCAGCACCCAAGGCGGAAGCCCCTGCCGTGACCGAAGCCCAGCCGGAAGCCCCGGCCAAACCTGAGGCAAAAGCCCGCAAACGTACCCCCGCCAAGGCCCCGGCCAAAGCGGCGGAACAACCCGCAACCCCTGAAGCCCCTGCGGAAACCGAAGAGAAACCGAAAAAAACCTCTCGCACCCGCACCAAAAAATCAGGACAATAAGTCCCGTTTCCAGTAAAGGAGCGCCTCACCCCGGGGTGCTCCTTTACCAACGCTTCTCAAAGTCCATTTCACTTGAGGACGATTTACCATCATGATGGCAACTGATCAAAGCCCCGAGACGCTGGCCCGCGTGGCCGCCACTCAAAAACGTATCGCCAAAGTGCGCCAAGCGCAGGAGTCCAACATGCTCACTGCCCTTGTCTTTGCCCTGCTCGTAGCCGGAATCACCGGCATGGCGCTGGTTGGCACTTGGATGAGCAAACACGCCGAGGAAATCGGCCTCACCAGTGGTTCCGGTAAAACTGTTCAGCAGGTAGAGCACAAACACTGACCCTATCCTCAGGACGATTCCGTTTTCCCGATGTCGGTGTTGCTGCTCGGCTCAGGCCTCCTCACCGTAGCTCCGCTACGGCACCCTCGTCTTCGCCTCTCGCGCCTTGACCTCAGAAAAACGCCTCTCGTCCTGTTTCCGGTTACCACTTGGCCTGCCCCCATCCTTGCAATCCTTGGCATCGATGTTAATCCCCTTCCAGAATCTGGCTCACAATCTTCGTGTCACGAGTCCGTTTTGGCGTGTAGGCGAGTTCTGTGAATCCCCCGGTAAAAAAGCGTAAACCCAACTACCCCGTGCGGCCTTTGAGAATCCCCATGGCCACGCGGGCGGTATTGCAGGCCACCGTCTCGCTCACGGTGTACACCATCGCCGTATGGATTTTGCTGAGCCAGCAATCCGCGCGGGATGTTCTAGTTACCACCATTAACTCCACGCTGGAGCGCACCCACTATGCCTCCAAGTTGTTCCCTGTGGAAACGTTTGAAGCGCTCGCCTTTCTGGAAACGCCGGAAAAGTTGAGCCTCACGCTCGAGGATTTCCGCCGCAATCACCTCGTCAGCACGTGGTCGCTCTCCAAGGTGGAGAGCACGGCAGAAGTCTCCGTTCTGGCCCAACAGAATGGGCAATGGGTTCACTTCGCCAGCACCGAAACCGGCTGGAGTGGCAAACCCTGGGAACTCGGGGATTTTCGAGTGGAGATTACCCGGGGGCGCATCTGGGGGAACTTCATGCTCAAGGACTCGGAGTACCTGCGCCAGCGGGTGGAGGAGCCCCAAATCCGCGACTTCCGCGCCCTGAACCCCGAGTGGGTACACGTGCACACCAATTTGGGCGAGTTGCTCACCCCCGCCTTTCACGCCTCGGCTGCTCAACGGGGTTACGATTTCACCAATGCCCACCTTGTCTTCATCGTCAAACCTCAGCGCACTTCCCCGGTTTTTTTGGAGGTGCTCTTCTTCATCGGCAAGTATTTGGTGCTTTGCTATGTGGTGATGGTGCCGATTATGTATCTGGTGGCGCGGCGATTGACCAAACGCGCTCGCCAACTGCACGAGGTGATCAGCACAATGGCCGAGGGCGATTTGCAAGCCCGGGCCAACATCCCGGGGAACGATGAAATCGGCCAGCTTGCCGATCACTTGAACGGCATGGTGGCGGCCCTGGAGGATCGCCAACGCCTGCGCGCTGAGGTGAAACTCGCCGGCGAACTGCAGCGGGGTCTGCTTCCCGCCACACCGCCGTGCCCATCTGAAACGGGTTTTGAAATCGCCCAGTTGAACCGCATGAGCAACCGTGTGGGCGGCGACTTCTTTGATTACCAGTGCGATGGCAAAACCCTCACCATCGTCATCGGCGATATCAGTGGTCATGGGTTGGAATCTGGGTTGATGATGGCCGCTTCGCGCACGGCTCTGCGGTTGATTCTTCGCCGCGAACCCTCCCCGCGCGAACTCCTTCGCCAGCTCAATGTGGAACTCAAGCAGGACCTCTCCAGCGGCCACTTCCTGACGCTGGCGGTGATGCAAATCGATTTGGGGACGGGGAACTTCTGGCATATCAGCGCCGGCCACGAGCCCACGCTCTGGCGTCGCGCCAACGGCGACGTTCAGATGTTGCTCGCCACCACCACGCCCTTGGGGCTCTTCAAGGAACTCCCCAAACTCCGGGAGCCCGTGCGCGGCAACATCGCCCCCGGGGAGATGTTCCTGCTCTCCACCGATGGCCTGCGGGAATCCTTCAATGACTCCGGAGAACAACTCGGCTTGGACCGCGTTAAAGCGTGCCTCCGCGAATGCACCACGGCGCGGTCCTTGGTGGAGCAACTGGTAGCCAAAGCGGAAACCCACCGCGGCGCGATTCCCATGGAGGACGATCTGACGCTGGTGGCTCTCCGCCGCCCCACGCCGGAGGAACTTCTGCGCGAAGCCGCCGAACAAGCCGCCCTCGCCCTCACCCGGGCCGGAGCCTGACGCCCCCGCCATGAGCCCTCTGGAACTCCTTCTCCTTCTGGCTGCCGGCCTGGTGGCCGGATTCATGAACACCGTGGCCGGCGGGGGGAGTTTGCTCACGCTCCCCGCCCTGATATTCTCCGGAATCCCCGCCACGGAGGCCAATGCCACCAACCGCCTCGGCTTGCTCGCCCAAAGCCTTGTCTCCACCGGGAAGCTGTACCACGTCTCCGAGCCTCAAACCCGCCGCGTGCTATGGCTGGTGCTCCCCCTGGCGCTTCTGGGGGGGATTCTCGGCACCTGGACGGCGACGTGGATCAGCTCCGAGCATTTTGAGAAAGTGCTCGCCTTCTGCCTGGTGTTGATGCTGGTGCTCATTCTCCGCAAACCAACGCCTTCACCTTCCCCCTCGGCGGCATCGGAGGAATCCACCGCTCCCGCAAACCCCGCGCTTCTGGTGGCGAGCTTTTTGGGGTTGGGGTTCTACTCCGGATTCATTCAGGCAGGTATGGGCGTTGTGACGCTGATGGTTCTGCGGGCGTTGACGTCCCTGTCTCTGGTGCAGGCAAACGCCTTGAAGGTGATCCTCATCCTGATTCTCACGGTGCAAACTCTGGCGCTTTTCTGGTGGCAAGGGGTGATGATTCACCTCGCCGCTGGTGGAATCATGGCCGTGGCGCAAATGGTGGGCGCCTGGGCGGGAAGCAAAGTGGCGGTGGGGGAAACCGGGGAGAAAGTCATACGATGGTCGTTGGTGGCGATGACGCTCACCAGCGCCGTGGTGTTGTTGGTGTAGGGTGGCCTCCATGACTTTGGCAACTCCCCGCATCATTTCCTGCTTGACGTCTCTCCGCTGTTCGCTGATGCACAAGCCCATGAACTTTACGCCCTGCTCCGCAGCCTACCCTTTTTCCTCGAACCGTTATGCCGGTTCCGTGAAATCGGTGCGGAATGCCGTATCGGCACGCCGGGCCAGCACCCCACTTTCCAGTTTCCTACTCCCTCCTGTCTCCGCTCCTGTGGTGGTCGTGGTGGTGAATGTGGTGCTCGTGGCCGTGGTGGGGTCGCTCTGGAGTTCCGTTGCCCTGTAGGTTGGGTAAGAATAGCTCCAGAGCCGAATCCGCCGCCGCTTGACTCTTCCAAGCGGTTTTTTTGTTTCCACCTTCATCCATCAAACTGGGCTAAGTCCTCGAAAACGATAGAATAAATGGACGATAGGCGTTTTTCCGAGATCAAGGCGCGTGAGACAAAGCCGACTAAAGCGTAGCGGAGCTACGTTGCGGGAGGCTGAGTCGAACAGCAACAAAGAGATCGGGAAAACGGAATCGTCCTCTCGATCCCGTGATTCGGCTTGCCAATACCCCACCCTTCACCCCCAAACCTTTCCCCTGCTTACCCCAAATTTTGGAGCATCCCCTACGATGACGATTATTCATCCCGAACCGACCGATAAAAAGTCGCCCCCGCACCCCCTAGCCGGCACCGATATGATGGGCGCCGACATGGTGATCCAAGTCCTTGCCGATATGGGTGTGGACACCATCTTCGGTTATTCCGGTGGCGCCATTCTCCCCACGTACGACGCTATTTTCCGCTTTAATGAGAAAAAGCCCAAGAAGCCCATCAACCTTGTGGTTCCCGCCAATGAGCAGGGCGCCGGGTTTATGGCCGCCGGGTACTCCCGCAGCTCTGGTCGTGTGGGGATCGCCCTTGTGACGTCCGGCCCCGGGGCCACCAACACCGTGACCCCCGTGCGCGACTGCGCCGCCGATTCCATTCCCATGATCGTCATCTGCGGTCAGGTTCCCCGCGCCGCCATGGGAACGGATGCCTTCCAGGAAGCCCCCATTTTCAATATCATGAGCCCCTGCGCCAAGCACACCTTCCTGGTGCTCGACCCCGCTGAGTTGGAAGCCACGATCCGCACCGCCTTTGAAATCGCCACCACCGGTCGCCCCGGCCCCGTGGTGATCGATCTTCCCAAAGACGTTCAAAACTGGGTCGGTAAGTTCCAAGGTTCCGGCGTGATTGATTTCCCCGGCTACCGCGCCCGCCTGCGCGAAGTGGAAGAAAGCCACGTCCCCGTGGAATCTGGTCGTGACTTCTTCGCGATGCTGCAAAAATCCAACCGCCCGCTGATTTATGCCGGTGGTGGGGTGATCAACTCCGGTGGAGCAGAAGCCCTCAACAAGTTTGCCCAGGAACTCGGCATCCCCGCCGTTACCACTCTGATGGGGATTGGCGCGGTGGATACCACCTGGGAACACTGCATGCACATGCTCGGCATGCACGGCACCGCCTACGCCAACTACGCCGTGGAGGATTGCGACTTCCTCATCGCCGTGGGTTCCCGCTTTGATGACCGCGTGGCCGGCAAGGTGAAGGAATTCGCTCCCGGTGCCCAGAACATCGCTCACATTGATATCGACGCCGCCGAAATCGGCAAGGTGAAGAACATCACCTGGTCCTTCGTGGGGGACGCCGCCGTGGCCATCAAGGAACTGCACGGCATGGCCAAGGAGTTCGGCTTCAAGAAAGATTACAGCGCATGGCATAAACACCTCGCCGCACTGAAGCACAAGCACCGCAACCAGTTCAAAACCGAGGGCGATTGGATTCAACCCCAGGACGTCATCGACCGTATTACGAAGATCACCAAGGGTGAGGCGATCGTGACAACCGGCGTTGGCCAGCACCAAATGTGGGCCGCCCAGTACTTCCAGTTCAAACACCCCCGCCACTGGCTCACCAGCGGCAGTATGGGAACCATGGGCTTCGGCGTTCCCGCCGCCATCGGAGCGCAATTCGCCAACCCCGATAAGCTCGTTATCTGTGTGGACGGCGATGGTTCCATCCGCATGAACCTGGGCGAACTGGAAACCGCCACCACCAACAACCTTCCCATCAAGATTCTTTTGCTCAACAACACTGGCGACGGCATGGTGCGCCAGTGGCAGAAGCTGATGTTTGAGGAGCGTTTCTCCGGTACCGACAAAACGATGCACCGCAAGGACTTCATCAAGGCCGCCGAAGCCGATGGCTACGAGTATGCCGTACGCCTGCGCGACAAAGCGAAGATGGATCAAGTGCTCAAGGAATTCGTGGAGTTCCCTGGTCCGGCGTTCCTGGAAGTAATGATCGATCCCGATGCCATGGTATTCCCGATGGTCGGGCCGGGCAAAGGCTACAAGGACATGCTCGTGGGCGACTACATCACCCCCCGCGACGCGAGTGAAGCCAAAGCCCTCGATGGTAAAACTCAGGCGGATCTCTTCTGATGCATTCCAAGTAATCCCCCCTTCCGTGACGATGATCAATCGTCACGGAAGGGAGTTCGATTCACGCCAAGCGGGAAGAATAGAGATTCGGAAAATTCATTTTTTTCACGCAAAGGCGCAAAGAACCGCAAAGGAACGCAAAGGTGCGAATTCATGGAATCCCAAGAAATCGAAACAGCGGCGCGGATTATTCTCAACTGCTCTTATTCGATTCATAAAGAGATGGGACCCGGACTACTTGAATCCGCCTATGAACAAATTCTTGAAGTGGAACTGCTTCAACAAGGACTTCTAGTAGAAAGGCAGATAAGTCTTCCTATAATTTATAAGGGTTATCGAATTGAAAATGCTTTTAGAGCAGATCTCCTCGTTAATTCTCAGATTATATTGGAGATAAAGGCTTGTGAAAGAATGCAGCCAGTTTTTGCTCGGCAAGTTCTCACTTACCTGAAGTTTTCAAATAGGCGTCTCGGTTTTGTTCTAAATTTTGGCTGCGGTCTAATGAAAGATGGAATCGAGCGAGTTGTAAATAACCTGTGATTTCTTTGCGTCTCTTTGCGGTTCTTTGCGCCTTTGCGTGAAACCTTAACCTTCAACATCCACACACATTAGGACTACTCCCATGACGATTCAAAACCACGTACTCTCCGTACTCGTACAAAACCACCACGGCGTTCTTTCCCGGATTAGCGGGATGTTCGCCGCCCGGGGCTTCAACATCGATTCCCTGACCGTTGGCC
>JANRMB010000005.1:0-8637 GCA_033761985.1 Candidatus Sumerlaeia bacterium | reverse complement strand
TTCCTTTATTCTTTTGAACGAGGACACGCGCCTTCCTCAAACAATCATCCGGGCAACCCAGGCTCAACTCGTGCCGGGGAGTCGCACTCTATGGACGCTGAAGGGTGCAACCGTGCGACAATTCGATCAACGGGGCCGGCTTATTGCATTTCAAAGTTACGACTCCATTTCGAATCGCGAGGTGGGACTTACTCTCGAAGAAGACCTGATACCCTATCTTTCCAGCTTGGATAATCCCGCCAAAATGAGCTACTTTGAACTCGGTACTGCGGCGGAGTTTGCTGAAGCTCAAGGCTTGAGCCCACGGGAGTTTCTCGTCAAACGCCAGGCGCGTATTGCCTTCACTTTCGGGTTTTTGGTGCTCTCTCTTGTTGTTTGTGGCTTGTCACTCAAACCCTCTGCCGGTCAACTTTTTACCAGTTTTGGTAATGCGTTACTTCTGGTGGTTGCCTACTATACAACCTCACTTTTTGCACAGCAATTGGCTGTTGCCGGCTTTGGCATCCCTGTTGTAATAATGGTGTGGTTACCAAATGCTGTTTTTCTGCTATTTGGTTTGTTTCTCGTTAGGCGGTTACTAACACAAACTATCTGATTCTCAACTTGATACAATCTCTACTCAACTCAATACAACAAACAAGGAACGTCAATGTTACTGAAAAAGCGAAAAAAGAAACGCACCGTTGTTTTCGTCTGCACGGGAAATACCTGCCGCAGCCCAATGGCTCAAGGGTTGATGAATCAGCTTCTTGCTGAACAGGGGATTGAAAGTGTTGAGGTGAAGACCGCCGGCGTAATGACCACCACGGGGTTGCTTCCCACACCGGAAGCCATTCAGGTGATGGAAGCGGCAAACATCGATATCACCAAACATCGCTCCGTGCCCCTTACAGCTGAAATGCTGAAGAAGGCCGACTTGGTTCTTGGAATGACTCCCTTCCACGTTCAGTTTGCCAAACGCATGCTTCTCGAAAACACCGATGAACCCGGCGACCCCGATGATAAGGTGTTCCTGCTCAAGGAATACACAAAGAGCGATATGAAGAACTACCAAATCACCGATCCCATGGGCGCGACTCTGGAAGTTTACAAGCGTGTGTTCCGAGAAATCAAATTGGCCATCAACAAGTTGTTGGAGATGGATGTTGTACACGCTCCCCTTCATGAGCCTCTTCGCCATGTGAAGTACGTTGACAATACCAAAACTGCGGAAGCAGCAAGTGCCCCTGCGGAAGGGGCTTCCAAAGAGGCGCCAGCCAAACCGAAAAAAACTGAGTCCAGCAAGAAAACCACGCTTTCCTCTTCCTGAGGTGAGTCCCGTTCCGGGATGAATGTTCCGGACTTTTGATTCCAGCAGTCTCACTTTGAAACAAGGGGTCCGGATTTATCTGGACTCCTTGTTTATTTTGAGCGTTTCACCCAGGCTTTCAGCCAAACAAAGTTGCTTTGATCCCAACGGAATTCCCCTGCCGGAACCCACGCATCCCCGGGTTGAAAAGCCACCTGAAGCTGGGGAAACTGTTCTGCAGGAACAAGGATGCAAGTCCCATCAGGTAGGAGGGACAGCTCCTTCTCACGACCCTTCCATTTGGAATCAGATTCCAAGGCAACATCACCCCGTGTCAGGAAATCGATACTGGTAAAGTTAGCCAGAAAGTCTGGAGCAATAACCAACGGAGCCTCGGATTGCTCCTCGACAAGCCAATCCGCCAACACCCGAAAGTCTGCGTTGAAAGCCTGATGGGTTTTCGGGTGGTTGGCCCAAACGTGAAAGTAACGATAAGCCTCCCCAACGGCAAACCAACCTAAGTGCAACGCCAACAGCCCGAACAGAATCTTTACCGAGTATTCCCGGGGGAGCCGAGGCTTGAGCGCGTCCCCCAGGGACTTGAGTCCAATGGCCAAAATGATGCACGCCAACGGTGAAACCATCAGCATTCGTAGTTGGTTTGGTGCCCCGAGAGAAAGTACCGAGTTGGCCGAACCAAACAAGAGCCACAAAATCAATCCGGGGAGTAAGTAACCGCCCGTGCGGAATGCTGCGCCGCATAACACCAGAAGACCAATCATGTAGAGCATACCCGTCACGAGATCGAATACTGGGGCGCCGTGGCCATCAGGATCACGAAGGTACTCGGGCAACTCCCCTGTACCACGTAACTCCTGCCACTGCAGGAGGTTCACTTCTATATCCGGGGAAAGAAGGTAGGCTTGGGGAAATCCGGGGCTCCCGGGGATGTTGTGCTTGATTTCGTCGTCACCCCGAAAAATACCCATCAATGCCACGTCTCGAGTATGTTTACCCACAAGATCCCAGCGAACTCCCTCTTCCTGAATAACCGACACTTGTGCCTGCCGACTTCCGAATCGCTCCGGATGGATGAGAACTTCCACGGTGAACGGGATCAGAACAAACAGAAAGACCATCAGAAGCGTGAACGTACCCTTCAGCTGATCGGTAAATCGGGTGAGCGAATACGCCTGGGCTCCGCTTGAAATTGGGGCGCTTTCGGCCAGTTTCTCCTGACGATAAAGAAGCAGAAGGGAAAGGCCCAGCCATACCAAAGCGCCCACCACCACAAGGCGCATCCCCGTATAAGTGTAGAGGGAAAGCCCTAGAATCAACCCCGCAAGGCCACCTCGGAAGCGTTTGTTTTGCCACCAGTTCCCCGAGATGGATTCCTTGGTTTGAAGGAAGGCTGCAAAGGACCAAAAGATCAGCAAGCTGAATAGCGGAGCCAGAAGCGTTCGGAAACCCAATCGGGAGAAGTGGAAATGCCAACGGAAAAAGGCGAAGTAAAGCGCAGCCATCACCGCAGTGGTGGGTGAGACAAAACGCCGGGCGCATAACCAAACAAGGGGAATGGTAAGCGTCCCCAGAAGAGCATTCGGCAGCCTCATGGCCCAGGTGTTTTGGCCAAACAACGCCACGCTCAAACTGGTGATGTAGTAGGAAAGGCCCTCTTCGGGGAGCCCGTTATTATGGAAAATAATCGGGCGTGGGCCATCACCCAGAATCTGCAAAATCCCCTGTCCCATCAACCCTTCGTCCATCCATAGGCCGAAGGGGATTTCCCCCAATTGATAGAAGCGGGGAATAGCGCCCAGTAAAGTTGCGGCAATCACTGCAAGCCACTCCCAACGGGAAATGGGATTCTCCTCGCCAAGGGATGAATTAGGATCGTTCAAAGAAGAACACTCTTGGGTATTGATTTGTCCAACTACGAAACAGTTTCTGCGGAGAGTCCACAAGCGGAACCCTGATTTTTCCAAAACGTGGTTGAATAAATCACGGACTCAATTGTACGTAATTCATCAGAAAAAGGAGTTGGCCATATGGAACCCAATGCATTCGATCAAATGATTCAAACCATCGCCCTTACCATGGGGGCGAGTTTTTGTGCAGGCATCAACCTGTACGCCACCGTTTTTGTTCTGGGCGCTTTGGCACGTTTCACCTCGTTCGATTTGCCCGAGGAGCTTGCCTTCCTGATGAGCGACTGGGTTCTTTGGCCTGCTTTGGCGTTGTACACCATTGAGTTTGTGGCGGATAAAGTTCCTGCGGTGGATACGGCCTGGGATACCGTGCATACCTTCATTCGTGTCCCGGCTGCAGCCATGCTTGCGGCGAACGGCTTGGGCGATGTTCCCGGTGAGATGCAAATTCTTGGGGGTCTCCTGGGCGGCACGCTGGCCTTGGGTACCCACACCACCAAAGCGGCTACTCGGTTGGTGGCCCATTCCACCGGTACTTCGCCTGTCGTCAGCCCTGTGGTGAGTGTTGCGGAGGATGTGGCCGTTGTCAGCATCATGGCCTTCGTGGTCGCCTACCCCGTGCTCTCCTTGTTCCTGCTCACCATGCTGACCATCGGCCTGATCTACATCATGTTCACCCTTTGGAAGGCCGTGAAGTTTGTCTTTGGTCGGTTCTTCGGCCGTAAAACAGAAGAACCCCAAATAATTGAGCCAATAACTGCGTAAGGTTAGCTCCCAACGGCGGAGTTAGTGTGGGATTCCGCCTAGTAGGAGAAACAGGAACCGCCGATGAATTCCCGGAGGAGGGAATGGTGCGGAATACAACTGGTGCAGATAGGTTTGAAGTATCCAAGGAAGCTCAGCAGTCGCTGGGCTTCGCTCCATTCTGGTTGGGTTTCATTGAGCATACCCAGTGCTTTTTCGGCAAAAGGCTTCAGGGCGGCGATTTCATAGGCCAAAGCCGAGTTAAACACGATATCCGCGTTTTCCTGATACGGGAAAATGTTCTTTTCTTCTCCACGGCGAACGCTTGGCCATCGACGGATGGTTTCCAAAGGACTGTGGCCCCGGGCTTCAATATCGCGAACCAACCGACGCAGCAGCCGGGCATCGGCGGAAGAAATGCGGTTATGGTCGTCAATACTGAGATGCGTCATGGGGCTGGCGTAGATCTTATACGTCATGCCATCGGGGATGGTGGGGAGCAGTTGATCGTTTAGGCCGTGAATCCCTTCCAAAATCAGGATTCCATTTCGGGGGAGCTGGAGTGTTTCCCCGGGCTCGGGCATTCCTTTTTTGAAGTTGAATTTCGGAATTTGTACACGCTCTCCCTGGAGCAAACGCCGCACGCATTCCTGAAGTTGTTCTCGGTCAATCGCGTCGAAAGATTCAAAGTCGTATTCCCCGTATTGATCTTTTGGAGTACGCTCCCGTTCCACAAAGAAGTTGTCCATTTCAATCAGGACGGGTTGCAACCCCAGCACCCGGAGTTGAATTCCAAGGCGTTTTGTGGTGGTGGTTTTTCCGCTGGCGGAGGGCCCGGAGAGAAGCACAACCCGCGGCTTCCGGGGGTGATTGCGGATTTCCTCGGCGATGCTGGCGAGCTTCTTCTCTTGAAGCGCCTCGGCAATCATCACGTAATCCTTGGCTTTATCTTCCAGAATGATGCGGTTCAGTTGGCGCACGGTGCGGAAGTTGATGATGTGCATCCAATCATCATATTCCTCCAGTACAGTGAAGATCTTTTTCCCCGGGCGGCTTGGGGGAACTTCCAGCGGGTTCGAGGTACGGGCGAAGCGGAGGTTTACTCCTCCAGCAAGATGGCGAAGCTCAAATGCCGACACGCGATCCGTACTCGGCGCCAAAAGCCCGTAGAAGTGATTCACATGCCCTTTGAGTTCATAAACGGAGACCCTCTCCTTGGTCACTTGGGCGAGCAATTCAGCCTTTTCATGCATTCCGTTTTCCCGGAAAAGTTCAATCGCTTGGGTGCGCTCCATCACCCGGCGAAGGATGGGGTGGCGCGCTTCCACAAGGGAGTGCATCGCCAACTCCAAGTGGCGAACGTCTGCGGGGCTGAGGCGAATCTCCTCACCGTTCCGGCGTTCCTCTCCGTTAAGATAAAACTGAACATAGTAGCCATGGTCGAGCGAGTGGCTGACACGGAGATTGAGGAGGGGGAAGGTTTCCTTGGCAGCGACGCAGAGGATGAACGTCAGTGTACGCCGGGCGATGAGGGCGCCGTCGATGCTTCCCAAATCCACCGGGAAAAGCGTTCCGGATTTCTGAATCGGATGGGAGAGCGCCACGATGGAGTTGTTGAGTTTTGCTCCCACCACGGGATAAGGTGTTGGGGTTCGCTGCTTGTTGAGAAGGTTTTGCACCTCGGTACCGGGGGGGACGGAGTGGCTGCTTCCATCAGGGAGTTGAACATTTAGGAGTTCTGTATTTTGTGGAATCATGGTTTGCGTTTCCCCCGGTGAGTTGAGAGTGTTCACTCACATCTTTTGGCGGCTTGAGTGTCCACTCGAAAGCAAATGAGTTGCTCAAAAACCGCCTGATTTGAGGAGTGTGGCTGATGCCCATCTTGGAAGCGTTCCGCACGGGACTTCTGGAAATCTGGATGCACAAAACGCGTTCGTTTCTCACGATGCTGGGGATCATTTTCGGGATTGCGGCGGTGATTGCGGTCTCGGCCATCGGCGCTGGCGCGGCGGAGGAATTGAATCGGCAGTTGGCGGCCTTGGGGACCAATACCGTGCGCATCCGGGCGTTGGAACTAAAGGGCGCCGAAGAGTCCGAAGCGAGGCGCAGGAATCCCTACGGTTTGACTCGGGGCGATTTGGCTTCCATCCGGGAGATTTTGCAGGGCGTTGAGCTGGCCGCTCCTTTGAAAAAAACCACCGCACCGCCGAGTGTGAACGGTCGGGTGATTTCCGGGGAAGTGTATGGAACCAATTCCGATCTTCCCCAAATAGTAGGTTATGCGCTCTCAGAGGGGCGTTGGATTTCCCCTTTGGACGAAGCCAACGCCAGCCAGGTTTGCGTCATTGGTGCAGAAATCAGCCGATTGGCTTTCCCCATCGAGTCTCCGGTGGGGCAGCGGTTGAGAATCGCCGGTCAGAGTTATTTGGTGATCGGTGTTCTTCAATCCCGCCAAACCGGTGGCGATACGGTGATCAAGGTGGGGAACGTGGATCGCAACATCTACATTCCTCTGGAAACACTCTTCAAACGGCTCGGTACCGAGGGGGATCCGCGCGCGGAAAGGCTGGATGAAATCATCCTCAAAGTGGCTGAGGGTGCACCGCTTTCCGAGACGAAGTCCGTTGCGGATCGCATGGTACAGCGGCGCCACAACGGCATGCGGGACTTTGAGGTGATTGTGCCCGAGGAATTGATTCGCCAGCAGCAGGAGACCGCCGGGATTTTAGCAAACGTTCTCCTCTTTGTGGCGGCCATCTCCCTGCTGGTTGGGGGGATTGGTATCATGAATATCATGCTCGCCACGGTGACGCAGCGTACCCGCGAGATTGGGGTGCGCCGAGCGTTGGGCGCCAAGCGGTCCGATGTTTTGACCCAGTTCATAATTGAGTCGCTGATCATCAGCCTTTTGGGGGGGCTTTTGGGGATCGCCATCGGGTATAGTCTGGCGTTTATCATCGGAAGCTATGCGGGTTGGGTGATGATTGTTCCGCTGGTCTCGGTGTTGACGTCCACCGCCGTGGCGTGTTTTGTCGGCTTTTTGTTTGGGTTTTATCCTTCGCTCAAAGCCGCACGGCTGGACCCCATAGAAGCCTTGCGCACCGAGTAGGGTTCTGATAACACCAAAACCCTTATGTGGGCGATTCTACACAAAGAATAAGCAGCCTTTTTCAAGTTGTGAAAAGGTATTCCGAACCGAAACGTTAGGTGACCATGCAAAACCCGATCACTTGGAAAGTTCCCCTCTCCGTAACCACCATCGACGAGCGCGAAGCCGAGGCCGTGCAGCGTGTGTTGAAATCCGGTTGGTTGACGATGGGGCCCGAGGTTCGTGCCTTTGAAACGGAATTCGCCGCTGCCGTGGGGACAAAGCACGCCGTGGCCACCGCGAATGCCACCGATGCTCTTGCCCTTTGCTACGACGCCGTAGCCGTGGGAAGCGGTCAGTACATTGCCATGTGTGCTCTAACGTTTGTGGCCTGCATGAATGTGGCCATGCGCCGTGGGGAGATTCCCCTCCTGATCGATGTAACCAGCGAAGATGATCTCAACATGAGTGTGGAAGATCTTCGCAATAAAATGAACAACGATGTGGCGCTTATTGTTTCAATGCCCTACGCCGGTTACGCTCCTCAAATGGACGAAATCATGGCCATCGCCCGGAAGCGTAACATCCCCGTAATTGAGGACGCTTGCCACGGCATCCTCGGCGAATACAAAGGACGCAAACTTGGCAGCTTTGGCGATGCCGGTGTATTCAGTTTCTACGGAAACAAGAACATGACAACCGGTGAAGGTGGCATGGTGACCACCAATGACGACGCCATTGCCGAGCGTATTCGCCTGATGCGCAACCACGGGATGACGCGTTCCACCATGGACCACTTTCAAACCGGCAATAATGATTACGATGTGGTGGTGGCGGGGCACAACTTCCGGCTCGATGAAATCCGCGCCTCCATTGGTCGGGTGCAGTTGGCCAAGCTTCCGGAAATCAACCGCCGTAGAGGCGAAGTCTCCGCCAAAATCAAGCAGGCCGTTCTTGCCAAAACCGACCGCGTGAAGTTTCCCTTTGGCGGCTACGATCAATCCCTTTCCAGCCACCACTTGCTGGTGATGCTTCTTCCTCACGAAACGCCGAAGAAGGAGTTTACCCGCCGAATGACCGAACGGGGAATTCAAACCAGTTTTCACTACAAACCGTTGCATCGCTTTTCTCACACCGTGGGGTTGCTTCCAGAGGATAACCGACTCCCCGTTCTGGAGAGCATTGAAAAACGGTTGGTAACTCTCCCCCTTTTCCCCTCGATGACCGATGAACAGGTGGAGTTGATCGCCGTTGCGGTTTCACAGTCCTTGTAAGTCCCATTTACTACGATATCCTTTTTTTGAGCTGACTCATGTTTGATCAGCAGCCCACTGAAATTGACGACGAAACTCCCTTCCGCCCCAAGTATCGCTTGGATGACTTGGTGGGGGGTGTTTTGGACAACCGTTATGAACTCGATGAGTTGATCGGCTCCGGAGCCATGGGGGCCGTTTTTCGTGCTCGCCAGTTGAGGCTTCGCCGAACGGTGGCGATCAAAGTCCCCAAGCCCGAGATGTTTGAAAAAGCCAGCTTCCGGGGGCGCTTCGAACGAGAAGCACTTACCATGGCCAAGCTGGTGCATCAGAACA
>JANRMB010000004.1:0-36763 GCA_033761985.1 Candidatus Sumerlaeia bacterium | reverse complement strand
GTCGGGGTGGTAATTGGCCAAGCACTGAATCGGCCCGGTGGTGGGCTGCACGGCTCGGTTCACGATCGTCTCCAACGGAAGCCCGTTGCGCACCACATGCATCTCCCGGGGAAGGTTGCGCTCCAGGGAAATGACATCCTCGGCCACGGCGGTGGCGTTGGCAATTACCCCCTCTGCAAACCGGTTGCAAAAGTTTTGAGCCGTGTTCTTCCACGGGGAATTGTTTTTGGTGCGCACCAAACTCAGCCGAGTGGTGAGAATCACCCCCGGAACGCCCAGCAACTTACAAAGCACCAGCCACAGTTCCGACTCCAGAAAGAACGGGTGAATCACATCGGCCCGGAACCGCCGCAGCATCGCCACGGAACGGAGCAAACAGCGTAATGCTTGAATCTTTCCACGCCACTCGGTCACGGGGCGCAACTTGGGAAGATTGAGACAACGCACCCGAACCCCCGCAGCGCGGAGTTCCTCCACCCGGCGCCGCCCGAGCGGGTGAAACAACACCACCAGCACCGTGTGGCCTTTGCGCACCAACCCGGGAGCGAGCTTCACCAACTGACCCTCCGCCCCGCCGGTTGTGAGACTGCCGATCCAAAAACAAATGCGCACTTTCTTCGCTTCCTTTGCTGGCACGCTGCGGTGATGCCGCTTGGCCTTGCGTTTCAGGCGCGGCCCGGAGCACCGTTCCCGCACCTCAGTGAACCCCTTTTGAAGGAAGCGCGTCCATGAAGATTTTCTCCTCCACCCCGGCAACACAACTCCTCTGCGCCGTTGCGGCATCCATGTTTCTCCTCACCGGTTGTTCGGAATCGGGAGACTCCTACTCCACTGGGAGTGATGCCAAAGCCGTGGCTCCCGCGGCCTCAAGCTCGGCTGAAGTGGTGAGCTGGCCCCGATTGGAAGTGGCCGATGCCCTCGCCCACAAGGCTCTCGCGTTGTTTGAGGCGAAAGACTACGCCGGGGTTCAGGCCATGGCTCCGGAAATCAATACGGTTTTGGTTTCCTTGGCTGAGGATACCATTCCCGAAGGAGCCCCCGCCAAGCAGGAGGTTGCCCAGCTTCAAAAGGACTTGAAGGATATTGCCCACGATTTTGCCGAGTTGTTGGAGGGCGAACTTACGGAGGAGGAAAAGGCCCGGCTCGTGATCTCCTTCGTTCCCATCACGCACTCCATGATGCGCGCCGCCAATGTTCCCCACAAGCATGAGGATGCCTCCGCTTCCGGGGCCCACGATCATGATCACGACCACTCCCACGGCGAGGAAGGCCACGAGGGGCACGCCCACTAAGCGTTGGAACGGAGCCCCGGGATGACGCCACCCCCCGCCCCTGAGCAATCGCCTGCGGTGGAACTCCGCCATTGCCGCGTGGTGCTGGGGAATTCCGGTTCTGCACCGGTGGAGTTGCGGCTGGAGGAGTTGGTTCTCGCCCCCGGGGAACACCTTGCGCTTACGGGGCCGAGCGGCTGCGGAAAGAGCACGCTGCTGAACGTGGTGGCAGGGTTGGTGCGGCCTGCTTCGGGGTCGGTTCGGGTTTTCGGGAAGGATCTCGCTCCACTCACTCCGGCCCAAGCCGATGATTTCCGCGCTCGGCACATGGCGTTCGTGTTTCAAAGTTACCACCTGTTGGAGCCCTTTTCCGCCTTGGAAAACGTGCTGCTGGGTCTGCGGTTTTGCCGTCAGAAGCCCGGGAGTAATCCCCGGAAAACCGCGCTGGAGGCTCTGGAGCGGGTGCAACTGGGCCACCGGGCGGCGTCGCTTCCGGCCCGGCTGAGCATGGGGGAACGCCAGCGGGTGGCGCTTGCCCGGGCGCTCGTTACCAAACCCCGATTGATTCTGGCCGATGAACCCACCGCCGCGCTCGATCCCGAAACCGGAGCCGAGGTGGCCACGCTGATGCTTCAGACCGCCACGGAGCAGGGGGCGGCGCTGTTGCTCGTGACCCATGATGAATCCCTGGCGGTGCGGTTTCCCCGGCGGTTTGATTGCCGGGGTCTGATTCCCCGCACGGGAGGAGGCCGCTCATGAGTCTTCTCGCCATCGCATGGCGATATCTTCTGGCGCGACCGCTGGTGAGCCTGCTTACGCTTCTCGGTGTGGCGCTCGGGAGTGCTTTGGTGAGCTTGGTGCTGACGCTTCGGGCGGAAACCAACCGCACGTTCTTGGCGGAAAGCCAACTGGTGGACTGCATCGTGGGGGCCAAGGGGAGTCCGCTGCAAACCGTGTTGAGCAGCGTGTACCACTTGGATCTTCCGCCGGGGAACATCGCCTACACGGAACTGGAGACGCTTCGGAAGGACTTCCGGGTGGAGCGCGCCATCCCGTTCGCCTTGGGCGACAACTACCGGGGGTTCCGGATTGTGGGGACGGATGAATCGCTTCCCACGCTGATGATCAACCGGCTTGGCGGCGAAGACGAAGAGGAACGCCCGCTCTTTGCCTTGGCCGAGGGTCGCTGGGGGCTCGATGTCCCCTTCGAGGCGGTGCTCGGCTCCACCGTCGCCCGTGAGACGGGGCTGGTGATGGGCTCCACCTTCCACGGAACCCACGGGTTGCTTCCCATCCCCGGGAGCGCCGAACACCCGGAATTCCCCTACACGGTGGTGGGGATTCTGGAGCCCACGGGGACGTCGCAGGATCGCGCCATCTTCACCCGCAAGGACTCCGTGTGGGTGGTTCATGATGCGGAAAAAGCGCTGCATGATCGGTTGTTTGGCACGGCTCAGAGCACCACTCCGGAGCCCGAAGTCGCCGCAGCGGAAGAAAATCCCGCCCCGGAAGAGACCACCGAACTGGAAGCCGCCTGGGCCTTCGCCCCCCCGAGCACCGAAGCGACCCCGCGCGAATTGACGAGCATTCTGGTGCAGCTGCGTTCCAGTGGGTTGCGCTACCAATTCGCCGAAGAATACACGGAAAAAACCAACACACTCGTGGCCATTCCGATCCGCGAGGTGCAGCGCCTGTACACCAACTTTCTGCAACCCATGGAGCGCACGCTTCTCCTGGTGGCGTATGTGGTGGTGGTGGTGGCGGCGCTTTCCATTTTAACGGGGTTGTATCAGGCGGGAGAACGGCGTCGCCGCGATGTGGCGATTCTGCGGGTGTTGGGGGCCCGCCCCCGGGAGGTGATGGCAATTGTGCTTGGTGAGGCGGCTTTGCTCAGCGTTTTCGGCACGGCTGCAGGGTGGTTGCTGGCCCAGGGGGCGCTGGTGGTGTTTCAGGATTGGGTGGCGGCGCAAACGGGGTTCGCCGTGAGGGCCTTTGGGTGGAACGCGGGGGAGCTCATGGCGCTGCTGATTGTGGTGGGATGCGGATTGCTGGCGGGGATTCTACCGGCGTGGAAGGCACAGGGGGCATCACTGCTCCAAGATTTGCAAAGCTAGGACGAGTCCGTTTTCCCGATCTCGGGGGTTGCGATACGGTCGAAAGCCTCGGTCACGTGCAAAAGCACGCTCCGCTTCGGCTTCCGCCTTGCGCGCCTTGATCTCGGAAAAACGTTTCTCGTCCTTATGGGTGGAGTCTTGAGGGTGGTGTGAAGATCGGAGTCCGTTTTCCCCATCTCGGTGTTGCGCATCGGGCGCGGCGGAAAATTGATAACCGGAGAATACATTCCGGAGGAATGTCCGAAGGCTGAATAGCCCGGCATCGTGGCGGTAGCCCGATGCCGGGTTTCTGTAAACCAAGGGAAAGGCGCGCCGGAGGCACGCCAAAATCCCACCTGGTTGTTCTCAATCGGCGTCCCTCCGGGGCGCCTTTCCATAGATGAACCGGTACCCGGCATCGACCCTTCGGGCGCGATGCCGGGCTATTCAGCCTGCGGAAATCCCTCCGGGATTTTCTGCGTTTTGGTATTTCAACTGTTCGTCGTGGGGGGGGCTGGCGTCCTGCCCAAATTTTTGTTAGGATGAATAGGTCCTTTACGACCGATCGGGCCGATTCTTTAAACGAATCCCCCATCCTTGCTATCCTTGGTATCGATGTTAAAATCATCCCCCGGCTACTCGATGACGCCGGGCCGTTGGCCTAGGCTGTATTAACGCCGCGCCTTTGGCGCTGGGTTACGGCAAGATTGCGGCGTGGGGTTTCTGTATGCCAGTCCGATACGGTCGTCTTCACTTGGTACCGCATTGATCTCGGTGAATTGAAAAACGTCCCGGGTAATTTAGAGTTGTATGGGAAGTCAGCGATCCCGGTGTTTTCTTGTGTCGAAAGGCTCGGGGTTTTTCGATTCACCGGAGAACGATGAGGTACTCCAGCAGGGCGGCGACGACGCAGAGCAAAATCCCCAAAACCCAGAAGAACAACCGCACCTGATTCTTGGTGAATCCGGTGTTCCCATATTGGGAATCGGATTCTTTCCCCACGGACCAAAAGATAAAGATCATCAAACCAAGGAGAACGAAGGAGAGGAGAAAGAGGAGTATCCAACCCATGAAGGCGGGGATCCTTGGGGTAAAATTGAGAGAGTTAGGGTGAATCTTCTGCGGACACCGCTCAACCGGAAAAATCCCCGTCCTTCAACCTTCTGCTTGCCCGGCGACGTTTCGCTTCCTACCGTTCACTGTGAATCCACCAGAAGCAAAGGGGGCCGGCGTCAACTTATGGGTCTTTTCGCGCATGCCACACATATTCACCTCCCTGATCAGGATACCGGCCGCCTGGTGGCCTCCGCTCTTCTGAAAAGCCCCCTCGGGCTCGTGATCAGCAAACCCTACGGTAAATGGATCAATGCCTACCTCCCGATGGGAATCTCCTACAAGGACGTGAAGGAGTTCCCCACGGCTTCCTGTTTGGAATTGAACTGCTTCGATTCTGAAGGCCTGGAAATCAAACTCTTCAAAAACGATCGCCTTGCCTTCCACTTTGAAAGTGGCGTCTCCGATGCCGCCGAACAGGAAGACCGCCTGCTGGAACTTGCCGAGGAAATCTGGCAGGATGAGCACCCCGAGTTGGTTCAACAGGCTCGTGAAGCCCAAAAGCAGCGCGCCCACGAGCTCAGCAATTTGGAAACACAAATCGATGACGAGCCCCCTGCGCAGGCCAACCTTGTGCAGGTTCAGGACTTCTGGGCTCTCTCCCCCGAGGAGCAGGCCCCCTACCTCGACCGTGCCCGCGCCAGCAGTCAGTTCATTTCCTTCTCCGAGGAAATCACCGACGCCGATCATCTCCCCGATTGCGAGCCGCTGGTGGACTTTCTTGCCCCTGAATTCACCCGGGAAACATTGGAGCAATTTCTCACCATTTTACTCAAGCGTCACGTTCCACCCTCTTCGGAAACCGACAAAGCGCTGGCCAGCAGGCTTTTGGGCGGCAAAGAGCATAGCACCCGGGCGGAGGATTACCTCCGAGGTTTTGCCCTGCTCTTTGGCGTTCGGGGTTCGTTGTGGACGGTGGATTCCCTTCTCACGGAAAAGGCTTCGGCAATCGACCGGCGCATCATTTCCGTTGAGGCGCTGGAAGCCTGACGGCACAAACGGCTCCCGCATTTTTTCCCGGAGCAATCCCCCCATGTCCAAGATTGAAAAGCGCCTTTTGGAGCTTGATTCCCCCCTCCCCGAACTCGCCGTCCCCTTGGCGGCCTACATCCCCGCCATTCAGGTTGGGAATATCGTCACCACCAGCGGCCAACTCCCCATGGTGAACGGCAAGTGCGCCGTCACTGGTTTTGTGGGCGAAGGTGGCACCCCGGTGGATCAAGCCGCCGTTGGGGCCCGCATCTGTGCCCTGAACGCCCTGGCCGCCATCAAACAGGTCATCGGTGATTTGGACCGCATCAAGCGCACCGTACGCGTGGTGTGCTACGTTCAGAGCAAACCCGAGTTCAAAGCCCAGCCCCAAGTTGCCAACGGAGCCAGCCTCTTCCTTCAGCAGGTCTTTGGCGAAGCCGAGGGTAAACACATCCGCAGCGCCCTTGGTGTGGCCGCTCTTCCCTTGGATGCCGCTGTGGAAGTGGAACTCACGGTGGAATTGAAGTAATCCGGAAAGCCAACCCAACAGGCTGAATCCAACCCTGGGGAGGGACGGAACACCGGCCCGGAATTTGAACAACCTTTCCTGAAAACGATTCCACTGTGCAATACTGCACCGGATGGGCCTGGAAATGACTGCTTTGTTGAAACGTTTTGCGTCGCCTTTTTTCCTGCTGTTGCTCGGCGTGGCCTTGGGCTGCGCTCTTGCCAATTCCCTCACCAATAATCTGGGCTCGAAGGGCTACGCCTCCACCGGCTCCCCTCAAGGTTCGACCAAAGGGGCGACGGCAACCGCCACTCCCGTGGTGACGGAAAGCCTCCCCGACGTCATCGAACGCGTCAGCCCCTCGGTTGTTACCGTGGGCGCTGTGAAGGAACGCATCGATGCCTATTACCGCGACTTCTTCAACCCCTTCATGATTCGCCCCCGCTACTCGCTGGAACGCACCCCGTTTCTGGGGAGCGGTTTGCTGATAGATAACAAAGGGCACATCCTCACCAACTTTCACGTTATTGAAAACAGCCAATCGGTGTTTGTCACGCTGCAGAGCGATTCGGGCGGACGGGAGATTCCCGCCACGGTTTTGGATGTGGATCCCTTTGTGGATTTGGCGCTGCTGAAGATTGAAGTACCGGCGGAAGAGTTGCCGGCGCCGATGGAGTTGGGGGATTCCAGCACGTTGCGGATTGGGGAAACGGCCATTGCGTTCGGCAATCCGTTTGGGAACTTCATCGCCGATCCGCGCCCCACTGTCACCGTGGGGGTGGTGAGCGCCCTGAACCGGAGCTTCCAGCCCGATCAACGCAACCAACGCGTGTACAATAACATGATTCAAACCGATGCGGCGATCAACCCCGGGAACTCGGGTGGTCCGCTGGTGGATGCTGCGGGTCGTGCCATCGGGGTGAACACCTTTATCGTGAGCCAAACGGGGGGGAACATCGGGCTTGGCTTTGCGATTCCGATTAACCGAGCCAAGGCGTTTATTGAGGAAGTGTTGACGCATGGGCGCGTTCGGCCGCTGAAGATTGACTTCCAAGTGGAGACCTTCAACCGCCCTCAAGTGCAGGGGATTCTGGTGGTGGCGATGCTGGAAAACGGCCCCGCTCGGGAAGCAGGGTTGGAACTCGGCGATTTGATTCTCACGGTGAACGGTCGGCGTGTGGCCACCCGCGAGGAGTTTCTGCTCATCGTTGCCAGCATGCAAGTGGGGGACACCCTCAAGCTGGTGGTGCAGCGCAACCGCGAACAGGTTGAGCTTAAGTACACGCTGGCGGAAGATACCAGCCGCCAGTAATGACGGTGTTGCAGCAATCACCCCGCAAGGCGGCGGATTTCCCGTGAGATGCTTGTGTGCACGCCCCACTCACAAACCGTGGGGGACAGGCGTTCCAATTCGGCCAGCATTGCCATTGCTGCTTCCGGTGTGTGGGCATAGCCCGGCATCAACCGGGGGAGAATTTCCGCCAGCACGGGTAGGCGCGCCTCCAACCGCCGGGGAGCATCAAAGGCATCGGTGAGCAGCGGATTCTGGGGCGGAAAGCGCCGTTCAAACAACGTAACGTAGCGATCCACCGCATAGGATTGCACAAACCGAAACGCGGAGAGTTGCTCACCGCGATTCCATCGGCATAGCCCCACATAGAGGTTGCTGAGCGCCTCGCCCAAATGCCACGCGTCGGGGCGGTTATCAGGCGTGGGGAGCGGACGCTCCGGCTGGGCAATGGGGACGGAGTAGTCCGGTGCTTGCCATACCACCGCTCCGGGAGAGTAGGGAATCCCCGCCAACTCGTGGGGCTCAAACACCGCAAACTCGCAAAACACGCCGTCGCTGTAGAGTGCCTTGTACCCATCGGTTGTATTCATGAAGCACCAGGAAATGGAGCAGGGGGCCGAGAGCCAATCCAGCTTTACCAGAAAGTTTTGTTTCGTGCCGGGACGCACGATGGCGAAGAAATCGAGATCGCTGAAATCATCCAGACGATCGCGTTCGATGCCGACGCTTCCAAGCCCCAGCAAAGCGAGGCCGTTGCCTGTGGACTCCAGTGAAGTAGCAATTGCGGAAAGGCGTTCCAAAAGATGTTGAGGAGTGGGCATGGGAGTTACCTTGTGGGAGATTGGGGGACACTGATGGTGGCGGGAGTGAATTCCTCCGCAGCTTTCAGGAAGCGAAGCGTTGCGGCGCGTTGCAGATACTCGCGCTCGGTTTTCAATTTTCCAGCCGCGCCCAGTCGTTGGCGCAAATCGGCATCGGCGGCGAGTTCTTTCAGTCGGGCACAGCATTCTTCCACTGTCCCCACGGCGAATCCGTTCTCCCCTTCATCCACCAGCGAGGCCACCGGACCGCAGTGGCGATTCACAATCACCGGCTTGCCATGCAGCCAAGCCTCGGCCACCACCATGCCGAAACTTTCGGAATCGCTGAGTAGCAGGAAGACATCGCTTTCGGCGTAGGCTTCGGCCAGGGCTTCATCATCCACCCGACCCCTGTAATCCACCCAGGGAGGAAGTGGAGCTCCGTCGCCATCAGGGCCGATGAACGTAAGAGTGGCATTGAGTTGGGGTTGTTGCTCGCGGAGAAGTTCCACGGCTTCCACAATCAGTTGATAGCGTTTCTCGCCGCTCTTGCGGGAAACCGTGAGCATACGGAAACCGGGTTTGGTTTCCTTGGTGGAGTAGAGTGTCCCCGTTTTGGGGGACGGAGACGATGCAGGTTTCTTCAGCGGCGGAATCCCCGGACCTACAAACCGTGCAGTAATCCCACGCGGAGTGAAGAACTCCCGTTCGGAGAACGGCGTGTTCGCAAGCACAAACGCTGCCTTGCGCAGGGCAGCGGTGTAGTGCGGCCAATGGTAGTAGTCGTCCTCCAAGTGCCACAACGCCATGGCGGCCCAAGGGCGTTTGCACTGCTCGGCAACCAGGGGAATCACCGACCACGGGAAGTTGCACGCCACCACCAGATCAACATCTTCGGGTACGTTGCGGAGCGCATTCTTCAGGGCACTGCTGCGCGGCCCACGAAGCCAATCGAACCACCCGCAGGTTTGTTGGGAAATGCGACTGGCTCGCTCTTCCAACAACGGAATCCACTCGTGAAAGTGCCGCCGCCCGATGCTACGAACATCCTCGCCGATGTTCGCGTTGCAAACGGGGACACCCTTCTTGTTCAGGAGTTCCGCGCTTTTGAGATAAAAGCCGAGCACTCTGTGATCTCTCAGGGGCTTGGTGCCGCTGGTGCTGAGGGTGACTTCGTGGATTCCAGGAGCCAATTCCTTGAGCGGAACTTCCCACTTGAACATCCCGGAGACGGTTTTCTTCAGCAGCAATCCCGGAGCGAGTTGCAGGTGCAATTGCTTAGGTTCCGGAGTGCTTCCCTCCAGCACCAGTGTTTCCGCTTCACCATCATGCCCTAGCATAAACCGCGCTGTGCTTCCACTCCAACGCGCCGGGCCTTCCGGTGAATTTTCCGGGTGATGCCAACCGGTCCACAAATCCAGAAACGGAGCTTTGCGTTCCGTGGTGTATTCAACTGCGTGCAGTTTGGCGAGCAACTCCGGATGGTATTTCAACTCATCCAACTTGTGTTCCACGTGCTTGGCGGTAAGGGCGAGAATCAACCGGGGGACGCGGTCCATGCCAAATCGGCGAATCACCAGACCCGTCTCTTTTTCCACCTCTGTCCCCTCGGGGTATCCGGATTGCCAATCCACCCCCCAGTGCCCCACGGGGGGGATCTCCTTGCCGGTGGTGGTCCATACCTCCACCTTGTGGCCGAGGAGAAGAAGATCATCGATGAGTCGGCGATGGTGGATTTCCGCACCGCCGGTAATGTCGCGACCAAAACGATAAAGGACGAAGAGAAATTTCATGAGCGAGGAGACTCTTTCCGGAGGGTGTTGCCGTGGCGTTGCTCCAGCGTGCGGAGGTATTCGTGGAGGGTGGCGGTCAGGGTGGACCAGCTTTTCCCCCGGGCAAACTGGCGACGAGCTTCTGTGTCCCCCGGTTGCGCGAGGAGTCGGCGGAGCCGTTCCGGCCATTGGCTTGGTTCCGCGATTTCCACCACGCTGGAATAGAAGCGTTCCACATCGGGGACGGGGGTGCTGAGCGTGGGGAGTCCCACGGCCAGATACTCCAGCGTTTTGATGGGATTGATGGCGCGGGCGGCTTCATTATTGGCGAAGGGCATCAGACCCACCGTGCAATGCTGATAATAGCCGGGAAGTGCATCGTGGGGTTTCAGCCCGAGGAAATGAAGGTTCGGCGGGGTTCGGGGAACGCGAAACGTCTCCCGGCGGGGGCCCACCAGTACCACGCTGGCGGCGGGGAACTCCTCCGCAACCCGGGCAATCAGGGCGCCATCCAACCGGTCGTTCAACGTCCCCACGTAAAGGAGTCGAGGGTGGGGGAGTGCGCGCAGATCCTCGGGTTCGGCGGCGGGTCGGGTGAGCTTCTCCACATCCACTCCGCTCGGGAAGTAGGGAACCCCCTGCGGCACGCGATCGTTGTAGGCGTCGGCAAGTTGGTGGGTTCCGGCAAGGCCGCCACAGATCTGTTGAAGAAGGCGGGCTTCCTCGTGGCGGCTCTCCTTCGGCGACCAATCGAACGCGCAAAAGTCATCGATCCATTCCATCGTCAGCAGCTCGGGTCTCAGCCGGGCGAAGAGTGTTCCGGTGAACGGTGAGTTGGTGAGGGCGTGGGCGGGATGCTCGAAAAACGGGAGAAGAGCCTGCGTCAGGATGGCGCGGTTGATTTTCCGAACGCGCTCCACGCGGTACTCACCGGAGAGAATCAGCGGAGAAAAGATGAACAAACGCCCCCGGCCGTGTTGCTCGAATCGTTCGGGTTTCCATCGCCCATACAACGCTCCCGCCACTTGGTGAAGTTGCACCGGGGAAACGAAGATCACGGTACGGCCTTGGCGGGCAAGCCCCCGAGCTTCTTCCTGGGGGCGTTGCCAAACATCATCCCAGGCAACTTGAGAATAAAGCAGAATGGGGGCTTCGCCGGTTCCGGCGCTCCATGCCTTGGAGGCTGCAGCCCAATACTGTTCCAGCCACTTCAGGCCACGCGAGTGAAGCGGCGCGCGCACCTGCTGAACCAGTTGCCGGTGAAGCAATAGCCAGCGGAAGGCAGCAGAAAGGGTGGGGAGGCGGGGCATAGGCAACAACATCTGGGGCGGCCTGCGAGCGATTCACGGCGCAGGAACATTTTCTGATTGAAAGCGACACCGCCCCGTGCAAGGCAACAGTGAAATCCCGATCTTGGGATCCCTTTTCCCATCACCCCGAACCGAGCGGCAAACGGTTTGCTCCTCCACTACACAGAATAATTGCCCGAAAGGCTCTCCTCCCCATGCGGAACTGGCTCAGCTCCTCCATTAAGCTCCCCTGCATGAGTTGCAAAATGAAGATGCTGCTCACCACTGTGGTGTTGTTCATCTTCTGCGGCTTGGTGGTGGTGGTGCTCTCCGCGGTAGTCGTCAACAGTATGAAAAACGAGTTGGTTCGTGCTGCCGAGACGGAAATCCGCGAGTTGCACATGCGTGCCACGGAGGACATCCGCACCATCATTGAGGACTATCGCGCTCAGGGCTTTGAGGTGAATTCCCTGCAGGACGTCGCCAACAACCCCGAAATCAAGGCCCAGTTCCGCCTGCTTTCCAGTCAGGACAATGTCGTGCTCACGGCGCTTGTCAATTCCGACGGAACCTGCATTTATCAATATGGCGATGAGAAAAAGCTCCACGATTGCCCCACCCGTTCAGGGAGTGCGCTACAGGGTTTTGTTCCCCCTTCGGACGAACCCCTGCGTTGGGAGCTCAACCTGATTTCCTCCACCAGCAATATCGTAAGTGACCGTGTTCCCATCAAAATTGATGAGGACACCGCGAACGAGAAAATCCTGGGCTATGTAGAGTTCGGCTTTGAACAAAACGCCAGCATCATGGAGCTGAAGCCCCTTTCCCAAAACATCTCCCGCAGTTTGATGTACATGGTGGCGCTGGTTCTGTTCTTCTTTGGTTTGGCGCTGACTGCTCTTTATCGGCTTGGGCAGCGGCAGATTGTACTTCAAAAAGTGGCGGATGACGCCGAACACATGGCCAACATTGGAACCATGGCGAGCGGCCTTGCCCATGAAATCCGCAACCCCCTGCACGCCATGAATCTGCACTTGGAAGCCGCCCGTGAGGAGATGGACGACCCCCGCCCTGATTCCCCGGAAAAGCTGCGCGAGACAATCAATCGCCTCCAAAACCAAATCCAAAACATGAACACCACCGTCTCGCACTTCATGAACTTCGCCAACCCCGGGCGCATTGAACCCGAGCCCCAACAGGTTTCCTGTCTGCTTGCCGAAGTGATTCAACTCCTCAAACCCGATTTGGAAAGTCGCCGGGTTGAGGTGGAACAGGCCATCGCCCCGGAACTGTGGATCAACGCCGACCCCACGGCGTCGCGTCAGGTGATTACCAACGTGCTCCTCAACGCCGCGCAGGCGATGGAAAGCTCGGAACGGCGGCTTATCAGCATCCGCACCCAGAAGAAGGAGCAGGCCATTCGCCTGATTTTTGAAGACTCCGGCCCCGGAATTCCCGCTGGAAAAGAAGAGTCGATCTTCGATCTCTTCGTCTCCACCAAAAAGGGTGGCTCCGGGTTCGGGCTCGCCATCGCCAAACGCATCATGCAGGCGCACCAGGGGAACATCTTCGGGGAAAACAGAACCGATGGCCCCGGAGCCCGCTTTATCCTGGAATTCCGCGAAGCCGCCAATCCCTCCGCTGATCCCGGAAAGCCGCAATCCCGCCGCAATGATTCCAAACTGGTTGCCACCAACTATGAGGAAGGCTTAATCGGCTGATGGAGTGCGCCCCGATGCGCCTTCATCCACTCCCGCACCACTCGTAGTACCCGCCACCGTGGCTCCACCCAAACCCCTTCGTATTTTGGTCATCGCCTACTTCTTTCCCCCGGATGCCACGGGGGTGCGCCGGTTGCTCGCCCATCTCAATACCTGGCTGCAGGAGGGCGCCGAGGTGGAAGTCGTCACTTGCCGGGCCAAGCGTGGCGCCGGGTACGATTCCTCCCCCCTGAACCTTTATCCGTGGCTGAAGGAACTCCCCGTTCACGCCACAGAATCGCTTGACCCGTATCGCCTGCTGGAACGCCTGCGCCCCACTCCCCAAAGCGCGACTCAACCCACTCCCCAAAGCGCGACTCAACCCACCGCCGGAAGCACCACCAAATCCACCGGCCTTGGCCCGCAGGTGATGGAACTCCTGCGCCGAACCGTCTTTGTTCCCGATGACCGCCGGGGCTGGGTTTCCCCCGCGCTCCGGAAAGCGCTGGAACTCCACCGCGCCCGGCCCTTCCACGCCGTCTATACCAGCAACTACCCCCAAAGCACACATCTCGTGGGCTATTACCTGAAGCGCCAAACGGGGCTCCGATGGGTCGCCGACTTCCGCGATGGCTGGACACAAAACCCCGTCTTCCATCGCCCCGCCACTTCGTGGCTTCGCCACGCCACCGCCCTGTGGGAAGCCCGCGTGGTGCAAACCGCCGACCACGTGGTTACGGTGAGCCCCCCCATCACCCGGCATCTGCAAACACTTCGCGCTCCCGGCCAAAGCCCCGTGCGCACCATCTTCAACGGGTATGATCCCGCCGACTTCCCCCCCGCCCTTTCACAGGAGTACCGCGCCCCGATTCACCCCGGCAAGTTGACGCTCCTCTACACCGGAACGCTCTTTGGTGGACGTTCCGCCGCGCCGTTCTTTCAGTTGGTGGGGGAACTGATTCGGCGATATCCCCAGTGGAAGGAGAAGCTCCGCCTGCAATTCCACACGGCGCTTTCCCCGGGCGATACCGAAGCTGCCCGCCACGCGGAACTCCCCGGCGAAATGCTGCAGGTTCTGGCCAGCGTCCCGTTCACCGAGTGTTGCCGTTTGCAACAACGGGCCGAGGCCCTGCTCCTGATACTGGAACGCGGCCCCGGCTCGGAAATCATGGTCAGCCAAAAGGTTTTTGAATATCTTGCAGCAGCCCGTCCAATCTATGCCTTGATTCCCCGTGGGGCGGCAGAGGAATTGCTTTCAGCCACCGGAGGTGCGTGTGTGGAAAACAACTCCACACCGACTCCCGAAGCGGTGCACCGCTTGCATCTGTTTCTGCAATCGGTTGATTCCGGAGGCTTTCCACCCGCCAGCCAAAGCGCCCTTCTTCCGTTTCAACGGCAGACGCAAGCTCGGGAGTTTTTGGCGCTCATGCAGTGATTCATTGTCGGGGGGATGCCACACTCCACAGGCGGTAATCCGATTGCCCTTGCTCCCCTCCGTCCCCAAAGAGCACCACTGTTTCGGAACAATTCATTTTTCCAACCTCAATGGACAGGTCTTCATTTTACAATGATTACGGGAACTTTTCTCGACGAAATTACCCACGATATTCCTTACCAAAACTGGAGTCGCCAAGAATGGGAACGCGACTTCCGCTTCATGAAAGCCATCGGCATTGATACAGTGATCCTGATCCGCGCCGGTTATCAGGAGAAGTGTACGTTCCAATCCAAAGTGCTGGCCAAGGAACTCCCCTTCCTCATCGTTCAGGAAGATTTGGTGCAGCTTTTTCTGGAATGCGCCGAACAAAACAACATGGCCTTTTTCTTCGGAACCTACGACTCCGGCAAGTACTGGCACTCCGGACAGGCGCAGAAGGAAGTGGATATCAACAAGGCGTTCACAGAGGAAGTCTGGAACCGTTACGGCCACATGCCCGCCTTCAAAGGGTGGTACATCAGCCATGAAATCAACTCCTTCGACGAAAACGTGATGGAGGTATACACCCAACTCGCCACGCATTTGCGCCACCTGCAAAACCTTCCAATTCTGATTTCCCCCTACATTCGCGGGCGGAAGCAGTTCGACGACGCCATCACCCTGGATCAGCACGAGCGCGAATGGGAGCAGGTCTTCGCCCGCATCCAAGGCCTTGTGGATATCTGCGCGTTTCAGGATGGCCAAATCGCCTACAACGAAATTGAGGACTTCTTCGGCGTCAATGCCCGCCTTGCCCGCAAATACGGCCTTCGGGGCTGGAGCAATGTGGAAAGCTTCGACCGCGACATGCCGATCAAGTTCCCTCCCATCGGCTGGCCCAAAATGAAGTTCAAAATGGAGGAAGCCCGCAAAGCCGGAGTGGATAAGCTCATCACCTTCGAATTCTCCCACTTCATGAGCCCCCAATCCATTTACCCCAGCGCGCACACGCTCTTCCGCCGTTATTGCGAAGCGTATTGCCCCAAAGCCCTCGATACTCTTCACGACGAACTTAACGCTCTCAATTCCCGGAGGTTCTAATACCAAATGCCCCACTCCCTTCTACGCCGCCTGGAACAACTCCGCGACCGTTATCACACAGAATTACACGAGCATGTAATTCCCTTCTGGATGAAAAACTCCCTCGATACGGTGAACGGTGGGTACTTCAACTGCCTCGATCGCGATGGGAAGGTGTACGACACCACCAAGCATTTGTGGCTCCAAGGCCGCCAAGTCTGGATGCTCTCCAAATTATACAACACCTACGGCGATGAAAAGTATCTTCGTGCCGCCACACTCGGGGCCAACTTCCTTCAAAAGTTCGGTAAAACTACCGGTCAGCGCGTGTACTTCTCTCTCACCAAAGAGGGGAAACCCGTCTTCATGCAGCGCAAGATGTTCAGCGAATGCTTCTACGCTATGGCCATGGCCGAATACGCCCGCGCCGCCCGCAGCGAAGCCCACAAGCAGGAAGCCCGCGCCATGCTGCAGGCAATCTTCCGCTACGCTGAGGACATCACCCTGGTGGGGCGTCCTGTATTTGAAGGAGCTCCCGCCACCAGCTCCCTCGCCGTACCGATGATCCTGTTGAACCTCATCGCCGAGATCGCCGATCCCGGAGAAACCACCTACGCCGAACGCGAGGAATGGTGCGTTCGCCAACTGGATAAACACATCCGCCCCGAACTGGAACGCGTGATGGAAACCGTGAACGCCGATGGGACGTTGCTAAACTCCCCCGAAGGACGCCTCCTCAACCCCGGTCACGCTATTGAAGCCGGCTGGTTCCTGTTGGACTACGCCCAGAAAAAAGAGAACGCCGCGCTCAAAGCCAAAGCCTTCAACATGATCAACTGGAGCATGGCCCACGGATGGGATTCCACCCACGGCGGCCTCTTCTACTTCCAGGATTTGGAGGGCTATTCCCCCGTTCAACTGGAGTGGAGCATGAAACTCTGGTGGCCCCACTGCGAGGCGCTGGTGGCCCTCATCAAATGCTACGCCGATACAAAGGACGAACGCTACCTCACCAAATTTGAGGAATACACGGACTACAGCTTCCTGCATTTCAGCGATCCCGAGTTTGGCGAGTGGTATGGCTATCTGGACCGCAACAACCGCGTCACCCACCGGTTCAAAGGCGGTCCGTACAAAGGGTTCTTCCACGTGCCAAGGGCGCTGTTCCTGTGCCTGCGCCAACTGGATGGATTGCTTCAAACCACCGTGGCAGAATAAGGGAATTCCGGAGGAGGGGGGCTCCACCGGGAGGAGAGGTGAAGGTTAGACGGCCTTCTACAACCGGGAGCTATCAATCAGCCGAATTCCGCCGACTTTTGCCGCCACCAAAATCAGGGTGTTGCCGCGTTCGATGTAGGGAAGATCCTCAAGGCTCAGCCGCGAAACGATCCGCACGTAATCCAATTCCACGCCATCGCCCGCGCTGTTAACCGCCGAGCGCAACGCCTGAAGCAGTTCGCCGCAGTGGGTGATGTTCTGGGTTTTCACCAGAAAGTGCACGCGCTTCAATCCGCGGGAAAGGCACAGCGCCTGTTGTTTTTGTTCCGCGGTGAGAAGCGCGTTGCGGCTGGAAAGCGCCAGACCCGATTTGTCGCGTTCGGTGGGTACCGCAACAATTTGCACGGGGAAGCACAAGTCCCGCACCATGTGGCGGATGATGACCAACTGTTGGGCGTCCTTGTGGCCAAAGACGGCGAAATCCGGCTGAACAATGTTGAAGAGTTTCGCCACAATCGTGGTGACGCCTTGATAATGCCCGGGGCGGCTTTCTCCTTCAATCACGTTGGAAAGGTGGCTTACCTTTACGTATGTTAGGAAGCCCACGGGGTAGATTTCCTGATGGGTGGGCTGAAAGAAGTAATGCACGCCGAGCTTGGTGCAAACTTCGCGGTCGGCTTCCTCAGTGCGTGGATAATTGACCAAGTCTTTTTTATCGTTGAACTGCATGGGGTTGATGAAACTGGAGACAACAACGATATCCCCGAGTTGGAGCGCCTTGGAGATCAACCGCCCGTGGCCTCTGTGGAGAGCACCCATGGTGGGGACAAGCACCACTCGCTGGTTGCTGGTGCGCCAGCCGGCGGCAAGTTTACGCATTTGTTCTACGGAAGTGACGATTTCCATGGCGGCGGCAGGGTCTCCCTTGGGTTGTTGTCGCAACGTACAATGGGGACAGAAGACGGATTTTTGGGGATCAAGGGCAAGGCGAAAACCATGGACTCGACCGCTGGTTTCTCTACTTTTGTGGGTTGCGCTCTGGTTACAGACCCCTAAACTGAGCTTTGTGGGTGGATTGTGGGATGGGATTCCCTTTTTGGAAGGCCGACGTGTTTCGTAGGTTGTTACTTTTGGTGCCGGGATTATTCGTTGTCGGTGGTCCGTTGTGCGCACAATCCGAGGAGGTTCTGGAGGCCCCGTTGCCGGAATTCCTGAGACCTGCTGCGGTTCCAGCGAATGACTCGCTAAATTCCGAAACAATTCGCAAGCTTGAGGGCATCGCCCGCGAGGGCCGCCTCCCCACCTATGAGGATCTCCGCCTCTCCGAGCCCGGCACGGGTGCCGCACTGGCCCAGATTTATCTTCAGTCGCTTCCTCTGATGCAGGAGGACGATGCCGCCACTTCGGATGTTGTCTTCGCCGAACTCGACCCCACGCCGGAGTTTGCCGTGCTTCGGTTGGAGGAATTGCTGACCCTTGGATTCCGCCAGAATTTTTCGCTTCTCAACTCCCGCCGCAGTCTGGAAATTCAGGAGAGCGGCGTACGCACGGAACAGGGGGAATTCGTTCCCTTTGTGGATTGGGTGAGTGGCGCCCGCGCCCGGCAATCCCGCGACTTTGAAGCCATCTCCGCCGCTGATCGCTCCAAGGAAACCAATACCACCACACGCGGTTACGATCTTGATTCCGGTCTGGAGTTAACCCAAAACCTCCCCACTGGCGGAACGGTGACAGGGGACTTTACCGAGGCGACCGGAGAGAGCCGCACCACCGGCGGCAACGGCATTAGTGAAACCAATCGCTACGATGCCGGGGCGGGTGTGCGCTTCACCCAGCCGTTGTTGCGCGGAAGCGGACTCCTCACGGGCGAGGGGACGGACATCGGTACCGCCAACCTTCGCCGCGCCCGTTTGGCCCAGCTTGATGCCCAGCTTCAAAACCGCCTCAACGAACGCGACGTGGCCCTGCGTATCATCCGCCAGTACTTTAGTATTTTGCAAAGCAAGCAACAACTGGTGGTCAGCCGAGATGCGATTCTGGAGCGGTATCGCTTTCTGGATGAGACGCGCGTGTACTATGAGGTGGGCCGCGTGGCGGAATCCGAAATCCTGCGCGCGCAGATTCAGTTCCTGCAGGAAGTGGAACAAGCCATCAACCGTCAGCAACGGCTGGATGACGCCCGTGAGGGTCTGCTTCAGGTACTTTCCCTCCCGCTGGAAACTCCTGTGTCCCTCTTGGATATTACCACGCAGGTTACCAATCAGGGGGCGTTTTCCATTCCCACGGTGGAGGAGGCTCTTTCCCTGGCCCGGCGCAACCGGCTGGAGTTGTTGCGCGAGGATCTCACCGTGGAACAAGCCGATATTGCTCTGCAACTTGCCCGCAACAACATCCTTGTGGATTTGGATTTTGATGCCGGCGCGCGCTACTTTGATAACGGGAGCAGCTTCCCTCAGGCGAATGATTTCAAGCAGGATACGTTCGATGCCGGGGTAAGCCTGCGTGTGCCGCTGAGCAACCGCATCCGGGCAAGGGAGAGCATCCGTTCCAGCACACTGCGGTTGGATCAGGCCAAAACCAACCGCCTTTCCCGGGAACGCACGATTGATGAAGAGGTGCTGCAGAACCACCGAAGCGTTCTAACGACCGAGGCCCGGCTCACGGTGCTGCGCCGCCAAGTGGAGCAAGCGCGTCGAAACCTGGAACTCATCCGCGGCAGTTATGAGGTGGGCTTCAGCTCCATCACGGAAGTGCGCCTGGCGCAGGATGACTTGTTCAACGCAGAAACCAGCTACAAAACAGCCCTGCTGGATTATCAGGTATCGATAGCCGAGTTCTACGTGGCGGTGGGGCTTCCGCTGATCTGATTCCACTCGCGCGCGGGGCTAAAACCAGTGTTCAGCAACTGGGCTCTATTTTGCAACAAGGCACACTGTGCCGGAGGAATATGACACATGAAATCGAAGTTACTCTCCATTCGATCAACCTCCGTTTGGGTTGTGGGCATTCTCGCTGTGGTCATCGTGGGCGGGGTTGCCTTCCGTGGCCCCATCGGCGCTGTGCTGAACCCCACTGTTCAGGGAAGTAACGCGGTTCACTACACGCTGCGTGAACAGCCCTTCCGCAGCACGGTGTACAGCATCGGCGAACTCAAGGCCGCCCGTTCCAGCACCATTAGCACACCGTTCAACGGGAAGATCATCAAACTTGTTCCCGAGGGAACCCGAGTGGAAGTAGGCGATCCCGTCGTTTGGTTTGAGACCGAGGAAATTGAGTCGGAACTGCAAACCAAGGAATCGCAGTTGAAGCTGGATGAGAAAAATCTGCAAACCGCGCAGGAAGCCCTGGAACTGGAAGAAAAACGCAACGAGCTGAATCTGCAGAGCGAACGTATTCAAGTGGACATCGCCCGCCAAGGATACGAGGACGCCAAGCAGAAGTTTGAAAGCGAGCAGATCCTTTTTGAGCGCAACATCACCCCCCAAACCAAACTCGATGAAGCCCGCCTGCGCATGCTTCAGGAGGAACTCTCGCTCCGCAACGCACAGATTAATCTCGCCAAGGTGGAGGAGAACCTCGCCGGTAACATCCGGGTGAAACAATCCGACATTGAAAAAGCGCGCATCGAGCTGGAACGCACGCAGCGCGAGTTGGAAGAAGCCCGTGAGCAGATGGACAATGCCATTCTCAAGGCAACCAACCCCGGGGACATCGCCTACCTAAAAATCTGGAAAAACGGAACAGTGGCCAAAGTGGCGGAAGGCGATCAAGTGTGGCGGAACCGCACATTGGTGGAAATCCCCGATACCACTCAGATGCTCGCCTCCGTCCCCGTGAGTGAAATCGATATTGGCCGCGTGGAGTTGGGTCAACGCGCTACCATCAGCGTGGAAGCCATCCCCGGAAAAACCTTCTCGGGTGTGGTGGAAACAAAAAGCTCCGTCCCCATAACGGACGACTCTCAGCGCTCCTGGGGAAGTGGCACTACCAACGGTCCCCGCGAGTTTGAAGTCGTTGTCAAACTCGATTCCGTGGATCCCCTGATGCGCCAAGGGATGACCGCCAGCGTTGAGATCCTGATTGATGAACTCCCCAACGCCGTTCCTGTTCCTTTGGAGGCGCTGGTGGAATTTGAGAACTCCAAGGGCGTGTATGTGGAAACCGCCATGGGCTCGGAATTCACTCCCGTGGAGGTGGAACGCTCCAACGAACGCTTCGCTTTGTTGCGTTCACCACTCCCCGTGGGTACAGATGTGCTGCTCAACCCCGTGGCGCCGAAGAACGCCTCCAACGAGGTGGTGGCCCAGGAACTTAGCCCGCTTCCCGATGCGGAGTCCCCATCCCCCAACTCCTCTCCCAAGGCCCCGATATGACCACCGCAACGTCCGCGGATTTGGTGATCCGTATTCAGGAGCTCCGAAAAACCTACTCCCAGGGGCCCATCCAAGTACAGGCATTGCGCGGCATTCAACTGGACATTGGCCGCAACGATTACCTCGCCATCATGGGGCCTTCTGGCTCCGGCAAGTCCACTTTGATGCATATTCTCGGTTGCCTCGATCGCCCCACCGCCGGGAGCTACATCCTCAACGGACAACCGGTGGAAAACTTGAACGACGACGAGCTTTCCCAAACCCGGAACCGGGAGATCGGTTTCGTTTTTCAATCGTTCAATCTGCTTCCCCACATGAACATTCTGCAAAACGTGGAACTGCCGATGATGTACTCCGGCATCCCCCGGCGTGAGCGAACGGAACGCGCCAAGGAGGCCCTGGGCCGCGTGGGTTTGGCGAATCGGCTTCATCACCACCCGAACGAACTTTCCGGCGGCCAACGCCAACGCGTCGCCGTGGCCCGCAGCCTCGTCAACCGGCCCAGTATTCTGCTCGCTGATGAACCCACCGGCAACCTCGACTCCAAAACCAGTGAGGAGATCATGGGGCTTTTTGGGGAGGTACACGCTGCGGGGAACACGCTGATTGTGGTTACGCACGAACGGGATATTGCCGAACACGCCCGCCGCATCGTCAACATCCGGGACGGCGTGGTGGAATCCATCGAACAACTCAAGCCGTAACGGTACGTTTCACTGCCTACGGTGCAGATTTGCCGTTGCATTGCAACCTCAGGCCGTTGCAGTGGCGCAACGTCCCGAAATGAGACTACTGATTTCATTGAAGTTATAGAATGGCTTGGATAACGCTTTATAGAATTGCAAGCTGAAGGGAGGGAGGGCTCCTCGAAGGCTTGGTCCCCGGACGACGGTTTTCCTGTCCTTTTTCCGTCGCCCGGGGATCTGGTTTTTTACCCCCCTTTCAGCTTCCCTTCCACAAATTCCCCATAACGGTATAACTGTCGCTCAAAGGGTGATGCTCATCACCTCTCCGCAGGAGCCGGCTTTTCATGCTTACCGCCACCCCGCACTTGAATGCCTTCCCCAAACTCGATGATTTTCAACGCTCCATCATCCGCGAACGCGGCCGCTGCGAGACGTTTCCCGATGGCGCCTGCCTCTTCCGCGCGGGGGATGTGGACTTCGATTTTTTCCTCGTTACAAAAGGGAGAGTCAAAATTCTGGAATCCACCTCCGGGGTGGAGCGTGTGGTGGCGATCCACGAGGAGGGCCAATTCACCGGCGATGTGGACTTTTTGACGCGGCGCCCGGCCGTGGTCTCCGCCTGTGCTGATGGCGAATGCGAAGCGTGCCGGGTACCGGCCACCGCTGTGCGTGACCTGTTGAATGAAATCCCCGCCCTGAGTGAGTTGCTTCTGCAGGCTTTCACCGCCCGCCGCGAACTCCTCCAAGCCAACGGATTCGTGGGCACCCGGGTTGTGGGCTACAAGGAGTGCCCCTCCACCAACCGCATCAATGAGTTCCTTTTCCGCAACCGCGTTCCCTACACATGGACAGATGCCGGCAGCGAGGAAGGTGCTCGGCTGTTGAAACAATACGCCCCCGGCCACAAGCATACCCCCATCATCGTGTGCGCCAATACCAGCGTTGTGGCGGAAAACCCGAGCCTTGTGCAACTTGCCCGGTGCATGCGCATCCGGCCGGAAATGCCCAAAGAACCCATGGACGTGGTCATCATCGGCGCGGGGCCTGCAGGGCTTGCCTCCAGCGTGTATGCCGCCAGCGAGGGGCTTCGGGTGCTGGTGCTGGATAGCCTCGGACCCGGCGGCCAAGCGGGAACCACTTCCAGTATTGAAAACTTCATTGGCTTTCCTTCGGGCATTTCCGGGACGGAACTCGCCAACCGCGCCCACCTTCAACTCCTCAAATTTGGGGGAAGAATCGCCGCTCCGGTGCAAGTGGAGGGGCTTGAGCGCGAAGGCAACCTGCTGAAGCTAACCCTCGACGGCGAGGAGCCCCTCCTTACGCACACCGTGGTGGTTGCCTCCGGGGCCAAGTACCGTCGGCTTCCGGTGGAAGGCGCCGCCCGGTACGAGGGCACCAGCATCTTCTACAGCGCCACCAGCGTGGAAAGCCGCCTTTGCCGCGAGAGTAACGTCTTTGTGGTGGGGGGCGGAAACTCCGCCGGCCAAGCGGCGATGTTCCTCTCCCAAACCGCCCGCTCCGTGCGGTTGGTTTTGCGCAACAACGATCTCGGCGCCAAAATGAGCAACTATCTGGTGGAGCGCCTGAAGCGCACGCCGAACATCACCATTCACCTGAACTCGGAAATCACGGCCCTGCACGGCAAATCCCTGCTGGAACGCCTGGAACTCACCAACCGCGCCGAGGGGACAACCCAGGAACTCCCGGCCACGGCGATCTTCTCGTTCATCGGTGCCTCGCCGAACACGGGATTCCTTCCGGCGGAAATCGCCCGGGACGAAGCGGGCTTCCTCCTTACCGGGGAACAGGTGGTTCAGGCGGGTCGTTGGGATTTGAAACGCCCACCGTGCTTTTTGGAAACGAGCATGCCGGGAGTCTTCGCTGCGGGCGACGTCCGCAAAGGGAGCACTCCACGCGTGGCCTTTGCCTCGGGCGATGGCGCCATGGCCGTGGCCTGTATTCACATCTACCGCAGCTTCCCGGTGTAAGAGACGGGGAGGGGATTGTCCGTCTTTTGTACTTCTTTATGGAGCACTAGATCAATCACGTCTCAATTTGTAGAAGAGTTAAACTGCTGCTCAAAGGCGCGAACTCGTTCAATTATTTGTTCCCATGTGGGGTGAGCAACGCCGGGAAAAAGATACGATTGCATGGCGCTGTAATCCTGCTGCCACTCCAACATTTTTTCAGCGTTTGGAACAATTTTGAGGCTCCCTTTGCGCAGTGTCGAATAATCGACAAACGACTGGCGGAAGAAAGTTTGTCGATGTTGGGCAACCGATTCAAAAAGACCATTCTGTTCAACAGCCTTATCGCCAATCCCTGAAATTAATAGACACCAAAGATCATAGTAGTGACGAGCCAATCGACTCTTTCGGTTTCTTTCTGCAGGGCGAAAGTTTTCCTCGTGAAGAAGCATCGCTTTCTCCCAGAATGTTCTACTTGGAGATAACGCTCTAACCTCAATCGGTGGGGATTTCTCAGAATTGGGAAATGCCTCGAAAAGCATCGGTGAAAACGAGATTACTTCGGAAGGCCAGATGTCTGAACGAGCACCAAATTCAATTTTCACCACCGGACGCAAATAACTCAAAGTGCTCTTAAATTGCCCCTGATATTCCACCAAAAGTGTTTGGCCTTCCAAATCAGCCCTATCCTCAACAACCATAATTGACGACAGAAACTCTGAAGATTTGAGCACTGAGCCAAGTGCCTCTGAAATCTCCTTCACAACCTTGGGGCATTTTTGGCGTAACCGTTTGAGCTGATTTGCTCCAAGAGAGTGATCACCCGGAAATCCAAGTTTCTCTCGGCTGATGACAATATCGATATCCTCAGAAAATCGGTGAATGAACTTCCAACCTTTGGATAGAGAAGTACCCCCTTTGAAGTAGAAGTGGTCCTTCCAGTTCGGAAGCCGGAAAAGTTCACGAAGAGTCCAGCATACCCACCAGTCTTTCTCAACGATGGCGGCATTCACTCCCAATATGCTGGCGGCTTCCTGAAAGTACTCTCGTTGCTCTTGGGAAGATAAACGAAGAAGCTCATCCATGCACCTGTTTATCCTCCGTTTCTGAGAGTTTTCTCATGCAATCGGCAATCCATGCAGGCGCGTAACGGGCATCTGCCGCAAGTGATCGAAGTGCATCTTTATCCAGTGAGCGCCTAATTTGTGAGAGAACTTCCTCATTAACGTTATCAGAACCAAGTTCCTCCAGAGCAGATATAACAAGCCCGCTTGGCCTTCCAGCGGTTGCCATCATTCGCGAGCTTCGGCGTTTTAGGACAATCTGCTGGTTTCCCACCTGAATCATACGGGACTGACCATCGGTGTAAAAAACAATCTTGGCTGGAACCTGCTCAGAGATCCCCAAAAGGTTTGCGGCGTAGGCTCCCGAGGGTTGCAAACGAGTGGCGTCTCTTGACTGAATTGCTTTTGCCACAGCTTCTGGAGAGGGGGAGAGAATGCCCAGTTTGGGATGTTGTCTGGGGAACTCGTACAATCCACGATGAAGTTGCCGAATCATTCCTTTTTGCGCATTTCTAACCAAGGCATGCCGAACGGCTTGGCTCGTTCCCAAGTCTGCAAAATCTGCAGGGGTAAAGACCCAACCCGGACCGTGTTGGGTTATTCGATCTATTAGCAGAGAATCAGTGGAGGTAAGTTGTTTCACACCGGCCATTTTGGAACAATTCCGTTTAATTTATGTTCCAAGATAAACAGATTCAGAGAGAATCTGTCAAGCCACGATGGAACATAATACCGTGTTTTTTGTTCCATCATTTGATGAAAAACAAACACCCATTCTACCCGCAACTTCATCCCCGGTGAGTTGGAGGGACACTCACCGGGGACGGAGTTACGTTACGGGGGGAGGGACTTGCTGAACTTGGTTTAGTAGAGTTCGCTGATTTGGCCGAGAACGGCTTTCACCGCGGCTCCGCTGCTCTTGGCGCGGGAGCCTTTGGGGCGAGCCTCGCCGGCGATGATGGCTTTGGCGAGACCGAGAATGGCTGCAGCCGCTTCCTTGCTTTCACTCTTGAGTTGCAGCGCAATGGCAGCGGCCAACACTTGACCGTTGGCACCGGCGGCGGATTCCAGTTGCTTCAGGGTGGGTCCGGCGGGAGCAGCAGCCACGGCTGGTTTTGCCGCAGCAGGTTTGGCTTTTGCAGCGGGCTTGGCTTTGGCCGCAGGTTTGGCCTTGCCGGCGGGTTTCGCCGCTTTGGGAGCTGCGGGTTTGGCAGCAGCCTTGGGGGCCTTGGGAGCAGCCGCTTTCTTGGCCTTTGCGGGGGCCGGTGCAGCGGGTTTCGGGGCCGCAGCAGCAGGGGTTGCTGTGGCGGGTGCCGCGGGGGTTACCGCAGCTTTTTTGGGGGCAGCTTTCGCCATGATGATACACTCCTGTGGAGAGGTTCGGGATGAATCGTTTCTGGAAGTGCCCAGCTTCTCGGGGGGAGCGACGCAGCGGATTGGAAACAACGGGAGGGTTCAAAAAGCCTGCGCGCCCCGGCTCGGTGGAAAGGCATCCACGACAACGTTGGAATGTGCTTTCAACTTAGTTTCACAGTTTCAAGGGAAATGATGAAAACCTGTGAAAAAAACTGCACTCTCTCCTCTGTCCCCCATCACATACACCCCAAAACAACAATCCGCCGAGTCCATCAAGACCCGGCGGATTCCATTCTTCGTGTATTGGATACTCTTCACTACTGAATGAGGAAGAGCGATTTCGCCATCGGTGTTGTGGTACCGGGGAAGATCATTTCAAAACTGAACGTCCCTGTCCCCGATTGCTCCACCATGTGAATCATCGCCTGGTTGCGTGGGCTGTTGGCAGTGCCATCACCCGCTGCAGCGTTGTAGGGGGCATTTACCCCCGTCCCCGTATGGCGAATGGCGACGAATTGGTTGGTGGCGGTGTTTTCCAGTGTGAGCGTACCGTTTACGTTGGTGAGTTCCAGAGCGGATTGCCCGGTCTCTAGGATGTTGTTCAAATCCGGCGACAGCCCATGGCGGATGTACAGTTGCGTGGCGTTGCCGCTGAGTTGGTACTGGGCGGTGAGCACCGGCGAGGTGGGGCTCAGGGTCAGCGTTTTTTGAATCAGGCCATCGGGGCTGGTGGCCCGCCATCCATTGGTAACCTGCGTGAAGGTGTACACATCATTCACGTAGTTGCGGTTGGGGCCAACGGCGTACCAATCCACAAATCCGGAGCGGCGGGCACCGGGGTTGGTGGCGAGTTCGGTTTCGTCATCGCTATCGGGGAAGCCCAGAAGGTTGCTGATGAGGGACACAGGAGCGCCGGTTTCGGGATCGCGAGAGAGCGCGGCAATGAGCCGGCCGCCGTCGTTTTCAAACACCAAGAACACGCTCGCGTTGGAGAGGAGGTACTCCTGCTCGTTGTCGTGGTCGATGTCACGAGCCTGTACCACCGTTCCTGTGGGGGGATTTTGCGCCCAGAGGATTGCCTCGCCAAAGATGCCGCCGCCGCGCCGCAGATTCAGGAATTGCAGCAGCTTGGCAAACCCGGCGATTGTATCGAATGTGGTGTCGGGGTTGCAGTAGGTGCCATCGGGGCACCGGTTGGCGTTGGGTTCATCGTGCCAGGCGGTTTCAAAGATGGCGGTGGCGTAGTTGAGCCGGGCCAGGCGGCGTTGCACAGGTGTGCCGGGGCCGAACGTTTGGGCAAACACATCCTGCGCAATTGTACCCGCCCCTTTGACCACTGCGCGGCCATTGCTCGGGACATAGGTGGAAACTGCGCCGAAGGGTTTCACGGTGCGGGTGTTTGCATCGATCCGGATGAACGGCTGATAGGCATCGAAGTCCTCCTCCAGATTACTTCCCTGATACCAGTTTTCGTAGCTCCCCTCGGTGGCGTAGTCGAGGAAGTCGTAGGTCTCAAACGGGAGATTGGGGTTGTTGCCGTGGTCGATGGGGGTCCACCCAAAGCTCGCCACTTCCTCCAAGTCGAGGATTTGAATCCAAGGCTTGTTGGCGATCCAGCGAATGGTGTTGTTGAAGTTATCGGGATTGTCGCTCCCCTGTTCGAAGGAAAGGAAGCTCCGGCCCGAGTAGGCTTCCCAGTCATCGAAGACGATGGTGATCTGCTCCTGATCCTCGTCGAGTGCTTTTTCCAGCAGGTGGGAACGTGTGTCGATCCAGAGGCCGCCATCGGTGTTGGCGAACTTGAACCGATCGGGTTCATCGTTGATCATGAAACAGTTTACGCCGTTGATGCGATGGATTTTGTAGCCCTCGGCGATCTCGTTGCCGAACCACTCACGCAGGTGGTTTACTTGGTCGAGAATCGTCCAGCCGTAACCGGTGGCGGTGAGATCCGTGAACGTGGCGCCGCGCACCACACGCTCGGGAATCCAGAACGTGGAGTTCTCCGTGGGGGGGGCGATGTTGAAGATCTTCTGCAGGTATTCCTCGTTCAGGGCGATGGAATCGCGGTTTACCGTCCCCTCAAAAAACGGCATAATGTGTTCGGAATAAACACCCCACACAATGGCGCCTTCCCCGTTGGCGGGGTTGCCATCCAGGAAGTTTCCAATCTCCGCAATAAACCCGGGACCATCATCCGGTTGGCCTGGTTTGGCGGCCCAGAGCGACCCGGAGACCAGTGTGGCGGAAACGTGAATTGTGGGCGGAACGTTGAACACGCGGGCGGTTTCCAACGCGCGGCGGTATCCCGTGGGGCGACCGTTCGGCGTTTGAATCGTGTTGTTGTAAATCAGGTTCTGCAGGTAATCGGCGCTGCTGATTGCCTGGTTGCCGTGCAACACAAACGCATACTTCGCCGTGGGAACGGAGTCATCGCTTCCGGCGCTCCCGACGTTGGGGAGCAAATCCGTCAGCTGTGAATTGAAGTCCCGCGCGGTGGCGAACTTCACCTCCAAGGGGCGCACCCCATCCCACCCGCGATCAAGCAACAACTGACGATCGATTCCGAACTCAATGCCATCCAGATCGGAACGGAAGTACGATCCCCGGAACCGGTTGGCGTTTGTGGTGCGGTTGGAAAGGCTCGTGAGCGTGTGGTCGTACACGTTGAAGTTGACGGCATCGTACACGCCGATGGCCACGTTCCACGGCAACCCCGTGGGGAAGCCCTGCAAGCCATCGGGCCACTGTGTGGTGGTTTGCCCGCCACCCGTTCCGATGAGCACATAGACATCCAACTGGCCGCTTTCTGCACCCAGAAAAAGATCGTGCAAATCCACGCGGAAGTACACGCTGTTGGCGGTGGGTTCGTCACGCACATAGCCGGCCACCAGATCGCGGGCGTTGGCCCCAGTGCCGCCGATGTTGAACGTGTCCCCGTGGGCATCCAGCGCGGAAACATCGCTGTACTCCCAATCTTGAAACTCCTCAAAGTACTCAACATTCCCCGCTGTTCCCAAACTTGGTCCCCGACCAATCGTAATCGCCGCGGGGAGCGACAACGGTAACACCGCCAAACCCAACAACCCAAGCGCAGGGGCAAATTTCAGTAAACGCATGAAAAAGCAAACCTCCACAAAACGTGTTGTGGAGTGGGCCAAAATCAACGGCTTATGGCAAGGAATGTTTTCAGGTGTAAGCTGGTGGCTTGATCGGTCGTGAGGGGTTCAAAACAAATCTTCACCGATTTGCTGCAACCCCAAAAGTGTGAGCCGCAGCTCGGCTTCCGGGCTGAATCGGCCCACCTCAACTCCTGCACCATTGGTAACAAGGATCAGCGGTTGCCGGATTACCTTGTAGCGTTCGGCATAGTAGAACTTCTCTCCCTCGGTCTGGCGGATGCGAACAAACCGCTGAAAGTAGGCACCGTTTTCGGGGTCGTTGGAGAGCGAATCAATCCAAGTGCGAGCCTCGGGGGTTCCGTTGTCGAAGAAAAGGAGCACGGGTTCGTTCCAGGGGAGCTTGCCGGGCGGGGCGTCTGCAACACGCCAGAACCCCGCAGGCCCGGAGCGATCGGGCTCCAGAAACAAACTTCCTGCTCCGGTACCGGGTGTGGGTCTGGGGCCAGTTGGTGCGTTGACCTGCGGAAGCGCGGGTGCGGGAGTGGCTGTGGCCACAATCGGGGGTGGCGTGCGGATGGGAGTGGAAATCGGGGTGGGTTCCGCCGTGGCCGTGGGAGTAGGCTGCGGCGTGGCTTTCGGTGTTTGAGCCGCGGCCACCTCGGGAGTTTCCTGCTCGTTCTCGCCACCACCGGTTATCACCATCAAACCTGCAACAATCAGCACCAGCGTCACCACTCCTCCCACGATGGGGAGAACTGGAAAGCCGCCGGATTTCTTTGCTGCTGGAGCAGGGGAAACCGGTGCGGGTGCTTGTTTATCCAATGGGAGGGAAACACCAACCGGGGCGCTCTGTTTGGGCTCGGCGGAAGGTGCCGGTTGGCCTGCAATGGGAACGAATCCACCGGAGGGCGGGGGAACCGGAGTGCGAACAGGTTTATAAACAGGGGCTACGGGGAGCGGGGTCTGCGGCTTGTTGTTTTTCTTGGTCACGTCCACGGCATCGAGCATCATCCCGAGATACTCTTCCATGGATTGCGGGCGTTTTCGGGGGTCTTTATCCAGACCCAGTTGCAGCACCTTCATTACGGGCTCGGGGAAGTTGAGGCCCGCGAGTTTTGAATCAGACTTCGCCCACTTGTCATTCGGGGAATACAGCCGCGCCACCACCAGGGCGAAGGAGTAGATGTCGCTCGGGATGCTGGCGCTGGAATTGGCGAGTACCTCGGGGCTTGCGAACCGGCGGCGATCCACATTCAGAATCGGTGGCGGATACCCCTTCAACCGAATCAGCTCGGGGAAACCGTAGCCGTTGATTTTCGCAAGGTCTTCCACGGTGATGAAAACATGGGCCGGTGAAAACTCCCCGTGAACAATCCCCTCCTGATGCAGATAGGAGAGCGCCTGGCCCATTTGCCGCACCACGCGGATTTTGTCGTCGTGCTCAAAATGCTCGTTGTCGAGCCCGCGGCCCAGGGCAAAGCCTTCGAACTTTTCCTCCACCACAAAGTATTGGCCCTTGTGAATGCCACCATCCAAAATGGGGACAAGTGAACCATGAACCAAAGAGCGCAAATGCCCAAGCCGCTGGACAAAGCTCTCCTGAAACCCTTCGCCACCCGCCACCTCTTTGCGGAGAACTTTGATGAACGCAGGTTGATTTTGTTCCAGATGAATTGCCATGAACTTGTGGAAAAGGCGGTCGGAATCGGCCTTTCCGGTAATCATATAATCGCCGAATTCAAGGTCTTCCAGTTCCGCTTGGGATTGATTCTCCGGAAGGGAATCTCCGCTCCTTGGGGAGCCGAAGCCACCTGTGGAATCGGAGGAATAAAACACGGCCACGGATGAGGTTCTCTTTGGTAAAGGGATAATGAACGGGTAATCCTGTACTGAGGCACCGGAAGGGAGCAAAAGAAATTCGCTTTACACAAGCACGCTGGGAGCGATAAACGACACTTCAAATGTCGGGGTGTGGCGCAGTTGGTAGCGCGCCTGTTTCGGGAATAGGAGGCCGTGGGTTCAAGTCCCGCCACCCCGACCAGTTTTTTCCTTTGCTCCGTTTCATTTAGTTTCTCCATCTGGACACTCAGGCCGTGCCTGGGCATGTTATTGTGATGTTTTCTACTTTCTTTCGATGGATAGATTCCACGTTTCGCGATGAGCGCGCACAGCAGCATGGCCGCATCACTCCCACAAGGGCGCTGTTTTTCCTTCCCATCATTACACCGCTGCTGGCGTTACTAATTGGTCCACAATACTTGGATGATGCATTCATCACCTTTCGAGTGGCTCGGAATTTTGTGGATTTCGGAGCGCCCTTCTACAACCCCGGAGTGGTGGCTCAAGCCAGCACCACACCCCTGTACACACTGATACTTGCCGCAGGGTATGCCATCACTGGGCTCTCCCCTCATGTTGTGGACGCGCTTCTGCAACCACTCTGTTTGGGGGCTACTCTATGGCTGATCTCTCTGATTGCTTTGCAGATCAGAAGCCTCCGGGCGTGGTGGTGGCTCCCGGGGTTTTTCTACGGCTTTCACCCCATCCTGATTGTTAGTATCAAGGGGATGGAGGCTTATCTCTATGGCGTGCTTTTGTTATTGGCTGTATTTGCCGAACAACGCCGGAAACCGATCCTGCTTGGCGCGGCCCTGGGGCTTTGCGCCGTTTGCCGTACAGAGGGTGGGCTATTCGCCCTCTGTTATGTGGTGTACTGGGTTGTGAATCGCCTTTGGTTTGGTGACACCAGCCAACGTTGGAAGGATCTCGCGCTTTCCACAGTAACGGGCATATTAACCGGGTTGCCGTTTCTTCTCTTTGTGCTCTGGTTTTTTGGGGACCCCATCCCCACGTCGGTTCGCGGAAAGGTGACACAAGCGGGATTTGTTGCGTTGCACAAGTTTAGCTACACGCTCCAGTACTTTTTGGTCGGCCAATACCCAACGTACAACATCTGGTTCATTCCTCTCACTGTGTTTGCCTTGGTGATTGTACCGGTAGTTTTCTGGAAACGGGATGGAGTTTTTTTTCGTGAGTTCGGTTTTCCTGTACTTTGCGGTTATGCCCTGATGGCACTTTTTTGGGTCGCTGATGCACCCGCCTTTGCGTGGTATCTGTACCCCAGTGTCGTGGTATTTACACTGATCTATGCCCATACCCTGGTACGCTTTGGGGCCCACTGCAAAAAGTTTTTTCTTGCGGTGTCCCCCGTTGGGATACGGCTCCGCCACGCTTACGTTCTGCTGATGATTCCCGTGATTCTCTACGCTGTAACGCTTCGTGTTATGGCCAACGGCATCTTATTGAATTTTGTACGCACGGGGAACATGCTCTTCATGAGTGATGTTCGCTATGGGGAAATTGCCAAAATGCTTTGGGCCCGTTATCCGAATCCGAACTGGAGGCTGGGTGCTCCGGAGATCGGCAACCTCGGTTACTTTGCCCCCTACCCGATCATCGACTTTTCCGGTCTCGCCTCACCGGAACTTCATTCCGACCTCGGAAAAATGAGTTACTATGCCATGGCTTTGAAGCACCAACCGGAGTTGTTGGTGATCCCCGCCGACCCCATGGCCTTTGAACGCGACCCCGCATTACGGCGAGAATTTGAATCTGCCTACCGGTTACTGGCCGAGTACCGAACTCCCCATTTGGAACCGAGATTTGTGTATGTGCGGAGCGATGCCGAATCTGCTCTACGAGTAAGCGTGGACTAGTCCCCGCTGCTCACCCCTGATACACGCGGTAATCCAAGTTGGGGAACAGATTGTCCTTCCATTCAAGACCCCGGATATACTCTTCGTCCAGCTTGTTCTGGGTGATCATTTCATCCAGCTTCAGGAATTGCAGCACATGTGTTTTGATGCGGCGCACGGCGTAATCCACCACGGTGTTCGTTTTCATGATGAAAGCCCAGTCGCTGGATTGAGCGAGCAACAACTCCCGGGCGCATTGGTTCAGCGCGCGGCGTTGAAGCCCCTGAGCCGTGGGGAACTGGTTCGCCAAAGCGGCCATGCGCAGGCACATTTGGTCCAGATGACGGTAAATCCAGTCGTTGCTTCCCTCCAGCCAAACCTCGTTGAACCCACCGTACCCCCAACTGCTGACGCTCGGCATCGCGATTTGGTTTTGGGAGTGCAGCGCCTTGTAGTCGGCGGCGTGGGTGAGTTGAATATCGGATTGGTCGTAGTAAACTTTGCGGATCAGGAAATCCAGGAACATGGGCCCCTCATACCACCAGTGACCAAACAGCTCGGCGTCGTAGGGGCTGACAATTAACGGCGGCCGACCGTCCATCAGGGTATTCAGGTGAAGCACCTGTTGCTGACGGCAGAAGAGGAAGTGCCCGGCGTGGCGGGCAGCGGTTTCCCGGGCGGCATGGGGCTCGTAGAGGGCTTTCTCCTGCAGGGGAACATCGTGTCCGCTGATACGATGATACTTGATTCCGAGGGCACTGCGTTGATCGCCGCTGTGAAGGTAGGGACGGAGGTAATCGAGATCGAGATCGAACCCGATGTCGCGGTAGAACTCGCGATAGGTGGCCTCGCCGGGGTAACCCGTCTGGGCGCTCCACACGCTGCGGCTGCTTTCCTGATCGCGACCAAACGCCAGGGGCCCGGCGGGAGTTTGCAGCGGGGCAAACACGCCGTAGCGGGGAAGGTGATCCGCCAGAATCAGGGCGTGGCTATCGGCAAAAAAGTACTCGATGCCGTTTTCCGCCAGTACTTTGTCCAACCCGGGGAAGAACCCGCATTCGGCGTTCCAAGTCCCTCGGGGCCGCCGACCGAACGTTTGTTCGTAGTGCTCCACTCCAGTGCGCACTTGTGCTCGCACGGCAGAGGGGTGGTGTTGCATCAAGGGCATAAACCCGTGGGTGGCGCTGCAGGTGATGATCTCAAGAAAGCCCTGATCCTGATACTTCCCGAACGCTGCGGGCAGGTTCCGTTGGTACACCTCGTTGTAGAGTTGCTGGCACTCCAAAAAGTTTGTGAGGTAGTAGGTGGCAAGGGAATGTAGGTGCGGTTGGGCGGCGGTGCGCTGCACCTCCTTTTCCGCCAGGCTGATGAGGTTCCGCAGGTGTTTGTTGTAGCGTTCCTGAAGCAACGGATCGAGCAGCATGCTGCAAAGCGAGGGGGTGAGGCTCATCGTCAGGCGCCACTCCATGCCATCACGAGTCCAGCCTTCCATAATTTTCAGGAGAGGGATGTAGGTTTCCGTGATAGCCTCATAGAGCCAATCCTCCTCCAAAAAACGTTCGTGTTCCGGGTGGCGCACAAACGGAAGGTGGGCATGAAGCACCAACGCCAAATAACCCGAGGGGGGATTGGTGCGGTACTTCTTCAACTGCCGCGCCTGCGACTCGGTTTCTCGGGGGGTGGAGAGCAAAGGTGCCATAAGATGTGCATTTCAACGTTGATGAAGGGTTGTTAGCAGAATGTTCTACGGAACCGGGGGTATTGCCGCAAGTCAAACCAACGCGCCCACGGTGGCAATCTCTGGGGAATCCGGTGCGCCAAAAAGATTTTCAAAAAAAGTTCTCTCCGCCGTGCAACACTTTCCGCCACTCTGCATCAGGGTTGAGTGAAGGGCAGCCCCCACCCGGGCACCCCACTTCCATAGAGTGAAATTCCACGAAAAGGGCCGCCTGCAGCTCATCATGGTTGAACCTCAAACAACACCACAAACCCCTGCCGAAGAGGAAAGGACTCTCCGGGTGCGCCAAGCACAACAGGGCAACACTGAGGCTTTCAACCAATTGGTTTCCGAATCAACCGGTGCCGTCTTCGGTATTTGTTGGGCCTATCTCCAACAGGTGGAGGTAGCCGAAGAACTCACCCAGGAGGTGTTTCTCCGCGCTTGGCTCAAACTCCCGGAGCTCCGCCAACCGGAACGTTTTCCCGCCTGGATTGCCCAGATGGCTCGCAATGAAGCACGCAACTGGAACCGAACCAACACCAGCCGCTCCAAGCTTGTGAAACTCGTCCCACTGGAACCGGAAACCCTTAGCGTTGCAGACGAATCCCAGAAATCGGCCTTCACCACCATGCAGAACAAAGAAGAAGCAGCACTCCTGAAGCAGGCTCTGGCCAAACTCACCCCCGAGGAACGGGAGATGATTCACTTGCACTATAGCGAATCACTCAGCCAACGCCAGATTGCCGAACGGCTGGAGGTAAACCACTCCACCGTGAGTCGGCAACTGCAACGGGCTCTTGGTACGTTGCGGAGTTTGCTGGGGCATCGGGGTACCCCCACGGCGCTTCCCACCCCCGTGGCCTCGCCCCAACTCAAAAGCAAAATCACCGCTCTTGTTTTGGCTAGTGTCGCCACTCCCGGCGTTCTCCCCAAACTCCGGGCCGAGGCGGCGCTTCTCCCCTCTTCTTCTGCCTCATCTTCTGCGCCGCTCTCTGCCGCCACACCGCTTCTCACCTCTATTGGAACCACTATCAGTGCCGTTGGCACGGGAATCACCATTATGACGCTCACCCAAAAATTCACCGCCGTTGCCGCCATCGCCCTTCTGGGTTTTGGGGGGTACACCTTCCTCACTGCTCCGGCAGCCCTTCCCGAACCCACCCGCGCCGTGGCCCTCACAACCGGCGTGGAATCCACGCTGGACCTCGCCCCGGGGGAAACCGCCCGCCTTACCTTCGATACCCTCACCTATCCCCAAAATGAGTTCTCGAAGTATGTGAACGATTACGAGCGAATCGATTTCACCGCCTCATCCGATGGGCAAAGCGTTACCGCGCAGATTCTCATGAGGGACGGAAGAACGGAAACAGAGACGTTGAACGCCCAAAATCCCGCAATTTCCGGGTTCCACATTTGGCAGGAGATGAACCTCTTCGTGGTTGCCTGCGCCTCTTTGGAGATTACACCCCAAGGCCCCCGCCTGACCCTGTTCCGCGCCAACAAACCCGAGCTCCTCCCTCAAGCCAAAGCCCTGGAAGCCCGGATGGAACAAGGCCAAATCTCCATTGATCAGTACAAAACCCAGAGCACCCAACTGCTGGATAAAAACGGCCTGCTCCCGAAAAACCCTGCCGCCCGCGCCGGTCTGCTGAAAGCCCTGTGGGAGTAACGCGGCGGGGGGACACGAGACGCTTCGTCGGGCGTTGACATCGCGGCTCAACTCCCTGCAGAACATCCCCCCATGAGCGATTCGTTTCTTTCCCAACTCCCTCAAATCGCCCGCAGCGTGGTGGATACCGGCTGGGCCTTTACCCCGAACTTCCTCACCGCCGAGGAAGTTCGCGCGTTGCAGGAGGAAGCCCGCCAGAAAGCCGGGGAATTCCGCCAGGCAGGTGTCGGTCGGGGGGGCCATAAGGCTGTGCGAGCAGAAATCCGCACCGACCACATTTTCTGGCTTCAGGCCGATGAACCCAACCCCGTGATTCAGCGCTACTTTGCCTTTGTGGAGCAGCTACGGCAAACTCTGAACCAGGAGCTGTTTCTCGGCGCTTTTGAGTTCGAAGCCCACCTCGCCACCTTTCCCGTGGGTTCCTACTACAAACGCCATTTGGATTGTTTCGCCGAGCAGCCCCGCCGTGTGGTGAGTTGCATTCTGTATTTGAACAACGATTGGCGACCGGAGGATGGCGGAGCCCTGCGGCTCTACATTCCGAAATCGGAAAACCCCCGTCCCGATGCCCCCGAAGAGGAGGCTCT
>JANRMB010000003.1:0-18046 GCA_033761985.1 Candidatus Sumerlaeia bacterium | reverse complement strand
GGATACTGGGGCGTTTGCTTTTCAATGGCAGCCTCATTGAGGATACCGATGTACTTCTCCGGATCCATACGCACTTTGTCATCACAAGGTGGGCAGCAATAAATGAACAACCGATTCCCGGTTACCGCGTAGGCATTTTTGCTTTCATCCGTAGCGTCGAGACTTTCGTGGGTATCGATGATACAGTAGTTCAACGGGTAGAGGGATTTCTGCTGTTCCTTAATTTTTTTGTCGGCTTCCCGGAGATAGCTAACGGGGTCGGCATCAAAGTTGGCGATGCAGCCCTCGCAACAGAAGCGGACCTCGCGCCCTTCATGAAGCTTGATGAGAGGCTCACCCATGCTGCCTAAGGTTCCACCGGATACAATGCAGGTATCCAGCGGCCATGGATCGCCGATGCGTTCGGTGATGGCAGGTTGGCTGGCGGGTTGGGATGCCGGTTGGCTTGCAGACTGGGTGGCGGGGGTATCGTGATGATGCGAATGATCGGAATGGTGGTGCTGGCTGATCGCAGTGCCGAGAAGGCTGGTGCTGAGGAGGAGAATCAGTGTTGTGCGAAATCGCATGGGAGGATTGATCCTTGAATGAGAATTATGATGCGCTTGATAACGAAATAACAGAGTGACGTGACTGGCGATGAAAAAGTTCCGGGAAAGCGGATCGTCACAGCGTTTTTTTGGGTTTGTGGAACTGATGAGTGGGTTCTGCCGGAAGCGGAAAATGAGGCAATGCCTTCTCCTGCTCAGGCTTTGACTTTTGGTTTATTGTTGTGTTGCCTGGCCAAACCGCGCCAAGGCCACGGCGGGATTGGCATCGAGCTGACCGGAACACTCGGCAGAGCAAAGGCGTATCAGTCGACCCGCGATGACACGCTCAACAACTCCTTTCTTATCCTCAAGCGGTTTGCCGCTTATTACACAGGCATCGAAAGGATAGGAGTTCTTTTGCTTCGATAGAACAGCATTATCAAGTATAGAGAAATACTGAGCGGGATTTTGTCGAACAGTTTTATCACACGGTGGACAGCAGTAAAGGAAGAGACGGTTCCCCACTACGGAGTAAGAACTATTCGAAAGATTGGGTGATAGCTTATTATCTGTATCAATAATGCAATAGTCGAGTGGATAGCTCGATAGTTGTTGCTCCCGAATTGAAAGGTCAGCCCTCTTGAGAAAAGATTCCGGAGCTGCCTCAAATTTTTGTATACATCCCGAGCAGCAGAAACGGACTTCCCTACCGTGATAAAGACGAACAATTGGTTTACCCATGCTGCCAAGTTTAGCACCAGAAACGACACATGTATCGAGAGGCCAAGGATCTCCTATGCGTATTTCAGAATTAACCGAAGTGGTTTCGGCAGATATGGAGTAATCGTGGTTCTTCTTTGGTTGAGGGGGAGTGTTCGGGGCGCGGGAGAAGATCCCCAAAAGACTTAGGATGGAATGTAGCTTCTTCATGCTTTACTCTCCGTAGAATAATGTGGTCGAGGGTTCCGGATTTAGGATCATATAAACTTAATCAAGCCGTGATTTGTGGAATAGTAGTTTAGTTTCCTCCATCATGCAGTAAAGTACGGGTACCATAAAATTACTAAGCATGGAAACCAGCATACCACCAAAAAGAGGAATGGATAAAGGGATCATAATTTCGCTGCCTTTACCGGGAGCAGTAAAGATTGGTAACATCGATAGGATGGTGGTGGCGCTCGTCATCAGACAGGGTCGGATTCGGCGTTTACCTGCGTCCACGATTGCGGATCTAAGTTCTTCAACAGAACTCGGAGCCATTTCACCCAAACGTTGACGAATGAAAGTTGCCACAAGAACGCCATCATCCGTGGCGATGCCAAACAAGGCAAGGAATCCTACCCATACGGCAATTGTTAGATTGACTGGTCCCATGTTAAAGAGTTCCCGGATGTTTGTTTCGAATAGTACGACATCAAGAAACCAGGGTTGTCCCCAGAGCCAGAGTAAGAGAAAACCTCCGGACCATGAAACCAGAACATCAGAAAAAATCATGAAGGTAACTAATGTCGATCGAAAGCTAAAGTAGATGATAAGAAATATTAACAGAAGAGTTAAGGGAAGAATTAATCGTAGCGTGGCTGCAGCTCGAACCTGATTTTCATACGCACCGGCGAATCGGTATGAGACACCCGCGGGAAGATTGTGATCGAGTTGCTCTGAAAGCGCTCGCCGAGCGTTTTCAACCACATCAACTTCAGCATAACCGGGTTGGCGATCGAACATAACATAACCGGTCAGGAACGTATCCTCGCTTCGGATTGACATCGGACCTCGAACATACTCAATCGCAGCCAATTCGCTAAGAGGAAGTCGAACAGTAGGGCCACCTTCCACCAAAGGAGGGGCTTCGAAGATTATGGCGAGAAGAGCCTCAAGGGAATCTCGTTGTTCGCGAGCATAACGAATACGAACAGGATACCTTTCTCGCCCTTCCACCGTTCGCGTTTGCTCCACACCACCAATTGCAACTTCCACAGTTTTCATAAACTGATCGATTGTAATTCCATGACGAGCCAGCGCCTCACGATCGGGTTCGATTTCAAGGTATGGAACTCCTACGAGTCGTTCCGCCACCACAGCACTATGGCGAACCCCAGGGACGTTTCCATTTTTGAGGATCGACTCAATTTGAATTCCAACTTGTTCGATTGTTTCAAGATTTGGGCCCCTTACTTTTACTCCCATAGGTGCTCGCATGCCGCTCTGCAACATCACAAGGCGTGCGGCAATTGGTGCTAGCTGCGGGGCAGCGGTGAGACCCGGCATCTGTGTAACTCGGGCGATTTCATCCCAGATATCATCAGGAGTTTGAATTTCCGGACGCCAATTGCGAAATGGTCGTCCGTTGGGATCTGGAATGAGATTCCCATGGGAATCACGTTGGTATTCACCGGCTACTTCATCGAAAGCGAAGTTCACACGGCGACCACGTTCATCCTGCATATATTCGGGTTTGTATTGAATAATTGTCTCGAGCATTGAAACGGGTGCTGGATCAAGTGGAGACTCAGCTCGCCCCAGTTTGCCGACTACAAGTTCTACTTCAGGAATCGACTGAATCGCCATGTCAGTCAGTCGAGTATAGTTCATGGCCTCGCCGATACTTGCATGAGGCATGGCAACAGGCATATAGAGAAAACTACCTTCATCCAGCGTAGGCATGAACTCTCGACCCATACCTGGAAACAAGTTGTTTAGTGTTTGGGCAACTCGTGACTCTTTTGCTTCTTTAGGGAGCCACTGGGTAATGCGGGAAAATCCAAGCCATGAAGCTGCACCCATCAGAGTAATAATGAGGGGGACAGATAGAAAGAGAACCTTATACCGCAACATGAGTGAAAGGGCCGGCCCGTAAATCCACTGGAAGACCCAGAACAAGCCAATCAACGAGCCAACCGTGAGGGCAGTGAACAACAGATTTTCCAAAGAGGATCGTTGCGCGCCAAGCGGCTCCCAAGTGAGTGCGAGTAGGATCACTAGACACAAGGATAGGATTGCAACAAGCACTGCATGACCAGCCGACCAAATCCGAGAGGTGACGGGACCGAACTTAAATCCACGCCAACGGAAAAGAACATGAGCCAAAGCAGGAAGTACAGTGAGTGCGATCACGATGCTGGCGAAAAGGGCAAAAGTTTTTGTATAGGCAAGAGGTTTGAAGAGTTTTCCTTCAGCACCTACCATGAAAAATACAGGTAGGAAGCTTATGATTGTTGTGGAGATCGCTGTCACCACAGCCTCACCCACTTCTGCAGCTGCCCGTTGTAGTACAACAAAACGTGACTCTCCGGGTTCGGCCGTTTTGAGGTGCTGAAGCATGTTTTCTGTTAGCACAATGCCCATGTCCACCACAGTGCCGATGGCGATTCCGATTCCTGCCAAGGCTACTAGATTGGCCTGAATGCCGGCCAGCTTCATGAGGACGAAGGCAAGGAGCACAGCTAATGGTAACATCGCTCCGATGAGAAGTGAGCTGCGTAGATGAATTGCCATAAGCAATACGACGATCAGAGTAATTAGCATCTGATCACGGATGGCAGCTTCCAGAGTTCCCAAAGTTTCTTCAATTAAACCTGTTCTGTCATAGAAAGGAACAATGGTGACTTGGCTTATGGTTCCGTCTGCAAGCGTCTTGCGGGGAAGCCCGGGAGCAATCTCCGCAATACGGGCTTTCACATTGTCGATCACCTCCAAAGGATTTGCACCGAAGCGAGCCGCTACAACGCCCCCAACGGCTTCTGCTCCACCTTTATCGAGGGCACCCCTTCGTTGTGCAGGCCCCAGTTCCACGGAAGCAACATGTCCTATTGTAATTGGCACACTCCGGCGAGCCGTTACGGGCAAGAGTCGAATGTCATCAAGCGATTGAATGAAACCACGAGCACGAACAACGTATTCCACACCATTATGTTCCAGAGTGCTTGCTCCCACATCAATGTTCGAACCCTCGAGTGCTGTCACCACCTCGGCGAGAGTCACATCATATTCGCGTAGAGCATTCGGGTCCACATCGATCTGATATTCGCGCACAAAACCTCCAACGCTTGCCACCTCGGAAACACCCTCGGCACCTTGCAGCGCAAAGCGTACATACCAATCCTGAATGGAACGGAGTTCCTCCAAATCCCAACCGCCTGCAGGGTTTCCATCGAGTGTACGGCCCTCAAGAGTGTACCAGAAAATCTGGCCCATTCCAGTGGCATCCGGTCCAAGAGCCGGTTGAACACCTGGCGGAAGGGTACCACTAGGCAGGCTGTTGAGTTTCTCGAGAATTCGCGAACGTGACCAATAGAATTCCACATTTTCTTCGAAGATTACGTAAACTGAGGAAAAGCCAAACATGGATGTGGAACGAACATTCTTAACACCAGGCAGTCCTTGCAAGGCCGTGGTGAGCGGATACGTTACCTGATTTTCAACATCCTGAGGAGATCTTCCGGGCCATTCGGTAAAGACGATCTGTTGATTGTCTCCCAAATCGGGAATTGCATCAACTGGGATGGGATCCCGTGGAAATCCCTCCAACTCATATCGGAATGGAGAAACAATAATTCCCCATCCGATCACTGCTATTGTTATAAGAAGTACTACGAGTTTCTGCTCCATGCAAAAACGAATCAGCGCGTTTGTCATGGCTTCACCTCTCCCACGATTTTCCCGCAGCGAAGCATTTTAGAACCGTAGTAAGGATTTGCAACCTCACGACCTACTTGCAACCATCCGGCTCCCTTCCCATCAAAAGCCATGGGGCAGTGAACATGTACGATTGGTTGATTGAATTGATTGAGGTAGGTTAGTAACTCATTGCTGACGGTTTGAAATCTAAGACGCAACGATGTTATGTCCATCGGTTGATCACCGGAAACGGCTACTTCAAGTGGCTGATTGCCAGAGAGGTGAATCGCGTCGCTCATAGCCGTCCACTCTCGTTTGGCCTCCACTTCGTTATCTGCGGCCAAAGCGAGCTGTAAGCGAAGATAAGGAGTTAGAATCAATTGTGCAGCATCAGCGTTCAGGGATACTTCATCAGTTCCAGCGGTGCTAGCTTGCTCAGGGTTTTGATGTTGTTCCTTGGCTGTCTTTTCTGGATTCATTATGCTGGGGAGTGCTAGAATTTGTAGCGAGGAATCGATTTGGAATGCTCCTCGAGTTACGACTTTTTCCCCTTCCACAAGTCCAGACAGGACGATGTAACCTTCCTCGGCTCGAATTCCCAATTCAACTTCTCTTCCAAAAAACGTGGGAGTTGAAGCAGTGGTATCCAATACATAAACAACGGCACGAGATCCGGTAACCAACGGCGAAGTGTGTGGTATCAAAATAGGTTCACCAGGCAGAGTAGCTTCGGCGTATGCTCGAACATACATACCGGGCTTTAGCTCCACAGAATCGTTTTGAATGATCACACGAACTTTTCCCGTTCGGGTGTCACTGGAGGAGATGGGATCGACCCAATCTATTTTCCCTAAGTGGACACGTCCCGGCTGGGCTGGGGTTGTTATCCGCACCGGCATCCCAGGAGCTAACAACTCCAAATCAGAACTAAATGCCTCCAGTTCAGCCCAGAGAACTGAGTAATCCGAAATTGTAACAATACGTTGCTCCTTCTCCACGTACTGACCTTGCTCAACATAACGAGCACTAACGACTCCACCGACAGGGCTTTCAAGCGACAGTTTATCCAGTGCTTTACCACCTTTCTCGATGGTATCAATTTGTGCTGATGTTAGCCCCGCAAGTAAAAGACGGCGCCGGATTGTATTAATGCTTTCCTGGGCGGTTTGTGAGAGGACTTTGTTGCCTTCCTTTTCCCACCGTTCCAGCGCTGCCACGGATTGAATCAGCTCTTCCTGAACCGCTAAAAGTTCGGGACTGTAGATCTCCACTATAGGCTGACCTTTCTCCACTGTATCCCGATCAAATCTTGCATGAAGAACATCGATTCTCCCCCCCACATTCGCGCTCAAGTGGTAGCGCCTCTCGGGAACCTCCACAATCTCACCAACCATCAAGATACCTTTTGTCGCCTTGCCTCGGCGAACAGGAGTAGTCTCAACATTAGCCAAACTTACTGCCTCCGGGGACATGATTGCTTTTCTTGGATTGCTTCCACTGTCACCAATCGAAGTCGTCGAGGATACGGGCTGCATCTCCATTCCGCAAACGGGGCAATCTCCCGGTTCGGTGAGAGGTGGTACACAATTCATCGCGCAAGCGTATCCTTTTTCCTCAGGAGCATGAATATGTTCACCTTCGGAAAAGTTATCAGAGATTCCTGCATCACTAACTTTTGTGGCGACGAGTTCCATTCCGCAGATAGGACAATTCCCCGGTTCATCCTGCTGTATCTGGGGGTGCATCGGAGAGATGTAGATTACTCCGTCCCCGTTTTTATCTTTGGGATGGGATGCAATTTTTGGCAAATCGGATGATCCATCACGTTTTGGAGTTGGGCTGAAACCAGACTGGCGTGCACCGTAATCATATGATAGCCAGGCCGTGCAAATAAGCACCGCCAAGAACAGAAACTGTGAGATTGTGGGGATAATTGATTTTAGTAGTAATGTTATTTTCATTTTGAATGATCCTCCTGCAGGTTGGTTGAGTTGAGGGGAATCCCGATCGAGCGTTCGAGTTCAGCGGTGAAAATTGAAAGATCCCGTTGGATTCCAAGATGTTCACGACGGGCAGAAACAAGCGACCGTTGCACATCAATCAAATCGGAATAGGTGGCATTTCCAGACTGATAGGCTACTCGTGTTGCATGGAATGCCTGTTCTGCCAAAGGTATGATGGAGGAGGAATACAGTACCGATTGCTGTTGTAATGAGGTAATGAGTGAAGTTGTTCCAGCAACTTGCTGAAGAATTTGATCGCTCACAGCACCATGCCGAAGCTCGGCTTCCTCTCCTCGAATTCTGGCCTGCCTTACGGCGGCTTTACGTCGCGCATTAGGAAGTGGAATGTTTATTCCAACCGAAGCCTGCCACCGATCTGTGCGATCATCTGAATCAAATTCATAGTAGCTGCTGGACTTCATTCCCATGCCCACTGCTCCCGCACCAACGGTGAAGTCAGGGTAGTAATCTTTTCGGGCTAATTGCTCCTGAAGGGAAGCCAACTTTCTCTCTTCAGATATTCCAGCCAATTCCGGGCGGTACTCCATGGCAAGTGCCACTAGATCATTCAACGGCGGAATTGAGATACTCGATCCAGCGTCAAGATTCCCCAAAAGCTCGGTTTCCGGTATCGACATCGCCAGAAGTCTCGCCAATTCATGGCGAGCAGCCTGTTCCGCCCCAAGAGTCTCTTGAAGCATTCCTGAAATGATTGCTTGTTCAGTTTGCAAGCGAATCAAAGCAGATTGATCAGATTCACCGCTTTGATAAAGAGAGCGGGTGGCTTCCTCCGCAGAAAGTAAGAGCTGCTGTTCCTCTCTCAGTAGCTTTGCATTTTCTTTGGAATACACGGCATTCCACCAAGCCGTATGTACGTCCCGGCGTGTCTCAAGTACAGCCAAGCGATACTCTTCAATGGCAAATGCAGCGGCACTTCCGCTGATCAAACCCATAAGGCGTCGTTTCCCAAACCAGGGAAATGTTTGGCGCAGTACAACCATATTCTCCCGTTCGTTTCCCGGACCTTGAAAGTCTTCCTCTGTCACCACTTCGAGCATGGGATCTTCCAAGGAGGTTACCAGTGGAATGTCCAGCAGCATGGCTTCGAGATTTTTGTAATCAGCCTGTAATTGGGGACTTCTGGTGATGGCTAGATTGATTGCCTCATGGATTGAGAGACTGGTAGATGTGATGGAATCCGAAAACGTATTCCTCGAAATTGGTGGTATCTGATTGGTAGTAGGAATGCTTAACTGAGTAGGTGATGGTAATTTGGGAGGACTCATCGCACACGATGAAGCCACCGTACCCAGAAGGGTACAAAGTAGTAGTCGAAAAAGCTTCACAATTAATCTCCTGTAAAACACACTAAGATGGTAAGTTGAATGTATGATTCAATTCATAACCAATTAGATTAACAGGATGGAATTTATCAGAAAAATATTGTTATTTTTCCCAGAGTCATGGTTTGTATATTCATGGTGAATACATAAATTAAAAAACAGTTCAGGAAGTTTACCAACTAATTGAGATGAAGAATGAGCTGATTTATCAAACGTGGGACTCACACGTGTGATCCCGGTTTTCCGTTCACTTGGTGAGACTTCCCTCTCAATTCCCTCGCAGTTACACGATGATGGATTTTCTTCCGAGACCCGTAATTTACTTTTCTGTGAACAACATAAACCAGATGGTGCTTTTTCCGTTTTTTTCACTCTTCCCCCGCAGCAGGAGCCTTGGGAACACGACTTTTGAGTTCCAGCCAGTACGCTGAAGTTGACCAGCAGGAGGAGCATTGATAGCAGGTAAAGTGGATAAACGCGTTTGAGGGAAACCAACGGTCGTCTCCTGTCATGTAGGGTCGAAACAAATCGAGTGGCATCCTGCGAGGCTCGTTCCGAAGCTTAAGCATGATGGAAAAACGCCGCAAAACCATGAATTTACTTGGAGTTAGCTTCTGGAACTGGGTTGCATCAATCCCTTGCCAAAACGGAAAAGTTCTGGATTTGAATTGGTTAATTACTGCAAATCCAGCAATAGTTCTCGTCAAACACTTGTTCAGCGACGTGATTTCCGGTATTTTCGGTTCTCGAAGGTGGCCTCACTTCCGCTAATCACAGAGCATACAAACTGCCCAGAGGATCATACAGTGTCCGCAAAAATACTCCTGATTGAAGATGACAAAAACTTTCGCCAAGTGGTCTCTTATGCATTGAAGCAGGTAGGGTACTCGGTGACAGCGGTGGCAAATGGAGCGGAGGGGATGGAAGCTCTCCTAAATCTTAGGCCTGATGTTGTTCTTTGTGATTTGAAAATGCCGGTGATGGACGGTTTTGCTTTTTTGGCAGAAAAAGTAAAGGTAGGTGATGATACACCAGTTATCGTGGTAACGGCATTCGGAAGTATTGAAAACGCTGTGGATGCGATGAAAGCCGGAGCGTTTGATTATGTTACCAAACCTGTGAATCAGGAGGCCTTGAAAATTGCAATCGCCCGTGCGGTTGAGCGACAGCAACTGAGAATTGAAAATAGAATCCTTCGGGAAAAGGTTCGTGGGGGCCGCGCCGTGGATCGCTTGATTGGCAACTCGGAGGCTATCCGAACATTAAGAGAAACACTTTCAAGGTTGGCCGACTCACCTGCCACAGTGCTTCTGAGGGGTGAATCAGGAGTCGGGAAAGAACTGGCGGCCAGAGCCCTGCATGAGGATGGCCCACGAGCCAACACCGGAAGATTTGTGGTTATAAACTGCGCCGCAGTTCCGGGTGAGCTTCTTGAATCCGAGTTGTTCGGTCACAAAAAAGGAGCATTTACCGGAGCTTTGGATGATCGCGTTGGAAAATTTCAGGCAGCCAACAACGGCACATTGTTTCTGGATGAAATCGGTGACATGCCAATCGCCCTGCAGGCCAAACTTTTACGAGCGCTTCAGGAGGGCGAGATTGAACGCATTGGAGAAAACCAGCTTCGAAAAGTGAACGTCCGTGTTGTGGCAGCCACAAATCAGCCTTTGGAGGATTTGGTTAAGCTAGGAAAATTCCGAGGCGATCTCTACTATCGTCTTTCTGTGGTTCCTGTATTCCTTCCTCCGCTCCGGAATCGATTGGATGATGTGCCCCAATTAACCCGAACTTTTCTGGCAAATCATGGAGCACCCGGTGCGGGGATTAGTGAACCGGCGCTAAAAGTTCTGCAGGAATACCCGTGGCCCGGCAATGTGCGTGAGCTGGAAAATCTGCTGCTTCGCGCCTGCGCGCTGCGTCCCGGATTAAATCAGTTGGAGGTTTCGGATATCAGCTCACTCTCATCCACAAAGGGATTGTACGGCGAGCAACCAACAGGCGGTATCGTGGTGCCAGAGTCTGGATTCAGTTTGGAGGAATTGGAGCGGCAATATCTTTTGGCTGCTTGGGAACAAAGCGGTCGCAATCAAACACGTGGAGCAAAGCTGCTCGGCCTTCCTCGTCAGGCGTTTATTTATCGTCTTCAAAAAATCGGAGTTCTTCCTCCCTATGGTGAATCAAAGGGAGAGACTTCGGAATGAATCGCTGGAAACAAATTGTATTCATCACGGCGTTTATCGTGATCCCAACCTTGGCGCACTATTGGACGGATGCCCAGAATGGTCCCGCCCATGATATTTATCAGCGGCTCTACTACATTCCAGTGATACTTGCCGGGCTCTGGTTTGGTTTGCGAATTGGAATTATAACGGCCGCGATAATCGCCTTTGCCTATCTTCCCCACGCACTTCATGGGTGGCACGGGCCGCATTCGTTATTCTATCGACTAATGGAAGTGGGAATGTACGCAGTGGTTGGAGGTTTGACGGGTTGGCTTTCTGATCGTCTTCGATCTGCAAATGAATCTGAGCGACGTGCACGCCGCGACGCCGAAACGGCATTTACAAACCTCAAGAAAAAAACTGACGATTTGTTTGCTCTGGAAGAACAGCTCAGGAGGAGCGACCGATTGGCTGCGCTGGGAGAGCTAACAGCCGGACTTGCCCATGAAATCCGAAACCCGCTCGCCTCCATCAAAACTTCTGTGGAATTTCTCCGATGTGCTCCACAGAATCCTATAGATCCAGAACGACCAGACTTCGCCTCCATCATTCTGGAAGAAACGGCCAGGCTTGATAAAATCCTGAGTGAGTTTCTCCAATTCGCACGGTCGGAGGAAACACGAGTTGAAGGAGAACCCCATCATACACAGCTGCTTGATTCAGCGCGAAGAGTTCTGGATCTCACCGAGGCACAAAGACGCTCGGTAAATGTACGTGTCTCCTTGGATGCAGCCATGCTTGATCGAACCGTTGACATCTGCGATTCGCACCTACAACAAGTCTTACTGAATCTTCTCCTCAACTCCATGGATGCGATGCCAGAAGGTGGTGAGTTTCGTCTCCATTATGCTGGGCATGAAGATGGTCATTTACTTGTTTCTGTTGAAGACACCGGTCACGGGATTCCCAGCGACTTGGCTTCACGCGTATTCAATCCATTTTTTTCCACCAAAGAACAGGGTACAGGGCTTGGTCTTTCCATTGTGCAAAGAATATTGGATTCGCACGGTGGAAGTATTGAACTCACCAAACCGATCGAGGGCACTGGCACGCGCTTTCTTCTTCGGCTGCCCTGTCACTGATTCTGTATTCACAGCAACTTAACCAATGGAAATGCAGCAGCAACGTCTCTCTCGCCACTGAAACAAAAGAACTTATGCAATCTTTATGGGTGGATCGTCCCCTGCAATAGGCATCCTGACTTCTCACTGAGGAGAGATAACAATAATGGATGAACCAAAAATGAACATCAATCAAATTCAACTCAATATTGAAGGAATGACTTGCGCTTCCTGTGTCACCAAAGTCGAGAGAGCACTTCAGAAGGTTCCGGGTGTGCAAAGGGCTCGAGTAAATTTTGCCACGGAGCGAGCAACATTAGAACTAAACGGGGAAACAAATCCCCACACAATTCTTGAAACAGTGGAAGATGCAGTCTCAACAGCGGGGTACAGCGCACAGGTAATAAAGGACTCGGCTGATTCACTCTTGGCAGCACGAAATCGAAGAATAGCGGAAGCCTCCGGTTGGCAGAAACGCTGGTGGATTGGAGCAATCCTTTCCATCCCAGTAGTGGCGGTTGAAATGGGGACGCACTGGTTCGGTCACGCATTCCATTTTAGAGGCTCAGACATTCTCGGATTTGTACTTGCTAGTCTCGTGGTGGTGCTATTGGGAGGGCGTTTCTTCCTGAACGCATGGCGTGGTCTTCGGCACGGTCAATTCACTATGGATAGCCTTGTCACTCTCGGAGTTGGTTCCGCCTATGGTTACTCCGCCGTTATCCGCTGGAGTGAATGGATGGGAAGCCCCTTGGGAGATGGGCACGTTTACTTTGAGAGTGCCGCCGTAATTCTCACCTTGGTAGCACTCGGTAAATGGTTGGAGGCAAGGGCTCGGCTCCAGGCAGGAGATGCCATCCGTTCGCTCATGGAGCTTTCTCCTAAAACCGCACGAATTGAACGCGACGGTCGTGAAATTGAAATCCCTTCAGATGCAATTCAAATTGGTGACACCCTCATCATTCGACCGGGTGAAAAAGTCTCAACAGATGGTACAGTGATTTCCGGATCTTCCTCAATTGATGAGTCGATGATTACCGGTGAATCGATGCCCGTGGAAAAACAAGTTGGTGACCGCGTTTTTGGTTCCACCATCAACAGCTATGGTGTTCTAAGAATCAGAGCTGAACGCGTGGGTAAAGAAACCGCATTGGCCCGCATCGTTGAACTGGTGGAACGGGCTCAAGAAGGGAAATCAGCGATTCAGCAGTTGGTGGATCGAATCTCCAACATTTTTGTACCCACTGTCATGATCATCGCACTGCTGACCTTTTTGGGATGGGGACTTTTGGCTGGGGCTTGGTTGACGGGGCTTACTGCAGCCGTGGCGGTGTTGATTATTGCTTGCCCTTGCGCTCTGGGTTTGGCAACGCCAACAGCCCTGATGGTAGGGACGGGTCAGGGAGCAAAGTCGGGTATCCTGATTCGGGATGTGGGAGCGATTGAGCGATCTGTGGGCATAGACACCGTAGTGTTGGACAAAACGGGAACCGTTACGGAAGGAAAGCCTACTGTGATGGAAGTGGAAACACTTAGTGACACGGTGACAGAGCAGGAGCTTCTTCAACTTGCCGCAAGCGCTGAAGCCGGAAGTGAGCACCCTTTGGCCAAAGCAGTCGTACGCCGTGCAGAATTCCAAGGAATTCCCTTACTCTCTGCTACCGATTTTCATAATCACGTGGGGGATGGCATAACCGCGATTGTGCAGGGACGCCACATTCGCATCGGTTCACCAAGGCATATTCTAGCGAGCGATCAACAGATGAGTAAGTCTGTTTCCAAGCGTATCGCAGAACTGGAGTCTCAGGCGAATACAGTAATCATAGTTGCAGAAGATTCCAAACTTTTGGGACTGATTGGAATTAAGGACCCTATCAAAATCAGCAGCAGTACAGCCATTGAAGCCCTGAGAGAAAATGACAACATTCAAGTTTGGCTAATCACCGGAGACAACAAACGAACTGCCGATGCGATTGCACGAACAATCCGCATACCGGCGAGTCAGGTTCTGGCTGAAGTTCGCCCAGAAGAAAAAGCGAGTAAAATAGCAGAACTTCAGGCTCAAGGCAGACGGGTCGCCATGGTGGGTGATGGTATTAACGATGCCCCCGCCCTTGCACAAGCAGACCTTGGAATAGCGCTTGGCACCGGGACGGATGTTGCCATGGAAACGGGAGCTATTACATTGATGAACGGAGACCTTAGAGGTGTTTTGCACGCCTTACGATTAAGCCGCGCAACGATGACTAAAATACGCCAAAATCTCTTTTGGGCTTTCGCGTACAACGCGATCGTTATCCCTGTTGCAGCTTTTGGTTTTCTATCGCCCGTCTTTGCAGGTGCTGCTATGGCGCTTAGCAGTGTCACCGTGGTTGGAAACTCTCTTCTTCTCATCAGAAAAAGCCGACACATCTAAACCTCGTTTCACAGCAGGGGATAGAGTCTCTAAACATTCAGCTTGTTCGCATGAATAGGAGAACAGTGATTACTTCGGGGGATAATGTTTGATCGAATGAAGAATCTTTTCAAACATTTGATACGACAAGGTTATCCCCCCCTCCACTCTATTCAAATATCCAGCGGTCTTCCGTTTTTTCCACCAGCGGAATGGTGGTTGTTCCCAGAAATTGCCACCGCACCGCATCGGCAATCACCACACCGGATTGGGGAGAAAAGTTATCAAGTGTCACTGAAGTTCTGAAGCCCTTGGGGTATTCCACGTTTTGCAGGAGTACCACCCATTGGTCGCCATTCGCTTGTTGGTTAATCAAAGCAACCTGATTTCCTGAAGGGGTCACTGTGGTGTATCTTGCCTGGGTGGCACGATTCCCCCCGCTGCTGTATCGGGTGTAAAGGCGGTAACTCCCGGCCACAGGGATATCAAGCGTCCAGGTGGCGGTGCCAGTAGGAGCGGTGGTATTGATGGAAGCGAATCGATAGTTGCCATTGTAGGGATTTCCGAAGGAGCCCGTGGACCAGCTACCGGTCGTGCTAAAACCCGCATCCAAGTTATCGACGATCAGATCGGCAATGGTCGGCAACGTCATGAATGCAATCTGCTGTGTGGATGTATTGTTCTGCGCATCGGTGGCGGAAACAGTGACACTGGTATTGCTGTTGGCGATCAGGCTTCGAGAGAGTAGGTAGTGCTCAAGAGAGAAACCAGGATCGAGTCGCTCGAAGGAGTTTATCGGAGCGCTGATGCTCTCGACGCCGGCCAAAGCTGGCTCATCGGTGGTAAAGTAGAGAACCGCATCGCGATCTGTCACGGCGCGCAAAAAGAGATTACTGATCACGGGAGGCGTGGTGTCGGGGCCCGCCGTGGTGAAGCTTGCAACGCTCGTTACACCGGAGTTTCCAAAGTTATCTTCGGCGGTGATTTGATAGTCGTATTCCGTTTGGGTTTCCAACCCTTCGATTCGGTAAGAGTGTTCAAATGCTAGCACACTGGAGGGGACACTGGACTGGTTGAGAGGTTGCTCTGCAGGCCCCCAGTTAATCGTGAAGGTGGCTGCTTCATCGGTAGTAAAGCTAACTACGGCGAAGTCCTGCCCAACCGGTGAAACCTCAATATTGGAAACGATGGGAGCAGCGGTATCCTCCTCAATCGGTGCTTGAAGAAAGCCGAGAATCGCAGCGGCATAAGCCTCTCGCTCGGTTTGGTTTTTGACCGCTTCAAGAGGAAGAGCGGAAACCAACGTTTTGTGAGGCCCGTTGCCGTAGGCAATCGCAGCAGAGCCACCCCCTGGCCATTCCAAGACGCTGCGCCCAAAAAGTGATTCCTGGTAAACATCGGCCTGCATCACGTTGTAGGGTTTTTCGCCCAATCCGCTCAGAGTGAAGGAAAGCCCATTGAACAAATCACCGGGTACTCCGGTGGCCGTTTTCGATGCGGTGCGCTGACCCGCACTATCAATATTCAACACACTCTTCGCAAAGTCGGCTTCCTGTGTTGTGCCGTTTGTGATTAGATCATCAACTATGTTCGCGCCTGAAATGAAGAGAGTCTTTTTCTGAGGCGGGCTTTGAAGAGTTGAGCTTTGAATAAAGTTACGCAGAATCTCCTGCTCCGATGGTGAGAAGGTTTGATCCTCCAAGTGTTCAAGACCAAGAATCCAGTTTATGTTTTCATACTCGTCCGTGGTAAATTGTCCGTTCCCAAAGGCATCGTTTGCCGCACTATCTATGGCGATTGTGGGATCAGCTTTGCCAAAAGCTTGAATGTGTTGAACAACAAAATTCCGGGGATTATCTGGTTCTTGAACCAATCGATCCAGTCGGTCGAAACCGTTGATGATGAGCATAGGGGATTCGGCGGGATCGCCGACTCGAACACCAAGTGTTTCTGTTGGGAAGCTGCGTCCCCCGGCGTTTGTGGCCCGCAGTTGAAAGTAAACTTCATCACCTGCTTCAAACCCTTCCAGCGTTGTGTGGGTAACGTTTCCCACGGGTTGCCCAAGATCAAACGCCAGACCATCCAGACTGCGGTACAGCGTATAGCTCTCTGGTGCAGGCCCAATGGAAGGTGCCTTCCAAGAGAGTAATACTTCGCCGCCACCACGATTCTGAACCGCAAAACCTTCCGGAGGTTCCGGCAGGGCAATTCCCTGATCATCCCCTCGGATGATGGGAATGGAACCCTCATAAATGGACCGGGCCATGACGCGCCGAAAATCCGGATCGAGCAGGCTGTCGAGATCGGGGGACGTGCGATCGTGGAAGGCCATTTCAACCAGAACGGAAGGGAGCGCTGTGGCGGTTACGGAATCATTCAAGAAACCCGCATCGCGCCAATTGCTCATCCATCGTGCCTTAAGATCGGTGATCATTCGGTTGTGAAGATCCCTGAACTGGGTGCGTTGTTGCTCTGATTCGGAAATAGACCAGAACGTCAGTGTCCCTGTTTGAGTTCCCGCTCCGGTTGCATCGGCATTCGAATGCAGTTCGATATAGATGTCCGCTCCCGACCAAAATGCCAGACTCCGACGAATGCCAAAATCCGAGCCTTGAACAAACTGATCCCATACCTCAGCGGGAGCGCCATAGGTGATAGCCCAGGACTTGGAGTACTCCTCCCAGCGCGGCAAACCGCTCACTCCCCTGCCGCCATCGTAATCTCCCATGCCCCCGCCAAGGCGGATTCCATCAGCGTAGAGAAAACTCCCAGCCTGCGTTGAGTCGGCAACCAATGTTGCAATCGGAACGTTCCCTTCCGGAAACACAAAATCATCGATCCAAAACCACCGGGCTCCATTACGGCGTTGGTTGAGTTTTGCACGAACATCCCCGGCGGCGGTGTGAATGATCAACGTGGCAGAAGTCTCGGCATCGTTTTGCGCTGGATACCAAATGCGCAGACCATACTTCCCCTTTTCGGGGATATCAGCAAACCACGTGATTTCGGCCCCTGAGTCACTGGGAGTCCGTAAGGCGGTGGTTTGTTTTGCATCGGCGGGTGAGAGCTGCTCCCAACTCCCCGTAGTAACAACCTTGGACGCATCGGATTCATCAAGAATCAATTCGTTGAGTTGTTCATCTCTTTCACGCGAGACAAAAACGTTGGCACCGGCATTTTCAAAGTACTCTGCAACCCATCGATTTGTAATACGGGGAGTAATCAAATCTTCCTTTTCGCCATAGCCTACCGTATTGCGCTGCCACCCCCAAACAAGCGTGCTTTCGTTGAACGTTCTGCCGTGGCCGGGTGCCAGAAAAACCAACCGTCCCCCGAGCCCCTGAGCCGGTTGTGGACGCGATTCCACCTCGAGGTCATTGAGCCATGGTTCAACCCCCAGCCCCTTGGTAAAGTCGAGATCGTTGAACCCCATCTTCAGGTCATACTGATTGATGGTGTGGCCATCCTCATGGGCGTCGATTATGCCGGGTATCAGCATACCGGCGACCACAGCCAGAATACCACTAACGAAGGGAGCGAATCGTTTCACAATAAAGACCAACTGATTCAGAAGATAAGAATTCCTTCAACCAGAACACGCCGTCTGCGGAAGACTGCCCAGGGATGCTGGGCGAACCGGTGAACAAAGGCATCGTTCAGGAAGTTCGAGGGAAGGCAACCTGAGCGCCTCAAAACAAAGAGTTCAAGGGGATAGATGGGTAAATGGGGTTGGCGAGGGACGAGGTGAGATTGGCGAGGGACGAGGGGAATCAAAGGTAACGGGGGAACATCGATGATTCGCTATGCGATTTATGCAAGGAATTGGCGGCACCCGATGCGGTGCCTCTCTAAACCGTTTGCACGAACGAGCAACTGGC
>JANRMB010000002.1:0-7329 GCA_033761985.1 Candidatus Sumerlaeia bacterium | reverse complement strand
GGCGCTGCAGCGCCGATTCCGTATCTGTTTTTCTGCTGATGGCCAATTGTACTTCGTCGGGGTCTTGATTCAGGACATCGGTTGTGTTGAGTTCCATTTTTCGCAGGTAACGACTCACTCGCGGCGGCACCAGCGTGAGCGATGTTCTGGGAACAAGAAGCGGTCTATGAACGTTATGAAGCGCGTAAAGAGGGGCGATTTGCCCGTGGTAAATCAACTCGCTTGGTCCGCCAATAAAGGCGGCAGTGGGGAGCGCCAAGTCCTGTACCAACGGCCGCATCGCCGCATTAGGACTGAATAACTCCGGTTGTTGATGAACAATACCTTCCAAATCAATACGGCTACCACGCCACACAGTCTTCCCTGAAAGAGGAGAAATCGCCTGAATCTCATCGGACTCCCACACACGCTCCAATCGACATCGCCCCTCGGCACGATGCCAGAAGAAGTTGATCTCCGTCCCCTTTCGCTGAATCCCTGCGCCATCCAATCCCTCTTCTTCAAGCTTGGAAAAATTCTCCACTAAAAGCTGTGTCCCTCTTCCTCCGTCCCCCAACTCATTCAACAGCAAATGCGAACTCGCCTTCCGAAGAAAGCCCAAGCGTGGAGAAATGGGAACGATGCCCAACTCCCCGAATAGAGCAAAATACTGCTCCAGAAAGTGCTGCTCCAAAGTTTGGTTATTCGTGGGAACCGGTGAATAATTAAACTCCATATCAGCGAAATAGGATGCATCCACGGGGAGTTGGCCGACCGAATGCCCGGGTTGCGTATTGAGTTCCGGCCAACTTCTGGAGTGGAGTTTTCCCTCCACCACGGCGTTTACCGTGGAAACTTCCTCAAAGTCATGATCATCGGAAGCCACCCAAAACACGGTAATCACGGGCTTTTTCCAGGCTCGCTCCAAACGGCGAGCCCACTGAAGTGCTGAAAGTGATTTCCAAGCCGTGTAGAGCGGTCCCCCCATCAATCCCGCCTGCTGACCCGCCACCACGCATACCGCCTCAGGGTGACTCAATCGCCTCCAGTTTTCCAGTACCGCTTCAGGGGCTTTTGCCGACTCCAAAAAATCTCCCCACTCTTCCAAATCCCCAGCGTTGAAAACGTTTGAACGTTGGGGAGACGGAAAGGTTTTCCATTCTTCGGGTGAATGCTGAAACCATTTGTTGGGGCTGTTTTCCAGTTGTTGAATCAGCCATGCGGTGGGGGAGAGCTTCATAAATGTGGATTATTCTGCTTGTTTGGGAGTAAAAGTCACACGCGACGATTCGTCGCTACCGGTCAACAATAGGACATCTTTCGAGCCACTTTTCACATAGAAGCGCTCTGTCTCCTCGCCCGTTTCCTCATCCATGGCGGTGATGCGGAAATCCCCTTCGGGGACACAGGTAAACTCAAACTTCCCGTCCAGTCTGATCTCTTCCACCATGGCAAAATTGGGGTCTTTATCCCATTCCACCAAGGCCACGCGACCGCTTTGAATGGGCTTCCCTTCTGCATTAAGAGCCTGACCACTGATGCTGCTCCCTTTGCCGATGATGATCCTCTGAGCCAATTCTCCGGGGAGTTTCGGCAACGCAACTTCCAATACTTCACGCGTGAAGCAGCTTTTGGGCTTCTCATACCGTTCACGAAGAACCCAGGTTCCGGAAAGAGAATCATCGGCGATTCCCCGAGCTTGTAATTCAAAGGTACCCGTAACTTCCAACAACGGAATCTCCACCGTCCCCTGAATCATTTTCCCGGAAGGATCAAGTGTCCCCGAATATTTAACCTCGCCGGGAAGCCCACCAACACCTGTATCCATGCGGCTCCATTCCAGTTTGGTTCCCTTCAATGTCCCTTGGAATTTGGTATCAAACTCCGATTCGAATCGATCAATCGATGCGCTGATGGAACCCGAAGCCGCGTCGTGCTGAACATCCACGTCAGCGATGGCAAATTCCTGCCGAAGCGTGGGCCCCTCCACTTGCAAACGAACAATTTGATTTGTGCGGAATGGACCCAGCAAAAACATCCCCTCGCTATCGGCGAATGCCGTTCTCAGGAAGTTCCCGCTTTCCAGATCGAAGGCGTTGACCATGGAAGATGCAGCCGGTGTGTTTTCGTTTAAGAGAACTTTTCCGCGTACATAAGCCGGAGCATCCAATCGGATGAGAGCCTTCTCTTCCTCGGAGGAAGATTCCACTTCGGATAAGGGGGATTCCCATTCGGGAGCCGATCCGCTGAAGACCTTCAGCACCACTTCATCGCCTTTTGGAATGCTTTTGATTTCAAACTCACCGTCCCGATTGGTTTTGGCTTCTTTGAATGCTTCGGGCTTTTGATACACTACACGCGCCTCAGCCACGGGATTCCCCATCCAGTCCACCACTCGACCCACAAACTTTTCGGCGCTCGGCATCACCAATCGCATCCCTTCCACCACGCCGGGGTTCTCTTCCTCCACAATCTCCAACAGGTCTGCATAACCTTCCTTCCGGAATTGAACTTCGTGATAACCCGGTGCAACGCCCGTTACCTCAAACTCACCTTTACGATTTGTTTTCTTGGGTACCAACTCTTTCCCGCTGATGGTTACGCCATCCACCGGATTTCCCTCTTCATCCACTACCACACCCCGCAGAACCACCCCCGGAGAAAGAGAAAGCTGAAACTGATACGGTAACTCGAAACGGTTGAGGCGTTTGAAGTGCCGAGCCATTTGGAAACGGTAACTGTCAGTGTAGAATTCCACGGCATAGTCCGTTCCTGAAACCGCACTCAAATCGAAAGTGAATTCCCCCTGAACATCTGTTCGTGCTTCCTGAAAAACACTTGGCAGGCGATCACCCGACAGCCTTAGCTCGAGAAACACGCGCACATTTTCCGCCGGCCCCGAAGGCCCCATCGCCGTTCCCCGAATGACAAAACGTTCCTCCTCGGCGGGGAGGGCGGTGTCCTCCAATCCTTGATTTATTGGCTGTTGTGCCCATAATAGCGCCGGCTCCGCACCCATTCCCAGAAATAGGGGAAATGCCCAAAGTCCCACCACAAATCGATTCAACAAATTGCCGCTGTTCATCAATCGTTCGCTCCTGAATTGAACAACCGCCAAACCACTGAAAAGAGCAAGCAAACAACGCTTGGCATCCACCCTGTGTTCGCCTACCACTCTCCCCACTATGCACCCACGAGCACTTGTTGACATTACCGCCGAACTCCTTCACGAGTTCCGAAATCACGTAGCCCCGGCGGATCGCGCCCTGGCCAAGTTCCTGAAGCAACGCAGCTTTCTCGGAAGCCACGACCGCCGCTTTATTTCCGAAGCTTTCTACCAAACCCTTCGCCACCTGATCCGTTACGACGAAGCCATTCGCCAATCGCTGGAAAACGCTCCCTGGCACGAGTGGGTATCGCCCGCCATCGGCTTCCCCTCCGGTGATCCTGAGGCATTGGCCTGCTGGCAACAACTCCCCAAACCCGAACCACAAAAGCCTGCAGCTCCGCCCCGCAAGGCCACCACTTCCTCAAGCCCCTGGAAATCCCCCACGGTGAAAGCCACCGTCGCCAAAGCGGCCGACAACCCCGCTCCATGGTCGAATCGTACCCCAAAATTCGAGGAGAAGCCCCTCGACCGTTGGATTGATTCCCTTCGTGTGGCCCTCGCCGCCGATGAACTAACGCCCGAGGATCCCGATCAACCTCCCTTCTGGGGGTTTGTTGAGGAAACATTTCTCCGCGATTGGACACTCAACGAAAGCTGGCATCAGGGAGAATGGGTAACTCGAGTTCTGGAACGCACCCGGGATACGTCCACTCGCCTGAGAACCCAACCCAAACGGAATCAACCCAACTCCGCAGAACACCAATACAGCGTTCCGCAGTGGTTGATGGGATTGTTAGCCTACGGAATTCCGATTACCGAACACCCCTCTTTTTATCAATCTTTGCTTCAAACCGCACCGGTTGCCATTCGAGTCAACACTCTCAAAATCAGCCGCGAAGACTACCTACAACTCCTGCGTGAGGATGCTCCGTCTCTCGATGTTCTGGAGTCAGATGTTGTCTCCGATGGGTTGATCCTAGCCCGCCGGGTGGCCCATGGCGCTCTTCCGGGGGAACAGGATGGCCTTTGGGAATTTCAGGATATCGGCTCACAACTCATTTCCACTCTGTTGAACGTTCGCCCCGGGATACGAGTCCTCGACGTCTGTGCCGGTGGTGGCGGCAAGTCGTTGCACTTGGCGGCGCTGATGGAAAACCGGGGAGAAATCCTCCTTCACGACAAAGTTCCTCGTCGTCTGGTTAACGGAGTGGAACGATGCAAAACCGCCGGGGTTAAGATCGCCAAACCACTGGAGCCGGATTTCGAGGCGAATGGTCTCTCGCGCTTCCCCGATCTCACTCGACTGAAGAATTCCTTGGATTTGCTTCTGATCGATGCGCCCTGCAGCGGCCTTGGAACATTGCGTCGCTCCCCAGAACTAAAGCTTCGCCTCAATCCCCAGCAATTGGGACAAGTTCTCAAAGCGCAGCAGGAACTCCTCACCACCTATGCGCCGGTCGTGCGCAAAGGCGGGCTTCTGGCCTATTGTACCTGCAGCTTCCTCCGGGAAGAAAATGAGGATCAGGTGGAACGTTTCCTCGCTGCCCACCCCGATTTCCAACGCCGACCCTTCACCGAGTCGGAGGTCCCCGATCCCACGATGATTACCAAATCCGGTGATCTTCGTTTGTATCCTCATCGCCACGATACCGATGGTTTTGCGCTTTTCCGATTGGAACGCATCTAAGCCTCAATCGGTTTGGTAATTGCCGTAGATTGTAATTGGGGGCGATCGGAGGGAGGAATTGCGGCTTTTGGGTTTCATCTTGATGCACACATGCATCAAGGGCTGATTTCACGGAAGTTGCAATTGTCGAAACGCCCCTAAGGGATCGATACTATTCCGGTTCCCATACCGTCCAACTTATGCACCTTCACCCCTAATGGAAGGAAGCGCCCATGCCCATCCGCCGCGTTATAGCCCTTGGAATTCTCTGGCTTTCCCTGATTTTGTCTTTTTCGGTGTCCCTTGTTCTTCTACGCTATTACGGGGGTGATCGTGGACTTCAGAACTTTATCCTTCAACAGTTCAATGTGAAGGATGGTGAAACCGCCCTCTTCTTTGCTCAACTGGCCGCCATTCAAGCCGGTGCCGTTTTGCTGGCGTATTTTCTTACCCTCAGCCAAACCGCCAAAACTCGCCCCTTTTTGTCCATCGCTGCAGGTGGGTTTTCCATTGGGTTCACCGTGGGCTTCTGTCTTCACGCTTCGCTGGAAGTCGTGAACATTATGACATGGTTGATTGCCTTGGGGAGTGGACTGCTTTCCGGTGGGCTCCTCCTTGGTTTTGAATTCTTCAACCGTTGGCTCTGGCAATCGCTCGTCAAACGCTTTGACCAGCGAAACATGGGTAGTGCAGCCCTTACGGTCTCCCGACTCGCCCTGCTTTGGCGCCCGGGTCAAGATGCTCTCCTTTGCAGCGTCAGTATCGAACTCTTCAAACGCGGTCAACGGGGTGAAGTCTCCAAACGCCTCAAGGCCTATTACGAACAAGGAGAGCGCAAAGCGGAACTGCTCGAAGTTCTTTGCCAACTCGCTCATGAGGAAAACCACAAGGAAAACTATCTCCAATACCTGAAGGACCTCTACGTACAATTCCCCAACGATTCGCAACTGCGGGACGCCTACACCGATGAACTTCTGGAACAGAAGAAGTTTGCCCTCGCCTTGGCGATTCTCGATGAACATGGAGTCGATGAATCCAACATCGATGCCTTGGAAAAATACGCTATTCTTCTCCTCGAGGCCGGCCGCCTCAAAGACGTCATCACCGTGGCCCGCAAACTTGCTCGCGAGGAAGGCATCCCCATGCGCCGTTCCGATGCCGTGCTTCGCCGTGTTTTGGCCGAGGATGATAAGCATCTTGAGGCCATCAACATTCTCGCCGATCACGCCAAACGCATGGCCCGCAAAGACCAGCAAATCCGTTGGCTCGACCAATCCTATTCCCTGGATCCCTCCCAAAAGAAACGCGGACAGGAACTCCTGGAACTTCTACAACAAGCCGAGATGACTCGCCGGATGGAGGACATCCTTTCCGTCATGGTTCAGGAATTCCCCGATGATCTGGAATTCCGGGTGCAATTTGCCGAAGTTCTCAACGGCAACGGTAAAACCGAGGAAGCCATCAATGCCCTTCGCCCCTTGGTCAAGAAACCCAAGGCAACCGTCGCCATGCTCCAGATGCTGGCGAAGATGCTCATCGAGCGCAAGGAACTGGTGGAAGCCCGTAACGTGATCCAAGTAGCTTTGGAAAAGTCCCCAACGCCCGAAGAGAACGATTCCCTCCAGAACTTCCTCAAACGGATCGAAAAAGTGGAATTCACCGAAGAACTCGCCGAACTTCTCGAACGCTGCAAAGCCGAGCCACGGAATCTTCCCCTCCTCCTCGATTCTCTCCGTCGCCTCATCACCTCCCACCACCTCGATCGTGCGGTTGCTCAGGGCGACCTCATTCTTCGCCACAATCCAGAGGCCCGCCGCGACGTTATCTCCACCATCAAGCTCGCCTTTCAACAACTCCCCGAAGGCGGCTATACACTTCTGAGTTACTTGGCTGACTTGCAAGTGGCAGAAGGACTCTTTGACGATGCCCTCGAAACAGTGCAGCGCATGGCCGAACGTTCTTCCCTCAATCGCGAAGGCGCCATTCGTGAAGGAGCCCAGAAAATCCTTCGACGCAGCCCCCACCACCTTAACACTCTCCGTACCGTGGGACTGATGTACCGCGATCTCGGCCAATTCACCGAGATGATTCACAGCTTCTCCCTTTATCTTTCCAATGGTGGCGAGGAAACCGAAGAAATCGATCGTTCTCTGGCCCAAGCCTATCTTGCGCTGGACGACTACCCCAGTGCTCAACGATTCATCCAGCAAATCCTCAAAAGCTACGCCGACACACCGGAATCAATCGAGAAAAACGGCATCCTTTTGCGCTTGGCCATTCCTAAAGCGATTGCAGGGCACTGCGCTGTTGATGCTGCCGAACTGATGAAGCAATTGGAACTCCTCGATCCACAACATGAAGGAAACCGCTCACTTCGCCGGGAGGTGGAGGAGGCTCTGGGAGAACAACGCTTTGAGTTTCTTAAGCGGGAATTGGAAGCAGGAAAAGGCGACCGCACCACGTTGGAAGAACTTGGTGATCTGCGCCTTGAAGCCAAGGATTTCAACAACGCCATCACCTACTTCCAACGTGCTGCCCGGATGACGGATGGAAGCCGCATCGCTGTGGTCAAGCT
>JANRMB010000001.1:0-16999 GCA_033761985.1 Candidatus Sumerlaeia bacterium | reverse complement strand
CCGTTGTAAGTCTCGTAATTCCAACGACGTGAAAAAACGATAAACTAGCCGTAGGATTTGCGGCAAATGGGAAGGGCGATAAGTTAGCGAAAAGCGTTACCTATGTGCAGAGACCGAGGGGTTACTCATGTCCCGAATCATCCAAATCACGAATTTCATCCCCGGGCAAGACTTCACAAAAGACTTGCGGCTCCATAAAACCTTTGCGTTATTAGAATCTACTTTCAACGAAAGGTCTTTTCACCCCATGAAACGTTCTGCGTTCATCACCGCCACCGTTGCCGTATTGGCCACGACATTCCTGAGCGGATGCCTTGTGGCTCCCGTTCAACCCCCAATGGGTATTCTTTACACTGATTACAATGCACCTCTCTTCCCCGACCAAACAACTGGTGAAGTGGGTTCCCGTTCTGGCGAAGCCAGCTCCATCTCCATCGTTGGCCTTGTGGCCCTTGGCGATGCCAGCCTTCAAACCGCTGCTCAAAACGGCAACATCAAAAATGTTCGCCACGTGGATTACAACTACAAAAACTACGTCGGCATCTATCAAAAGTACACTACCATCGCTCGTGGTGAATAAGCATGAAAGCTTCACTCCTTGCGCTTATTGCTGTCGTCCTCTTCACAGGATGTAATGCATTGGGCGGCAAAGCTCCAGTGATGGCTCCTGCGGGCCTCATCTTTGAGCAAACGAAAGTGCCCCTGATGCACGAACAAAATTCCGGCGAGTCCAAAACCACTCTGCAATCCGGGCGCGCAACCTCCAAACAGGTTGTTCCCTATTTTGCATTCCTCAGCGTTGCCTGGCAGGATGACTCCCTCAAGGAAGCCATGCTGAACGGCGGGATTCGCGAACTTCACCATGCGGATATTGAGCACTTCACGATTCTGGGTATCTACCGTGAACAAACGGTAATCGCCTACGGAACCCGATAAGTCTCCGAAAAACGCAATTACGCATCGCCCCGCCGAAGAATTCTTCGGCGGGGCGTTTGTTTGTTTAATCCATGAGGCCGGACCGTTGGCCCTCGGTTTTCATGGGTGCTTTGGTTACCTAGGCCGATGGCCTGGGCTGGTATGAGGCCGCGCCGTTGGCGCTGGATTTTCCTGATGCCGTCATCGTTACTTGTGAACTGGGGTCTGTCTGACCTAGCACCTTATCCTGTTCATCCTGTTCATCTTTGTGAATTCCCCATCGTCGCCATCCTAAATATCGATGTGAAAAATTACTTTTTCCGCAACCCCTTCACACACGCCTCAATCCATGTGGCGCAGGGCTCCTCGTAATCCACATCGCAACTGATTTGCGGGGCAATGCTGTGGGCTCCCAGTCGACGCAACCGATCGTCGAGTTCCTTCCCGAAAAGGCAGAACTTCGGGTAAGTGGAATCACCCAGCGCCAGAACCGAATAGTGCAAATGAGTGAGTGGAGGGTACTTGGGGTGGAGAAGCGTTTCCCAAAAACCATAAGCGCAATCCGGGGGTTCCCCGTTCCCAAAAGTGGACGTACAAACCAGAACGGGCCCCTTCTCCTTCAGAAGTTGTTTGGCAGAATACCCCTCAATTTCCACCAGCTCCACCTGTGCACCCAATTCACGAGTAAACGTACGGGCTGCCTCCCGGGCGCACTCCCGAGCGTTACCAGACATGGTGGCCACAAGAATCTTGATGGATGGCGGACCTTGAAGTTGCGTCATGTTTGAAGGCCTCGGTGAAGCAAATAGAAAAAAATGAAAAGCTAACGAAAGCAGAGTGGGCAAACGTTATGCCGCATGGTGTTTTTCCTTTTCACGAACCAGTGGGGAAGCGTTAGAGTTCTGTACTTTTTCCGGCGGTAGTCTTTGATGTCTTTTTCCACACTCTCCAAACGCGAACGATTTCTTCGGGCGGCGAAGGGTCTTGAAGTCGATCGCCCTCCCGTTTGGATTATGCGGCAAGCGGGGCGCTACATGCCCCAATACATGGAAATCCGTAAAACCCATAGCTTCAAGGATTTATGCTTCAACGCTGAGGTTTGCACCCGGGCGAGCCTACTCCCCCAAGATTTGCTCGGAGTGGACGCGCTGATTATCTTCAACGACATTTTAATCCCCCTGGAAGCCATGGGATTACCGGTGGAATTCCCGGATCACGGAGGGCCGCAAATTCTCATCACCCCTCGAGATGAAGCCCGTGCGGAGAAGTTTCTCCCCCACCAGTTTCAAAACCCGGCCGTTTGCGCCAACCTGCGAATGCTCCGCGAACGCGCCCACCCCGAAACCGCCATTCTGGGTTTTGCCGGGGCTCCACTCACACTACTCGGCTATGCGGTGGAAGGCAAAATGACCAAAAACCTCGATCACCTCAAGCGCCTGCTTTTACAAAACCCGACGCTTGCACACACGATGCTCAGGCGTTTGGTTGAAACGGTGAGCAGTTATCTCATCACCCAAGTGCAGGACGGAGGAGCCGATGCCGTGCAATTGTTTGAATCGCTCGCGTATGCATTCTCTCCCGGAGACTTGGAAGAGTTTGCGTTGCCTTACGAAAAAGCGGTGATTGAACGGTTCCGCGCGGCGTGTCCGGGGGTTCCAGTGATCAACTTCTCCCGTGGGGGGGCCGATGTTCTGGGGTATCAATCTGCAAGCGGTGCGGATGTACTATCCGTGGAGTGGACGTTCCGGCTTTCGGAGGCGCGGGCGCGGACTCCCCATCATCAGGCGTTGCAGGGAAACTTGGATCCCATGGTGTTGTTGGTACCCGAGCGGGTGGAGGATCAGACATTACGAATGCTGGAAGGCTTCGACTACAAACGCGGCTTCATCGCCAATCTGGGTCACGGAATCACACCGGAGGCCCACGTATCCGCAGCGCGGAAATTTGTGGAGGTGATTCAGGGATTGGGGTGAAAAATTGAGATTACAGAGCGCATACTGGCGGGTGTGTCGAAAGTGGATAAGGATTAGCCATCAATAAAATGGCAATCCGCCTATTTGTTTGGCATGCCAAAATACCAGTTGACCTGTATACGCCGGCGGTGTGGGGTGGAGTCACCTTCGGCTGATGAGGTTTTTCCCATGCGCGTTCTTCGCCCTCTTTCCCAACCTTTGTTTGAGGAGTTCAAATCTCCGGGAGATGTTCTCTTGGTGGAGGGGAATGAGTTGCTCACTATTTCTCCTTTCCCTTCCGCTGAGGGATGTTGTGGAAAGAATGGTAAGCGGGCATTTTTGGGAGCGAACACCCGGTTGGCCACTACGCTTGCGATTGTGCGGGATGAAGACATGATTTCCTCCTATCAGAATTTTATTCAGTCGCCGATTGCCCGGTATTGGTGGGGCGAGGAGTGCGAGTCTTCTGCGGCGGATTTGCTGACCAAGCTGTCGGAGGTGTTGCAGCGGTTTCCGGTGGGCGAAGTGCTTCGGTTGGAGTATGATGAGTCTCGAGGGCTGTACCTGCAGGGAGCATACGGGGAGGATGAAGAGGAAAGTTATCGGGAGGAAAGCCCGGATTCTGTTTGGCAAGAATAAACCGAGGCGAGCAGAACCCTTGACTCACCCTTCGCCCCTCTGCTGAATACACCACTTTCCCAGTGCCACCGAGTAGAATCGGGAGCTTTTCCGCAGGGGTTTATTCGCGATGACCACCCAGTACGAACCCGTGATGGGCTTCGAAGTCCACACCGAGCTTTTGACGCACAGCAAAGTCTGGTGCGGATGCAGCACGCATTTTGGTCAGGAACCGAACACGCAGGTATGCCCGGTTTGTTTGGGGCTTCCCGGCTCTCTTCCGGTTTTGAATAAAAAGGCCTTTGATCTTTCTTTGTTGGTGGCGTTGGCGCTTCAGTGCAAAATCCCTGCGGCCTGCCACTTTGACCGGAAGAATTACTACTATCCCGATCTTCCGAAAAACTACCAGATCAGTCAGCAATATCAACCGCTGGGGACGGATGGCGTGTTGGAGATTGAACTCCCCGATGGCACCCGCAAACCAATCGGGATTGATAACATCCACTTGGAGGAGGACGCCGGGAAGAACATCCACCCGGAGGGTCGTTCCCATGTGGACTACACGTTGATTGACCTCAACCGTGCGGGGACTCCCCTGCTGGAGATTGTCTCGCGTCCGGATATCCGCACCAAGGCGGAAGCCGAGGCGTTTATGAAGGGGATCAAGCAGATTCTGGAGTATCTGGAAGCTTCCGACTGCAAGATGGAGGAAGGGCGTTTGCGGTTTGAGTTGAATATCTCCCTGCGGCCGGTGGGTTCCACAACGCTTGGGCAGAAGGTGGAGATCAAGAACCTTAACAGCATCACCACGGTGATGAAGTGCATTGATGCGGAAATTGAACGCCAGACGGAGTTACTGCTGGAGGGCAAACGGATTGCCGGTGAGACGCGGCTTTGGGATGAGGTGAAGGAAGAAACGCGCTCCATGCGGAGCAAGGAGACGGCGTTCGACTACCGGTATTTCCCCGATCCTGACTTGGTGGAGATTACGATCAGCGAGGAAAAGCTCTCCGCTTTGAAAGCAGGACTTCCAGAGCTTCCGAATGCGAAACGTCAGCGGTTTATTCAGGTGTTTGAGCTTCCGGAGTATGATGCCGGAATTTTGACGGCAGACAAGGATTTGGCGGCGTATTTTGAATCGGCGGTTGCCGTTCATCCGAATGCCAAGTCCATCGCCAACTGGATGATGACCGAGGTGTTGCGTGCCCTGAACGACCAAGGTTCTGAGGCTTCCATCAAGGAGTTTGTGGTGAAGCCCGGGCAACTGGCTGAGTTGGTGAAGTTGATTGATACTGGGGCTATTACAGGGAAGATCGCCAAGACGGTTTATCCGTTGATGGTGGAAACCGGGAAGTCACCCTCGGTGATTGTGGAAGAGCAGGGCTTGAAGCCGGTGGATGACTCCTCCCTGGATCCGATTGTGGCGAAGGTCATCTCCGAAAATCCGAAGATGGTGGAGCAAATCCGCGAAGGGAAGCTGAAGGCGATTGGCGGATTGATGGGGATTGTGATGAAGGAAACCGGTGGGAAAGCCAACCCGCAAAAAGTTCAAGAACTGATTAAAGCCCAACTGGGAGTGGAAGCATGATGCGCATCGACCGCCGCGAGCCGGAAGATCTTCGGAAGGTGGAGATCATCCCCGGGGTGTTGAAAAACGCCCACGGCTCCTGTGAAATTCGCTGGGGAAACAACCGGATTTTGTGCGCCGCCTCGGTGGATTCCAACATCCCAAAATGGCTTGCGGGGAAAGGCAAGGGTTGGCTGACGGCGGAGTATGCGATGCTCCCCTACAGCAGCCCGCAACGGATTCCGAGGGACATTACCAAGGGGACACAAAGCAGCCGTAGCGTGGAAATTCAACGGCTGATTGGCCGAAGCCTGCGTTCCATCTTCAATTTGGAGGCTTTGGGCGAACGGACGATTCTGGTGGACTGCGACGTTATTGAAGCCGATGGCGGCACCCGCACGGCGTGCATCACCGGAGGGTTTGTGGCGGTTGCCCTTGCCGTGGAACGCCTTCTGGAAGAACAGCAGCTTTCCCAAAAGAAATCCTACATCCACGATTGGCTTGCAGCGGTTAGCGTGGGGATAGTGGAGGGTCAGGCGGTGCTTGATCTCTGTTATCTGGAGGATTCCCAGGCAGAAACGGACATGAACTTGGTGATGACGGGTGCGGGCTCCTTTGTGGAGATTCAAGGGACGGCGGAGGGCAAACCCTTCACACCGGAACAGAACCAAGCGATGATCTCATTGGGCTCCAAAGGGATTGCGGAATTAATTGCCTTGCAGAAGACACTGATCAAACCGGGGCTGGTGGGTCCGAAGTCAGCTTGACGTTGGAGGGAACCGGGCGTACCTGTTCCTTGAGTTTTTGAAAGTTGAGCAAACCACAACATGCTCGCGACAACGCACCTTGTAGGATTCATCGGCCTGAACCAGTGGGAAATCCTCGTGATTTTCCTGATTATCCTGATATTGTTCGGCCCAAAATCCATCCCAGCTTTGGCTCGTTCCCTCGGTAAGGGGGTTCGTGAATTCAAGGATGCCTCCAGCAAATTCAGCGAGGCTCTAAACGAATCGGCCGAAGAAGAAGATCGCAAAGGAAAACAGGCTCAGGCGAAACCCGCTGCGGCTGGAATGCCCGTATTGCGGGAAGCCAAGGATGCGGTTACTGCAGAGCCGAACGTAGCTGCCCGTGAAGTGGCGGTGGAAGAGACCCCTGCGCGGCACCAAAGCAGTTAATTCCATCACCTTCGAGTCGGTTTGTCGGAGCGGTTTTATCGGTGGCCAAGCAGTCCCTCCCCGCGCTCGCTGCGTTACATCAGGAAAAAAATCTCTCGATTCTGGAACATTTGGAAGAGCTACGGATCCGGCTGATCTATTCCGTTCTGGCGGTATTGGTTGGGATGGTGGGAGGATTCTTTCTGGCCAAGCCGGTGAATCATCTGCTGATTCTCCCCTTTGAACAAGCGTACCAGATGGGTTTTGCCCGAAAGGTGGAAGCTCATCCGGAGGGGACTCTGCGGTTGATTATGGGGCCGGGGGGCGAAGTGTTACGCGTGGAGGGATGGAAGACGGGGGGAGCAGTTGCTGATGCAGCCACCAGCGGAACGGTACAAACGGTGGCGAACATCCTTCAGATGGAGTTGGTTCGGGACGGGGAACAAACCCCTGTGGCGGTTTTCCGTGGGGGAAACGGGCAATCCTCGTTGGGCTACTTTCGCCCTTTGGATCCGTTCATGATTTTCTTCAAAACGGCGTTGATCATCGGGGTGATTCTGGCGCTGCCGTTTGTGGCATTTCAGTTGTATGCGTTTGTGGCGCCGGGATTGTTGGAACAGGAGCGCCGGGCGGTGGTGCCTCTGTTTCTGCTTTCCGCGGTGTTGTTTCCCTGCGGGGCGGTGTTCGCCTATTTTCTGTTGAGCAGCATGATTTCCTTTTTGAGCGTCTATGCGTTGCAGGAAGTGATGATCTTCAACGACATCAAATCCTACCTCAGTTTTGCGCTCACCATGATTGTCGGGTTCGGGTTGTTGTTTGAGTTGCCGGTGGTGATTTTATTGCTGACGAAACTGGGGATTGTTTCGGTGGAGACCCTTGCCGCGCAAAGAAAAATGATCTTTGTGGGAATCATGGTGGTGGCGGCGATTGTCACACCCGGTGGCGACCCCATAACCTTGATGATCTGCACCATTCCACTCTACATTTTGTTTGAGTTGGCGCTTGTGATGAGTCGTATTGGTGGGAACCGTTCAGCACAACCCGCCGGAGACTCCCCTGCGATGGATACCCCTGAGTCATGAAGATGCCCAGCACCGGTCTCCGGGAACGCACGAAACGTTCAATCCTGTGTTTGGATCGCTTTCCGGAGCAGGAACTCGCTTTCTACGCCATGATGCGTTCAAAGTCCGAAGTGCACATGGTATGCGACCTTCAGGAGTTTTTGGACCTCTTTCAAGAGGCGCACTTTACCCACGGATTGCTGGATGTGCGCACTTTGCTGGAAAGTCCCACGGCGTTTTTGGCCGAGCTGCATGGGTTCCGGCATCGAAAACCGTTGGGACTGATCTCCGATTTGGAATTGGAACATTACATCACGGCGCTTCGGTATTGGGGGATTCTTCAGACCACCATCAAATCTCAGAATCTGAGTGAGTCGGACTTCCTGCACTTCCTGATCACCTTGGAGAACCCGCGTTCAGGATTTGGGTTGATCAGTTATCTTGCCGCCACGGTGGAAATGTACAACATCAAGGTGGCGAATCTGGAATCCAAAGTGAAAGCCGTGGATCGGGTGATTAACCACTTCGCCACATGCGGATTCAAGGTACACGAATTGTATGATGTTCGCCTGATTTTGGAGGAAATCACAAACAACGCGTTGTTCCACGCCTTCCGAAACGCTGCGGGTGAAGAGAAGTACACGATTCAATCCATGGAGAGCTTGGAACCCCACGAAGAGATCCGGATTGAGTTCGGGTCTGACCGCCATCGGGTGGGATTTGCCGTCTCGGATAATGCGGGGAATCTGAGGATAGAGACTATTCTCGGCAAAATTGAACGCCAACTCAATCAGCAGGGGCTGTTTGATTCCTCGGGTCGCGGGCTTTACTTGGCGCAACAACTCGCTTCGCGATTGATCTTCAATATTGAACAGGGTTCCCGGACGCAGGTGATTGCGATGTTCGATAACAACCGCAGCGGCTCGAAGATCAATCCGATGATGATCAACTACGTGGGCGAGGATTTGTTTGAGCAATGGGGAAGCGACCCCGAACTCGATTGATTGGCCGCTGATGACGTCCCCGCCGGAAGATCCGGGTTCTTTTCCAAACCGTTATCTTGTTCCACTCCCGTATCTGCTGGCCGTGGTACTGCTTCTATGGAATTTTGGGGAAGCAGCGATACAGATTCACGATGAAGGGCATTTTCTCCTCGCCGCGCACACCATCTCCCTTGGGGTGAGGGGCGTTCTTACGGGGCAGAGCATCCCGGAATTGGCGGCGGAGATTCACCAAACAGGTGGAACGTTGTTTCTTGCGGCCAAACCGGTGCATGTGGGGCTTTTGGCATTACTGGGGGTGGTTACTCCCCTTACAGCCAGCAAGGCGCTGCTGTTGTTAGCGGCGCTGACGGTGGGGTGTGTGGCATTGATTCAAGGAATCGGGAGCCGTCTGTTTGGTGCGGGAGCGGGGTGGTATGCCGGATTGATGATGGCCTGTACGCCGTTGTTGCTGAAGTTTGGGATCACGGTGCTTTCACCGGTAACGATGCTGTTTTTTGCGCTGCTGAGCTTTTTTCTTCTGCTTCAGGAAAAGCGTCGCCCCCTGATGCTTTTTGCAGCCGGCGTGGCGGCGGCTCTTTCGGTGTTTTGCCACTATAACGTCGCTCCGTTTCTGTTGGCGTTGTTGGTTGGCTTTTGGGGGAGATTGAAGGGGAAAGAATATGCCTTGGCGATTGGTGGCGGGGTGGTGTGCCTGATGGCGGTGGAGGGGGCGCTTCTGGGTGCGGACGTGGTGTTGGCCAACGCTTATCCGGAGTTTCGGAGTTTCTTTGGGGAACTCTTCTTCAACTTGAACAAAAGCCATTTGAGCGGGAAGGTGTTGCAGGAGTTTTCTGCCGCTTCTCCGCTAACCGATGGCGTGCGGGGGTACTCGCTCAAGAATACGCTCATTCCACTGGGGTGGATTTTGTCCGGGGTGGGGATTCCGGGTCTGATCGGCTTGGCGGTGTTCTGGAACAAATCGTTCAGCGTGCGCCCGGAAGCAGGGAGCATCAAACTCCGGTGGCTTCTGGGCTGGATAGTCGTGCTTCCGTTTGTGGTCTGGATGGCGTACCCGTGGAAGATTGAACGGAATTTTGTGCAACTACTGCCGGGATTGGCACTGGGGTTTGGAGTGATGATGATGCGATTGGAATCGCTGTGCCCCTCCGTGGTGGTTCGCGTGGTGGGGAGTGTTCTGCTTCTGGCGACGTATGCGTTGAATCCAGCAGTTCGAGAGCCATCGCCCATCGCGGAGTGTATTCAACAGAATGAAGCGGCGTTGCAGGCGCTCCCCGCAGGGGCCCTCAACGGTTCGTCGTTCCCGTTTTCCATGGCTCCGATTTGGAAGTGGTACTTGGGTCCGGAGAGAAAGAACCGAGGGCTTTCGCCGTTACCCATCGACTTCTCGCAATTCGATTCCCCGTTGATCTACGGTCATGATTCTCGATTTCCTGAGCCGGAGGGAACCGTTCGGTGGCCGCAGAGCGTGGTGCTAACGGTGAAGGACGTGGAGTATTACTTCCTGCAAAGCACTGCGCTAGATCAATCCGCGAGCCCGGGCATAGCTGAGTAGGGTGATACTAAACCCATCCTTCATCTCGCCGGATTCGATGAGCGCCACAATCTCCTCCCAAGTGAAGGGTCGGATTTCGTGGATTTCATCGGTATCCAAAAGGGATTCCTCCCGGCAGAGTTCCTTCGCCAGAAAGGCGTGGAACACTTCATCTCCCAGGCCTGGAGCAGGATTGTACTGAAAGAGAAACTGGAGCGAACCGGCGGAGCAGGAGGTTTCCTCCAAGAGTTCCCGGTGGGCGGTTTCCTCCGGGGATTCTCCGGGGTCCATGCTCCCCGCCACGATTTCCCATCCCCAAACGTTGGTGGTATAGCGATGGTGCAACCCGAGGAGCAGGCGACCATCTTCCAAAACGGGAATGACTCCCACGCCGTGGCGTTTGTAATGAACCACCCAGTGAACACCATCCTTGCCAGAGGGAAAACGGATGGCGTCCTTGTAGAGTGCAACGCGGACGGTATCGGCGAGGCACTCGCGCTGAAGTTGCTGAATGATGGGTTTCTGGGGTGGCGTCACAGATGGGAACTCCGGGAAAATGCCGTTGCGGAGAAGAAAGCATCCGGCGGATTCTGCCTTCCGGGCAACAGGGGAATCAGCCTGTTGCACCCTTTCACGAGGAAACCCCCGCAAAATGTTCAACCATTCCACCACCCTGCTCGCCCTGATGGGCGCGCTCTGCCTTGGGGGCTGCGCACTTGGCCCTTCCAAACCCAATAGTCTCAGCACCGTTGCCCCGGGCAAAGTGCTGCCCAACTCATACACGACCCGCACCGAACCCATCCGGTTGCTTTCCTGGAATGTGGAGCATTTTGTGGATGAGTATGATGATCCCTATATTGAAAACGACCGCGAAGATGAACCTGATGCCGCCATGGTGGAACGGACCGTTTTACTGGCCAAGGCCCTGCGCACCATCAATGCGGATATTGTAGTTCTTCAGGAATTTGAAAGTGAAAACTTTGCCCGGCAAATTGCCGAGAAGTATCTGGAAGACCTGAACTACGAATACTTTTCCGCCTCAGAAAGCCCCACGTGGTACATGAACGTGGTGGTGATGAGTCGCATCCCCCTGGGTGTGCACTACTCCTACAAGAATGTTTTTACCCCCGTTGTGGGGCAAACGAACGAGGATGGAACACCCGCCCAGCAGAGCAACATCAACACACGGATGTGGGCCGTGGATGTGATTCCCAACGAAGAATACGTTTTCACACTTACCGGGGTTCACCTGAAAGCAGGGGGCGGAGACCGCAACGCCGCAATGCGGACCGGGCAGTATGACTTTTTGAAGGGGCAGTTTCAGCGCTTCCTGAACGAACGACCCGAAGCGAATCTCCTCATGGTTGGGGATTTCAACAGCTACCCGGAAAGTCCCGAACTGGCGGGTTTTCTGGCTCCATCGGGTCGGGTGAAGCTCATCAATCCCACGGCGGGGAAAGAGTTTTTGACCCACCCGGCGGAAGAGCCTTCCCGTCAACTCGACTACATCATTTTCAACAACAATATGGCTCCTGAGATTACTCCGGAAAGCGTTCAGATTGCTCCGGGAGTTTCGCGGGAGGATATGATCAAGATCGCCGATCACCTGCCGTTGGTGGTGGAGTTTACACCGCGGGACAAGTAACCCAAAGAAAAGCAACGGGCCGGGAGATGTTCCCGGCCCGCTGACATATTGATAGTTTACAGTTTGATGACGTCGTCATCATCGCCCCCGGGGCTTTCCGCCGCCTCTTTATCGAGGGGTTTTGTGTCGGCTTTGCTGAGATCGGGTTTTTGGCGGGAATCAGCGAGCTTTTTCGTATCTTCCATCCCGGGAAGAGGCTTGGTATCCTTGAGGTCTTCAATATCGAATCCGGGAGCCACCGTTTCCTCTCCCGCGTCAAGCATCACTTCATCGAAGGAACGTTCGGCCGTGGGTTTCTCTTTGGTCATTTTCTGGGAGGCGAATCCGGGCGCCACCGTTTCTTCGCCATCGAACATGAGGGATGAGTAGGTTTGTTCGCCTTCTTCCTCATTTTTCACAACCATGCGCTGGGTTTGCTTATCCGGGAGTCCCTGCTTGGAATCTTCCTTCTTCGCTTGGGGAAGACCTTGACGAGACTCTTCTTTTTTGCCGCCGGGAAGACCTTGCTTGGAGTCCTCACGTTTGGAGGGGGGAAGCCCTTGGCGAGACTCTTCACGTTTCTTCTGAGCGGGAGATTTGGTCTCCGTGGAGCCACCGAACATCATGGAGTTGAATGAGGCATCGTTGTAATCGTCCTCATCCCTTTCCCGTGAAGGTGCTGCCTGGGTTGGCTTGGAGGTGCCTTTGGTTTCCCCCTCATCATTGAACATGATGGAGCCGAAGGACATTTCGGCAGTGCTTTCCTCGATGTCGTCCTTGGCAGAGGCCCGGGCCGGGGCCTTGGTTTCCTCATTGGTGTCCAGAGCAATACCGCCCAGGGTAAGTGCTTCCGGATCTTGATCACCTTCCAAATTGGAATCATTCATTTTGGGCTTATTCAGAACGAGGGTTTCGGGGAGATCATCCTCGGCAAGGGATTGATACAGAGCATCATCACCTTCCGCGAAGGAGATGGGGTCGTTCTGGGTGTTTTGATCGCGGGTAACTTGATCGCCGCGTGTTTGGAGATCACGGGTGGGCATATCCGAATTGGTTTTGGAATCGTTGCCGTAGGAGGTAATGGGGTCTGAGGAACCGAACGTGGGGGCCTGAAGAGAGAAGCTTTCGTCCTTGTAGGAGTCGGGCTTGGTGCGGGATTCCTCCTGACCGGTTTTTTGGTCGTTGGGGACCTGCGTAATCGCATCATGCACGGCAGTGCCCTTGGTGGCTCCAACTTTGGTGATGGGGCTGGGTGCAGCAGCCATGCGGGCGGTGCTGACGGGTGCTTTAGCTGGAGCAGAAGATTTGGCGGGAGCAGCGGCTTTGGCTTCACCTTTTTTCCGGGTCATAAAGTAACCCACCAACACAATCACCACTGCCAGCACCACGCCGATAACAACATACATCCAGAGGTTGCTCCCAGAACTGGAAGCAGAAACCGGAGCAGGAGCGGGCGGTGTGGCTTGGGAAGGTGTGGGAGCTACAGGCTCGGGAGCTGGAGTTTGCGCAGCCGCGGGTGTTTGGGGGTCAGCAGGAGTGGAGGCAACAGGAGGAGTTGTTTGGGAAGAAGTATCCGCTGGTTGGGGTGTGGCACCAGGTTCGGTTGTGGTGGGGAGAGGTTCAACGTTGGCGGCAACAACCGTCTCCGCCGGAGTGGAGGAGAGACCCGGTTCATCGGCAGCTGGCGCAATAACCTCTTCCTTGCTGATGGCAACACCCAGAAGTTTTTCCAGACGCGATTCCTGAGGGCCGCTCATCTGGCGGGAAGCATATTCTTTCCAAACTTTGGCGGAAGCATTTTGAGGATCGAGCGTCTCCAGCTGAGCCGCCTTGTCCAGAGCTTCCTGAAAGCGGTTTTGCGTGATGAAAAGCCGAAGCTCGGCGGATAACGTTTCAATCGCGCGTTGCTTTTCAGCGTCGTCCAAATCCTGTGCTTGAACCGCCACGGGAGCAAGAAGCTGGAAAGCGAAAACGCTCAAAATCGGGAACAGACGTAATGCCCGGAAAGATTGGCGCATGGGAATCCTCATGGATGAACTGCTCGTATCTCCAAATCTCCCCGCTCATGAGTAGGGACATCTAAAACACGCACTTTTCAATAGGTGCGACAAGCAAAACCTTGAACTTGTGATTGTCGCAACGACTTTTCTCCGCTTCAGTCGGGGGGATTCCATTTTTTCCCTCCCGCGCTGTTCCCCATGCTCTTTTTTCGTTCCGCCGTAATCTTCGCCGTCCTTTTCCTTACCGGACCAGTCTTTGCCGCACCCTCCACGAATAGGATTGTCCTAACCCGGGAACAACCGAGCGCCCAACTTCTCCCGCTCAAGGAATCCCACCTCCTTGAACTCGAGGAGTTTCCGTTGGAACCCGCCCCAATTCCCGAGCCTGCCCAGCAACTCCAAATCAACCTTGGAGCAAGCCTCCGATGGGAGGCAACCCATGGGTTGCTGAAGTATGAACAGCCCACTCAGGTACGTTGGTTTCCACTGGATGCCACCGGAATCCAGCAAATCACTGTTACTCGCCTACTTCCCGATGCAACGGAGGAAACCCGCGGCGTCCGGCTGATTCTTCCTTTCGAGTTCAATCCTGCGGGAGATGGGTCTCTTTCTGGAACGATGATCGGCATCTACCCGGTGCCAAATCAAAAGGCCCCTGCACCCGTTGCTCGGAATCCCCAGGCCTACGCTGCGCCTACCTCCTTCTATCCCGTGAACGCAGAAACAGGACGGGTTCCTCTTCAAGGGGGATTCACTTTGGAAACTCTTTCCCCGGCTCCACTCCCCGATCAACAGGGGACGCGGTATGTGGCGTTGCACCCTGAGGCGATCGGGTTTCTCAACGCTTTGGAAGCAGCGTTGGATTCGGATCGGGGGACCACAGAAGGGCTCCGAATACTCCGGGGATACATCTCCCCCCACGAACGGCTTCGGATGGAAACACTGGGAATCAAGCTCGCCGAGTTTACGCGGTTTCAATACGGCGATGCCTTTGCGCTGATTTGGGACTCGAACGCGGATTTCCGCATGGATGACCTCAATAAAGATGGCAAGATGGATGTGGAAGACAGCGCTGTTCTAGCCGAAACGGTGAAGAGAGTGTTCCGCGAACAATCCCTTCAAGGGGGCATCGGCCTCTGTGCACGTTTTGAGGGGCCCGACCACTTGGGGACACCCTACCTTCATGTGGACTTGCGCGGGTGGATGGTGGAATGGCGCGAGGAGTAAAGTTTTTCTCTTTCCTCCCAAAGATTTCCTCGACTCCCTGACGGGATTTTCAAAGGGTTGAATTCCCCAACGGAAACCTAACAAGCCCCCACACAGGAGAAGCACAAAGCCCATGCTTAATTATCTTTGGCTCGGTTTGCTCTCACTCGCCATTCTTTACGGCGCTTGGCGTGAAGTGACAAACGATCCCCTACAAAAAACTCCGGATCCCAAAATTCTCGAAGTGATTGCGGATGCACCGGAAGGCGTTCCTTCTGAAAAGCTTTCAGATTCCGTCACCTTCTCCCCCAGTGCTTTTCCGGTTACCATTCCGTTGAAAATTGAAGTGCCGTTCAATTCCAGCCGTGTTGATCCAGAAGACAAAAAGAGCGAGAAAATCACGGTTTCCGGATTGGCTCTGGAGTATAAAACTTCCTATTCCGACGCCCTCCGTTTGACGTATCAACTCAAGGATGCCGATGGTGATCTATTCCTTTTGGACGGTGGGAAACTGGAGGCACCTGAGGATGCCGCCGATTCCCTCACTAACGCCGTCGATCTTTCCAAAGCGGTTCCCTCGGTTGAAAATTTGGCCGCAAGCCTTAGTTATCCCGTAAGCGTAACGGGAGTCACAATTCGCCCTGTAGGGGAGTCCAGCAACTCCGAGGGAACAATCTCCTTGGGCACTTCTGCGGAACTTACCTTCGCCCCTATCGTTTATGCTGAGGGTACAAGTTGGATGGCACACCTCACGGAATCCGTCACTAAATGGGCAGAGACGGCAATTACACTGGCAATTGGGCTGATTGGAATTATGACATTCTGGCTTGGTTTGATGAAAATTGCGGAAGCCGCAGGTTTAGTTCAAGCATTGGCAAATCTAATGCAACCCATCATGGTCTTCATCTTCCCAAATGTGGATCCAAAAAGTGAAGCGATGGGAGCTATTGTGATGAACGTTGCAGCAAATATGCTTGGGCTGGGGAATGCTGCAACTCCACTTGGAATCAAAGCGATGAAGGAACTCCAAAAGGTAAATGAATACGAGGATGTTGCCAGTAATTCTCAATGCATGCTTTTGGCGATCAACACTTCAAGCGTTACGCTGATTCCCATCTCAATCCTCACCTATCGAGTTGCTACTGGTTCCAAGGATTTGTTGAGCTTCTGGCCCGCCATGTTGGTGGCAACCTGTGCCTCGACTTTCTTCGCCATTCTTGCCTGCAAGATTTTCGAACGAATGAAAGTATTCGCACCACCTTTGGATGCAAAAAAGAAAACTCTCGAATCAACCGACTCGGACAAATCCTAAAGGAACAATAACATGCAACAGATTGCTGATGCTCTTTTGGTGATCGCAAACTGGGGTGTACCAGTTATCATGATCACGATTCTACTCTATGGATTTTACCGTGGGGTGAAAGTGTATGAAGTATTCATTGAAGGAGCAAAAGAAGGCTTCCAGATATCCGTAACAATTATGCCGTACCTTGTCGCGATGCTTGTGGCCATTGGCATGCTTAGAGATATTGGGCTGCTCTCAATCTTCTCAAATTTTGTGAATCCGATCACCTCGCAAATTTATATGCCCGCAGAAATTCTTCCCATGGCAATTCTGCGCCCCCTTTCCGGAAGTGGTGCCAGCGCATTCATGAACTCCATCTTTTTGGAATATGGCCCGGACTCCTACAACGGTATTTTAGCTTCTGTTCTGATGGGTAGCACGGAGACAACATTCTACATCATAGCCGTCTATTTTGGTGCAGTAAATATCACCAAAACTCGCCACGCCGTGGCCGCAGGTTTGGTGGGAGACGTGGCCGGAATGTTGACTGCGGTACTCATAACCTACGTATTGTTCCGCCATCTTTACCCCTTATGATCATTGCGAGGGCCTGAAAAACTTGGTTTTAGCAGGCCCTTTATCAGAATGCCCCCGACACTTCGTCGAATCCAGAAAAAAAGCCTTCCCCAGATACAAAAAAATCCTTATAAGGTTCAGAAAGATTTTCTCTCATGAAGGCCGACATGACCTACAAATTCGGATGCTCCTATTTTGGCAATCGGATGCCCAAACACGTAAAAAAGGATCTTGCCGAGTTGCGCCGCCACGGATTCAACCTGCTGGTGCATACCTTCAATGAAAACGATCAGTACTTCTACAAACAAACCATGAAGACAATCGTGGAGATGAGCCTCGACGCCGGTTTTGAGGTTCAGTTGGATCCTTGGGGAGTGGGCCGCGTTTTCGGTGGAGAGAGCTTCTCCAACTTCGTGGCGTGCAACCTTGACTGCCTGCAAATGCTGAGCGACGGCAAACCCACCGGAGCCGCCTGCCCGATGAATCCCAAGTTCCGGGAGTTTATG